>DATKUL010000001.1:0-300000 GCA_035530615.1 Candidatus Paceibacterota bacterium
AGACCCGAGGGTCCCTGGATTCCTTCAGGCCCGGATGGGCCGCTGACACCTTGTGATCCGGTGGCCCCGGTGGGCCCGCTTGCTCCAGCACTGCCCGATGGACCCGATGGGCCCTGGGATCCGGTGGCACCGGTTGCCCCGTCATTTCCTGCGACACCTTGAGGACCTGATGGACCAACCGGGCCCTGAAGTCCGGAAGGTCCTTGGGCACCGGTAGCACCGGTAGTTCCTGTTAATCCTGTTGGGCCCTCAGGTCCGGAGGGGCCCTGTGATCCTGTGGCACCGGTTGCACCAGTTCCGGCGGGCCCCGATGGACCCTGGGATCCGGTGGCCCCGGTTGCCCCGTCATTTCCTGCGACACCTTGAGGACCTGATGGGCCAGCTGGGCCCTGAAGTCCGGAAGGTCCTTGGGCGCCAGTAGCACCGGTAGTTCCTGTTAATCCTGTTGGACCCTCAGGTCCGGAGGAGCCTTGGGCACCCGTGGGACCTTCAGGGCCAGAGACCCCTGTTCCTGAACCCGCTGGTCCCGCTGGTCCCGATGGGCCTGCTGGACCTTGCGCTCCTGCCGATCCCGCTGCTCCTGACGATCCTTGTGGACCAGATGGGCCGACTGGACCTTGAGTACCTGCTGGGCCTTGTGGTCCAGATGGACCTTCCGTGCCAGTTCCGCTTCCAGATGGACCGGATGGGCCTTGCGGACCCGCTGGGCCGGATGGACCACCCGAGCCCGCTGGACCTTGCGGACCCGCTGGACCGGATGGACCGCCCGCAGGGCCGGCTGGACCCTCCGGACCGGCTGGGCCCGCTGGACCTACAGAACCACTACCTCCAGGGCCCGCTGGACCTTGAGCTCCACCTGGACCTTGCGGGCCCGCTGGGCCTTGAGCTCCATTGGTGCCATTCGCCCCAGCAGCCCCGGGTGGTCCCGATGGTCCTTGGGCCCCGATTGCCCCGATTGCGCCGGTTTCACCCTTTTCCCCTTGGACCCCTTGTGGACCCTGAATACCTTGAATTCCATCAATTCCCTGGAGGCCTTGGATTCCCTGTGCTCCGATATCACCCGCGGGTCCTGCGGGTCCCGGTGGGCCAGGCGGTCCGACTTCTCCCTGTAAACCCTGTGCTCCCGTGGCACCTCGTGCACCAACGACAACCGCTGTTCCGGTAATTCCAGCAACCGCATTAGAGATTGCTGCGGCTCCTCCGCCACTTCCCGAAGATCCCGCCGATCCTGTAGAGCCGGACCCGGTAGATCCGGAAGCATTGATGGGTCCTTTGATGGAACTAGGTGACTTGGAAGGCGAAGGTACAACAACCGTTCCGCTCTTACTGTCAACAAAAATAGGTGGTTTTAAACTCGATGAAAATCCTCCGGAAGCCTTCGCCGAAACGATCGGTCCGGCTAATCCAAGAGAGGTGATGAAAGATTGAGATTCTGCCGCATTTGCACTTGTGGCTGATAATCCAGAAAATGACAAAATAAGAGCCAAAAACAATGATAATTTGATTTTAGGCGCGCCAAACCTTGCGTTGTCAGCGCCTACCCATGTTTTTGCCATGGCTCCTTTGACCGATCAGGGGTGATCGGTTTGCGCGTAGTGTACGGGGAATATTCGGAAATTACTTACCTAATTTCTGGGGAAGACCCCCCAAAAAAGCGAGAGGTTGCCAACCAATGTCCCTCGGATTGGCAAAATGCATGCTCCGCCTGTAGTTAAGGACTCCGTTTACACGATGATTCAAGGACCTCTGGTTTAAGGGACTTGGCACCTTCGAAAACTCGCCTGACTTCCGAAAGCGCCATGCCAGCATTAAAACTTACAAGTGCGTTGGTTAGTCAATCCACCTTCCGTCACATTCATCTCACTCTTCCTTACTCTTCTTTCAAAAGTCTTGTTGCGAGTGCCGGTCTAATTTTCCAGAGTTTTATCAACTCTTGATAGCGTGCCACGTCATTTGAGTCAGGTACCGCGCCTGTCTTGACGGCACGAATCAACAAGTTGCGGGGCGTGTGTTCTCCTCCAACAAATTCGATCACTTCAGACCGATATCCGACGAGCTTAAGAATGTGGGCCCGGAGCGCATCCGTCATCAGGTCCGCGAACCGCTCCTTTAGAAGTCCATGTTTCATAATTACTTGCCAAGGATCCGGAATCTCGACAATTTGCGCTTGTAAATCATGGTGGCAACATGGCGCTATAAAAAGCAATTTCGCATCATGTTCCACCGCCCACGCAATAGCGTCATCAGTTGCGGTGTCACACGCATGTAATCCAATAACCACATCTACCCGTTCGACTTTTGCCTGTGAAATTTCCTCGGCCCGGAAATGAATTGACGAGTCAACTCCCAGTCGCGATGCAATCTCCTCATTTCGTTTCCGTGATTCTGGACGAATATCAATTCCGATAACCTCCACTTCAATGTCAATACTCTTCAAATACTGATGTACGGCAAAGGTGAGATAGGCGTTTCCGCAACCAAGATCAACAATTACTAGAGGCGATTCTTTCGTGGGTATTGCTACATGCCCCGCTTCTAGTGCGTTCTTGAGAGTCGGAGCAAGCAACCGCAGGAATTCCTCCACTTGGCGGTACTTATCTTGTCTTGTCGGCTTGATGACTCCGTGCTTATCAGAGATCCCCACTTCTCTAAGAAACGGATCATTCGAGTCTAGAAGGCGACTTTTCGATCTGTCATGATCAAGAACTTGTTCATTGTCGCCACTTTCGCGATGTATCAATGGACGTTCCTTCTTGCTGATTCGAAGTGACATTGATCCCGAAGTTTGCTCCACCAAGATGTTTGAGAATCCGCTCGCAAGAAGTTCTTCAATATTCAACTCCCCGATTTCAAAATTCTTCGTTTGAGTTTGGCGTCCATTATTTGAGGCGACTTGCAGAAACAGTTTGCCCTTTAATTGAACTGGGCGAATATCAATGCGAAGAGCAGGTGGCGTCATGGCACGCCTCGAACCAGAGAGCACCGCTCTCACTAGAGATTCGGGGTTTCCTATTAGTGCAGCAGCCTCTGAAATCGCTTCATTCAATGGCGCACTCATGCACTCAAGTTACCAAAAAAGACGTGGACACCTAAGCCTCCGAGTTTACTTGGACGCAAAGTGATGGTGCCTCCGTGTTCCCGAACGATTGCGAAAATAATGCTCATGCCCAATCCAGACCCGCCATTTTCGCGAGAACGCGAACTATCAAAGCGCTGGAAATTCTGAACACCCTCTTTATAAGCACTCTCCGGCAGCCCTGGACCACCATCTTCGATGAGCAGACTGATGCCATGCTCACTTCGGTTGAGTCCCACGTTAACGGAGGCATCCGCTGGAGTGTGTCGAGAAATGTTTGCAAATATGTTTGCGAACAATCGCTCAATGTGCGATTCCGAACCCTTAATGATCAGGTGATCCTCAATATCATGCGTTATTTCTCTGTTTTTATTGAAGGTCGAAAAGTCCGATAAATGTGAGCGTAACAATTTGGAAAGGTCCACATCCAGAATTTCTTCCGTTGGTACGTGGCCGAATTCGGCAAGGAAGAGAAGATCAGCAATCAGAGTCTCCATCCTTAAGATCTCAGAATTCACACGGCTAAAAGCGCGCGCCCTTTGTTCTGCGTCGACCATTGACCTTCCCGAAAGCAACTCCACGTAGCCTTTTACCACCGTCAACGGAGTGCGCAACTCGTGTGAGGCATCGCCTAAGAATTCCTGCATCCGCTTGGAGGATAGTTCTTCAATTTCCGCCGTCCTTCTCAAGGAAATGACCATGCGATGCAAGGACTCTGCGAGCTGATCCACTTCAGAGTTTCCCTTAATGGACGGAATGTCAATGTCCATGTGTCCGAGGGAGATCTCCTTGGCCGATGAAATGAGAATCTCGATTTTCTTGGTGTCCCGTCGAACCAAGAATGCCGTCATAGCGATGCTAGAAATGAGTGCAAGAAGAATGAAAATTGAAAGTCGAATCAAATCACTTTTGTATCGGGCATCAACTTCCTTGAGCGAAACCGCGACGACTAGATACTCCTGGTCGGATAAATTGATGGTGCGCATCCGATAAGTCTCGGGACCGCCATGTGTCACAGGTCGGGTGAGGCTCTGTTTGCGCTCGCGAGCCGTGGGGTTTGGAACGACGCTCAACTTAGAATCATTCAAAATCGAGGGCGGCTGTCCATAAAGATAATAGACAAGCGTTAATGCAATTTCACTTTGCTGTGCTGAATAAAGGGCTTCAGAGAGCGCGGCATTTGTACGACCGTGGACTGAAGTCACAACCTGAGAAAGGGAATTGTCGAGGAGTTCAACCTCGGTATCGCGCGTGGAATTTATTGCCAAACCGCCGATTACAAGAGTGCTCACAACCGTCACAATTGCGGAAGCAAGAGTGAGGCGTGAGCGAAGTTTCACTTCTTACCTTGTGGCTCGAGAATCTGGAAGCCGATGCCCCGAACTGTCTTGATCCCATCAAAATCATCCGAGTGAAACTTTCGCCGCAGGTAAGAAACATAGGTATCCACGACTCCGGTCTCGGATTCGAAATCAATGCCCCATACCGAACTCAATAAGTTGGATTTAGTAAGCACGCGACCTTTGTTTTGCATCAGATACTGCAGTAAACGGAACTCCGTCTTGGAAACTTCAATGAGATCCTCATTTAAATAGACTTGATAGGTCTCTTCATTCAGAGAAATTGGTCCGCAGGTAAGAACCGAGAATTCCGCCGCTTCGCGTCGAGTCCTGCGAAGAATCGCGTGGATCCTCAATGTGAGCTCTTCTAAACCAAAGGGCTTTGTCACATAGTCATCCGCGCCAATACGTAGACCCCGAGAGATGTCTCCGCGATCCTTGCGGGCGGTTAGCATGAGTGCTGGCACTAGATCCTTGTTGGACCGCACCCTTTCCAGAAAATCGAAACCGTCCATCACTGGCATGTTCACGTCAATCACCAACAAATCGGGTTTCGCTTTTCTCATGACGCTGAGAGCGCTCATCCCATCTTTGGCGGCGATAGTGTCAAACCCACCAAGCCGCAGGGCATCGGTCAAAAGTTCACGAACGCCAATCTCATCATCGACTATCAGTATCAGTGGCTTCTCCATTGGGACCTCCTGCGCTGAGACTAACTCCCCCACTACCCCATTGCATGAAAGAATGGGATTTCCGCAAAGCCGCCAGAGGGTTTTCACAGAAAACACACAATGTCAGGGTCCAAAATCATGCCATAAAGCATGACAACTTTATCAACGTAAAGTTCTACCCTCGAGTTCCAACGTTAGGGAGTTATCGGATGAAGACCAAGAAGTTTCTTACTGCCACACTATTGAGTGCTGGTCTCGTTGCGGGCTCGCTCACTTCGGCAAGTGCCGCAGATCCCACTCCCACGCCATCAGCGTCGGCAAGTGCGTCCGCGTCCGCAAGCGCGTCAACTTACCAAGCCCAGTTGGAGGCGTACAAAATTGCCTTGGCTGCATATAAGGCTGAACTGGTTAAGTATGAAGCAGATATGGATAAGTACCTTGCCGCCTGGAAAATCGCCAATGAGCAGTATCGGTTAGCTGGCCAAGCGATCAAGGTAAAGCGCAAGGCAGTAAACACAACATTCCAAGCCGCAGTGGCCAAAGTAATCGCCGACTTCAAGACCGCCATGGTCGCAGCGACCACGGCAGATCAGAAGAGTGCAGCTGAAACAGCCCGCAAAGCAGCAATTGCCGCAGCGACAGCTGCACGAAAAACATCATTGGATGCGCTTGGACCCGAGCCTGTTCGACCATCAAAGAAGGATGCCTTGGCCAAGTTGGCTTTGCCGGTCCAACCGACAAAGCCCATTGCGCCGGTTAAGCCAGTTGCACCCGTTAAGCCCTCTTCTTCAAAGGCTTCAGTAAATGGCGAAAAATCAAAGAAGAACAATAAGAAGGATTGAATCTTCCCCTAAAAACGACCCGTACCTCTCAGGTGCGGGTCGTTTCCTTATGCGCGGAAAATCTTCCCCGGATTAAGAATTCCGTTGGGATCCATAGATGCTTTGATACCCCGCATCACTTGCACTGCCTCTATGCCCGTTTCGGCTGTCAGAAGATCAATCTTTCCTGCCCCGATTCCGTGCTCGCCGGTACACGTCCCACCCATCTCAATAATCTTCAAAGTCATCTCGTGTACCAACTCGCGAATTGCTACTAATTCTTCTGGCTTCGTAATATCCGTCATCAATTGCGAATGAAAATTTCCATCAGCTACGTGACCAAGAATTGTGTAGGGAAATGGCTGCCGCGAGAGCATTGCATCGACCATGGCGACAGCTTCGGCAAGTTTCGACGGCGGAACCGCCATATCTGTGCTCACTCCTTTTTTCCCGGGGTTTGCTGCCGCGGCGGCGAAATGTGAGTTGTGCCGTGCCTGCCAGAGCTTGCGACGTTCGCCCTCATCGCTCGTCCAAACGAATTCAGTACCGCTGAATTCAGTAACAATTTCCTGCACGATGCGCGCATCCTCGGCAACACTCTCCGGACTTCCGTGGAATTCAAAAAAGAGCGTGGGGGACTCGGTCAACGAGAGGTGCTCGTGCGCATTCAGATTTCTTATGCAGAGCGCATCCAAGAATTCACACCGCGCAATTGGGACACCGGATCGAATGATTGCGGATGCTGCTGCGACTCCATCGTGCAACGTTGGGAAACAGACAACGGCTGCCGCCATTTTCTCTGGGATGCCAAACAGGCGAAGACTTAGTTCGGTGATCACCGCCAGCGTTCCCTCTGAACCTACGAGCAATCGAGTTAAGTCATATCCAGCAGAAAGCTTCCGCGTTTCACGACCTGTCCTGATAATTGTCCCATCTGCCAGAACGGCAGTCAGAGCCATGACGTTTTCTCTCATGGATCCGTAACGCACCGTTGTCGTGCCGGCGGCTCCCGTCGCTGCCATTCCGCCCAATGTCGCGTCCGCCCCGGGGTCTACTGAAAAAAATATGCCCTGGCTTGATAATTTCTCATTGAGCATCACCCGTGTGACACCAGCTTGCACTCGAGCGACGAGGTCATCTGGTCGGATTTCAAGAATCCGATTCATATTCGTTAGATCAAGACTTACTCCGCCAAATATTGGAACAACGTGACCTTCCAAAGAAGTGCCCGCTCCAAAGGGCACGACGGGGATTTTCTCCACGTTGCAGTAAGCCAGAACACGTGAAACCTCTTCGGTGGAATTGACCATGACTACAGCTGAAGGCCGGGCAGGGGTAAATGCCGATTCATCATGACCGTGTTGATCAAGTACTGATTCATTTGTCGAGATTCGCCCATCCACGATGCCCCGAAGATCTTCCAATTGGCGAGAATCAAGTTCGACGCGAGTAACTATCATGGGCGAGAACTCCGTTCTAAAACTTGCAAAAGATGTTTGTAATTCTCTCCCGTTGCCTGTGACATTGCGATCTCACAGGGTCTATTGGCGGAGGAGTACTCTGAGAATGTTCGACCCTTGATTTCGTGTGCCTCAGCAAAAGTAGCAGATTCGGTGAGTTCCGGATGAAGCAGACCACGGTCGCCGCCGAAGCCACAGCACGCCCAATTTTCTGGAATATAAACTTCATCCGCAACAAAATGCGCGATTTTAGTCATGCTTTCATTGAGACCTAATTGCGTGCCCGAACAAGTTGGGTGAAGCGCAATTGAAGCGAGCTTTTTATTCACATTTAGGCGAGGCAGTATTCGATCTACAATAAAAGAGAGAGCATCTAATATTTCAGCGCCACTGCGGTCCTCATCCTCGAGACCCATTAATCCGTCCGTACAAGAAGTAGCATCGCAAACAATAGGAATTTTGCGGTTTTTTGAGGTCCCTAAAATCCGTTCCCTTGTGACTCTGCTCATCACTTCATAGCCACCCGTAAGTCCTTTTGACTTCCATGGAGTCGTGCAGCAACTCCCCTCGATTCCTTCCGGAATCATGACTTCGACCCCAGCACGAGCGCAGAGCGCCAGAAAGGCGTCCTGAACATTAATTTCTCCTGAGGGTGCTCCAAAAAGAGTGTTGACGCAGGATGGAAAATAAAGGATCTCTGCTTTCTGATTATCGATCGGCTTGCGGGCGGACCCACCTCCCGGAAGTCCTTTGTTCCAGAGTGGAAGCCGATCTTCTCCAACACCCATTCTCAAAAGGCGATTCACACCGATGATAAGAGGTGCAGGTGATTTCTTCGCAACACTCAACACACCGGAAAGAAAAGTGGTGATGGGTCCCCAATTCTTCGCAACTCTCTCTCCCACTTTCTTAGGCGTTTCGCTTTGCTGTTCAGCCCGAAGGCGTTTGACGAGAGTCCCCGTATCAATGTGGACTGGACATGTCACGGCGCACATGCTGTCCGCCGCGCATGTTTGGACGGCATCGTAATCAAAACGACTATTGAGTTCGCCCACCAACTCCATATCTCCAGACTTTTCGGCATCGACAAGCGCGCGGCGCAGCACAATTCGTTGACGTGGAGTGAGGGTTAAATCCCGACTCGGACAGACTGGTTCGCAGTATCCACATTCAACACATCGATCTACCTCAACATCTACAGTTGGGCTAACTTTCAAATTTTCGATATGAACAAGATGATTTTCACTAATCAGTACTCCGGGATTCAAAATATTATTGGGATCGCACAACTTCTTTATTTGGAGCATTACTTCATATAGTTCATCCCCGCACTGCCGACGAAGGTACGGGGCCATGATTCGACCAGTTCCGTGCTCCGCCTTGAGAGAACCACTCTTCCCTAAGATCAAGGAGACCATATCTTCCGTAAAATGCTGATAGCGCACCAGTAATTCAGGGCGATCGAAATTCTCATTTAGAAGAAAATGAAGATTCCCATCTTTGGCATGTCCAAAAATCACACTTCCTTCGTAATTATGTTTGTTGAGTAATTCTCCCAGCGCAATGGTCGTCTCATGAAGAGCATCCATTGGCACGGCAATGTCTTCGAGTATCGCCGTGGTACCTGATGGACGATTTCCCGCTACGGCCGCGTATAAACCTTTGCGTGCATGCCACAATTCCTTGCGAATCAATGGATCTCGCGACAATGTGACCGGCCTTATTGGCAAGCTAGTAATTATTTTCCGAGCAACTTCGAGACTTTGAGACAATTCATCGTCCGTAACAGATTGGTACTCGAGAAGCAGGGCCGCGTGATCAACAAACTGAACACCTGCGAGAACGGAGTCCGCCATATGTTCACGCTGAGCGACAACGAGCGATGAAGTATCCAATAATTCGATAACCGCAGCACCGGATCGTTTTAGATCCGGCAGCGATCGAGTCGCATCCTCTAGGTTTTCAAAAATGAGCAAGCCCGTTGCGAGTTTAGGAAGGACGGGAATTGTATTAAACACAACCTCAGCTATGAACGCCAAGGTACCTTCGCTACCCACTATCAAATGGGCGAGTAGGTCGATCGGTTTGGAATAGTCCAGAAATGAATTAAGAGAATAACCCATCGTGTTCTTGATGGAATACAGGGAACGAATCTTTTCTACAGAAGAATCACGATCATGAATGCGCTTGTGCAAGGCTAGAAGGCCTTCATAGAGCAGAGGTTCGCTTGCTCTAAGTTTCTCATTGGCATCTGCCTGTCCTGTGTTGATCACCGTGCCACTAGGAAGCACGAGCGTCATAGATTTGAGAGTGGAATAAGTATTGAACTCAGTACCACAGGACATTCCGCTTGAGTTATTGGCGACCACTCCCCCGACCGTACAAGCTACTTCGCTAGCGGGGTCAGGACCCAACTTCTTACCATACTTGGCAAGGGCTGCGTTTACTTGACGAATCGTTACGCCCGGTTGTATTCGCACCTGATTGCCATCGTTTAAGACTTCTACTTCCTTGAAATTCCTTCGCGTATCAACAAGTAATCCCGATCCAACTGCCTGTCCACTGAGACTCGTGCCACCTGAACGAAATGTAACTCCAATGTTCTGCTCTTTACTTGCTCGCAGGATGTCACCCACCTGTGTAGCAGTCTTGGGCCGCAGAACTAGTTGTGGCGTGAGTAAGTAGTGCGATGCGTCATTTGCCATAGATTTGCGGTCAAAAATACTGTTGAGAACCCCTCCGGGCAGAATGGTCTCCAGCGTTTCTGTCAGACTCTTACTCGTCACCGTCACCCCTCGTGAAATTCAAATACATGTTCAGTGCAGGATATTAACTGCACGAGCAAAGACCAAACCGACCATCAAAAGTGCCGTCATGGATTGAAGTAGCATCAACATTTTCGCCCATCGGCTTAGCGGCATTACATCGGTGGGACTGAATGCGCTGGCATTTGTAAAGGAGGTATAAAGGTAGTCAAAAAAGTTTGGGTGCCAGGTGTGAGGCGCATATAAAGGATCTGACATTTGAGGGAATATGAAATCAGGGTAAGGGTGAACAGCTTCCGCCCTCTTTCCTGGGCCACCGCGGTCCAACTCCCAGTACCAAAGTCCAAAAACCACGACATTCGTGATCCAAATTGAGCCACCAAATCCCAAGAGGCTGCGAGCATCGGTGACATTCTGCGTAATAATCGCGTCTATCAATTTGATTGCGGACGCCGTATTTGAGAGTGTCATGGTGGCAATCAGAACAAGTCCAAAAGCCCGCGTTGTTGGAACATGACTGGAAATGCGTCGCGGGTTAATCACCAGCAAGGTCAGGAGAAATGCTGCCTCTATGTAACAAACCAGAGTTTGAAATGAGAGAGAAAGATTATGTGGGAGTGAGTACTGCAAGCCAATGACAAGTGAAACGACGAGAAGAACCGGCCACCTGTGTTCGCCCATATGCGGGCGGTGCCAGTGCGGCCTCAAATCTGCCTGATCATTTGCTTGCATCGTGGTCGAGGGTACCAATAAAGAGCTTTCACTGACGAAACCAAAACGGATGGCTATAGTCTTTCCTTCTCTTTGATTATCCTGGGTGAATAACTCAGAAGGCAGAACCTATCGCGACGAAAGAAGTTCCTATGAACGCTTTGGTGGAATTCAATAAGATGCTTGCCGGTCGGATCACAACAATGGTTGGCACAATGTGGTGTGCCTATCTATTCGCACTAATAGCCTTGATTTCTTTACCTGGCGCCATAAGAACTCACGACACGATAGTGATCGTCTCATGGGTCGCCCAGACCTTCCTGCAACTTGTCTTGCTCTCCATCATCATGGTGGGTCAGAGTGCTCAGTCCGAGAGCGTAGAGCTGAAAATAAACGAGACTCACGAAGCGAGTTTGGGAGAATTCGAATTGGCGAAAGAATCTCGCGAAATCGCCAATCGCGAACTCAAAGAGCTCAAGGTAATTTCGCAAGAGGTGCATCGGCTTCTTCGTGAAATCGAAGGTAGAGTCAAAAATTCTCAAAAATAACTCGCCAAAGCTTATGGCAGACTACCTCCCATGATTTCGACGACCGCCTGGATTCTTACGATCGGCATTCTAAGCCTGATAATCCTCTTTGATCTTGCGCTTGCCATTGTCCGACGCAACAAAGAGACTTCGCTTCTAGAAGCGAGCTTTTGGACAGTCTTCTACATCGCTACAGCCATTGTCTTCGGAATTATGTTGCCAATGTGGTCATCGGAGCAAGGACAACAAGAATTCTTTGCAGGTTGGCTCACCGAGTATGCACTTTCAGTAGATAACATCTTCGTTTTCATCATCATTCTTGGCCACTTACATGTCAAGAAGGAGAAACAACAACTCGTTCTGTTACTTGGAATCATGTTGACGATCCTCATGCGTGGGGCGCTTATCCCAGTCGGTGCCGCACTCATCTCTCACTTTTCCAGTATTTTCTTTCTATTCGGTGCGTTTCTCATCTACTCGGCATACGAACTTGCGAAGGAAAAAGGCGACGATGACGAATGGAAAGAAGGCCGCATAGTCACGAAGATGAAGGAAAAGGGAATTAGTACCTTCACTATCGCTCTCGTTGCCCTTGGTTTAACCAACCTGGTCTTTTCGCTTGATTCAATCCCCGCGATCTTTGGATTAACAAAGAATGCCTACATTGTTACAACCGCAAATATTTTCGCCCTTATGGGGCTACGCCAACTTTATTTCTTGCTCGAAGGACTTCTCACGCGATTGATCTATCTATCTAAGGGTCTCTCAATCATTCTGGCCTTCATCGGAGTGAAGATGATTCTTGAGGCCATGCATGGGGTGGGTATTAACGAGGTCGTTGGACTCCACGTGCCCGAAATTTCTCTCAATTTCAGCCTTAGTTCCATCTTGACCATTTTAATAATTACAACCGTTGCAAGTCTGACAGCAACCCGCGGAATTGCGGGGGCCGAGTAGGAGCGACTATTCCGAAACAGCCTTCTTCCGAAGACTGTCATGAGCAATCTCTTTGTCTCGCTCATGAATTTTTCGAATCTGCAATTCAAAGTTCTTTATGGCAAGATCAAAGGCCGCCACGTCATTGAACGCCGCGGCTTGCGCTCTCAGAAGCGGGCCCACTCCATGCGAAGTCAATATGACTCGGTGCGAAAATTTTCCCTGTCGCGGATTTCCTTCGTGGATAATTTCAACTTCAACGCGATCAATCACCACACTAAAGCGGTTCATTGAATGCAATTTCTCTTCGACAATTTTCTTAAAGTCTTCTGCAAGTTGAGCTTGGCGAGCGTGGATTACGATTTTCATTCTTCACTCCCTGTCTCCGATACCTACAATGCCACAAAGCAATAGGTGGTGGTAGGTCTTCCACATAAAAAGAACTGAGAGTTTTCACATAATATAAATAACTTAGGCGTCTTCAAACTCATCTTCGTCTGACCATACGCTCTGGGGTTCGTCTTCTTGTTTTTCTACCCATGACAGGAATGAGCCGACCGCGCGGAAAGAGAGCATCGTTAAAGCAACTATGCCTGCGATCCTCCGAGCGACTTTTAACATAGGGATAAAATACTCTACTTCTGAGTCACTCGCCCGCTCATTAACAGTTCGCCTCACGCATTTTCAAGCGCTTGAGAAATGTCATTCCAAAGATCCTCAACGTTTTCACACCCAACAGATAGGCGTATCAAGGTTTCGGGAACCGAATGACTCTCACCAGACCACCTCCGTCTTCGCTCCCAGAGAGACTCAACGCCACCCAAACTTGTCGCGTGAGTGATGACTTTAGAAGCCTGACAGACTTTCTCCGCCTCTTCCGGTCCTGAATAAAGAGTGAAAGAGAGGACCGCCCCGAAGCCACCCATAAACGCGCTCGCACGCTCGTGGAACTTGTCACCAGCAAGACCGGGGTAAAAGACGTTCTCAATCTTTGGATGACGTGCAAGTCGTGAGGCAATTTCAAGAGCGCTCGCCTGTGCTTTTTCGAAGCGAACTGGAAAGGTGCGGATTCCGCGAAGCGCCAACCACGCCTCAAATGGACCTGGGATAGCGCCCCCAATCCTTCTCGCATCATCTAGTCTGGCAAAGAGCGCAGGATCAGTCGTTGAAATGGAACCCAGTATTACATCGCTATGCCCAGCCAAATATTTCGTCACCGAATGAACCACCATGTCGGCACCCATCGTGAGGGGTCTCTGTCCAAGGGGTGTAGCAAAAGTGTTATCTACCGCAACCCCACAGCCTGCCGATTTCGCAGCACCTATTAGACGAGGCAAATCGGCAACAGACATCATCGGATTAGTTGGCGACTCTAACCAGAGCAGAGCGGTTCCAGGAAGTGCAGAAAGAACTTGCTCCGTATTTGCTACATCGACGTACCGCACCTCGATCTTTCCAGATGCCTCCAAAGTCTTGAGCAAAGTCATGACTCCGCTATAGCCTTGATGTGAGGCAGTTACCACCGCGCCCGCAGGCAAAATCGAAAAAACCGCGCTAATCGCCGCCATACCTGATGAGAATGCAAGTGTGGGTCCACCCTCCAACGCTTGGATTGCACTCTCAAGGTTGGCCCACGTTTCATTGCCGTATCGCCCGTATCCAATAAGTCCGCCAGCATGAAATGTTGAACTCAATGTAATTGTGGAATTAATTGAGCCGTCAGATATACGCGCCGGTCGACCCGATGTTATGGCAAGGGTTTCTGGGTGAAAAGATTTTTCCTCTTTCATGAAATAGCTACCACCATTCGCTCGACCGCCTCTTCCAGTATGGAGTGACTCGTTGCAAAATTTAAACGTACAAACTGCGAAGTATGGGGACCAAATGAACCCCCCGAATTCAACGCCACCTTTCCCCGCTCTAATAAGACAGATGAAGGATTGACGCCCAAATTAAGATCCGATAAATCTAGCCAAGCTAAGTAACTATTCTGCGGAATTCGATATTTGATTTGAGGAATTTTTACTGAAAGAAGTTCTGCAAGATAATGACGATTCGAATCCAATGTGGCAATAACGCCATCTAGCCATTCATTCCCTTCTTCATACGCCGCCGCGGCAGCGAAACCACCTAAGAGTGAAGCGCGATAGTGTGTGGCCTTCGGAAGCCCTTTGAGCACTGAATCCATGGCCTCGCTCTGGCTAATAGTTAACGCACATTTAAGGCCAGCGATGTTCCACGCCTTGCTCGCGGCAGTAACGACAATTCCAACGGACTCAGCCTCAAAACCCAGGGAGAGAAAGGGAACAAAAGTCGCCTCTGAATATGTAAGTGGTGCATGAATTTCATCGCTAATCACGACTACCGAATACTCATGTGCAAGTTTGGCAATGCGCCTTAGTTCTTCCTTTGTAAATACTCGACCAAGTGGATTCTGTGGATTGCAAAGCAAGTGAACTTTGGCACCCTTCTTGTATGCACTTTCAAGAGACTCAAAATCTATAAACCAACCACTCTCCCGCTCAACAAATGGGACATCAATCTTCTCGAGATGAGTCTCATCTATCCAGGTGTAAAAATTATGATAGACCGGTGAATTCACAACCACAGTGTCACCCGGCGTTGTGATCAACCGAAGAACTTCAACCACCGCTACGCCCACATCCGTCGCAAGATGAAATTGGTCTACGTCAGCACTCCAGTCCCATCGCTTCTGGGCAAACTTCACAAATGAAATGGGCAATTCAGGAATCGGACCAAGATAACCAAGATCGGAGTGAGAGACCATATCCAGCAAAAGATCACGAATTGGAGCAGCAATGGGGAAATCCATTTCCGCCACAGGCAGTGGCAGTACATCGCGGGGATACTCACGCCACTTTTCGCTGCGATGAGTTCTTAATTCTTCTAGAGATGGAGCCCGTACTTCTAGCGACGTCATCCGTCTAGTATCCCATCTCTGAGACATGTAAGCCTAGGCATTAATTCTTCGAGTCGAATTCCGAACGATCAGTGTCGTAGGTAAAGTAGTAGATGAATAATTAGTATTGGGTTTCTTAATTTTCTCCATAATTGCCTGAGCGGCCAATTCGCCCATGAGCTGTACGGGTTGCTCCATGGTTGTCAGATCCGATATTTCAGCCATTTCGTGGCCATCGAAGCCGACAATGGAGATGTCATCGGGCACCTTTATGCCATGTCTACGACATGCTTGCATCGCACCCAGCGCCATTTCATCAGATTCGCAGAAAATTGCAGTGGGACGATTTGGTCTTGCGAGTAGTTCATCCATGGCGCGAGCGCCTCCATGCATGGTGAAATCCCCGTGCACTTCACGATTGGGCACCCACTCCAAACGATTCTCCGCCAGAACTTGCATGAACCCCATGCGTCGATCTTGCGGGACACTAAAATTAAATGGATCATCTGGGCGGCCAGACATAAGAGCTATTTCTCGATGACCTTGATTAACCAAATGTTGCGTAGCGGTACGCGCAGCAGCTACATCGTCGATTGCAATGCTCGCGCAACCCTCATTGTGCATACCAACGAGCGCGATGGGAATTCCCAGACTCAACATTGAATCAAATTCCTCTTTAGTCGGGGGAAGACTTATCACGATGATGCCATCCACCCGACCCTTCAACAATTGATGTTGGAAAAGCCGCTCTCGACCCTTCATCTGTCCGAAGTTGTAAAGCAACAAGTCATACCCAGCCTGACGCAGCGCGTTCTCGGCCCCATGAATAACATGAGAAAAGTACCAATTGGATATGTATGGGGCGACAACTCCGACGCTATGCATACGGCCAACGGTTCCTGATGATTTCTCCTTCTCCAATGGATAATTCAATTTCTCGGCTGCGCGAACAATTCTTTCGCGAGTTTCGTCACTTACATGATGCAAACCGCGCAAGGCTCTGGAAACTGTCGCGGTGGAGACCTCCGCGAGGGCCGCAATCTCCTTAATCCCAGCCATGTAGCCCCAATCTCTCTTTTTCTGCAAAAGAAGAACCCATTTTCAGCAATTTTCAGACCAATTGGTTAAAAATAGAGCAACCCTGTAACAAAGAGCAAGAGAAGCCTTAGATTATCTTCATGAATCAGCAAATCAGAACGACCATCGATCTACAACTTGAAAATCGCAACCGCGTATCTACCTTTTTCCGGCTTATCCTGGTAATTCCAGTTGCTATATACGCCAATGCGTTTGGTGATTACTACAACACAGATAATTATCTATCTGCTGGAATATTTGTGCTCCCTGTCATTTTAACTCTACTTTTTGTCGGGACATACCCCTCATACGTATTCAGTTTCAATAAGAGCATTCTTGCTCTCGGAGTGAGAATTTCAGCTTACGTCTTTCTACTCACGGATGAGTATCCATCCATCGAAGCGAATGAAAAATTTAATGTGGAGTTTCCAGAGATAGATGGGGGAAAGTCTCTGAGCCGCGGATTGCCACTTGTGAAGTGGCTCCTTGCCATCCCTCTTTACTTCGTCGGTGCGGTCTACGCCATTTATGCGCTGATGTTGACGATTGTCGCTTGGATCACCATTGTGTTCACCGGAGAGTATCCAGAGTGGTGCGCAGCAGGAGTCATCGGCACAATCGGCTATTGGAATAGAGTCGCTGGATATGCCTTTGTTCTCGTCACTGATGAGTATCCAAGTTTTTCTCTCTAAAAAAATTGGGTATATGAGATGACGTTTAGCACTGCCCAAATGAAACGTGCGGTTGCCGAAATATGTGAAGCGGATCCAAAGTTTATTCCGATCGTAGAGGAGAGTCCGCTTTGCAGAATTGGCTACAAGCCATCTACGGTCTCTCACTTCGAGACACTTGTTGAATCGGTCATCTCTCAACAACTCGCTGTTCGAGCAGCCGACACCATTCACGGGCGCCTAGTCTCTTTGGCAGGAGGGAAAATATCGCCGGCTAGAATCGCCAAATTAACTGAGAGCGATCTTCGAGCAGCCGGACTCTCAGGTGCAAAGGCAAAAACAATTAAGGGGCTAACCCAAGCAGCGTTGAGCGGAGAAGTGCCGATCAACAAACTTCACCTGCTTGACGATGAAATTGTCGATGAGCAATTGAATTCCCTCTGGGGGATTGGTCCGTGGACGGTCGATATGTTCATGATCTTTCAACTGGGCCGCATGGATATCTGGCCAACTGGTGATCTAGGGGTTCGACGTGGATGGGAAAGAATCCACCGATTAAAAGAAGAAATCGAACCAAAGAAACTCCACATCAAGGGCGAGAAGTTCCGTCCGCATAGGAGTATTGTCGCCTGGTACTGCTGGCGTGCGATTGAGGACAAATAGACAAACAAGATAAGTGTATGTGGGCTCCGATTGGATTGAGACCGAAGAGATTTATTTAGGCTCCAGAAACATTGAAACCGAATTAATACACCAGCGCTGATCTGTTGGTACGTCATACCCTTCGCCTTCAAAGACGTGCCCGAGGTGCGAACCGCAAGAAGCACAACGAACTTCAGTTCGAACGCGCATGCCGAGAGAGCGATCTTCTAGCAAAAGGACTGCATCATCTTTAGTTGGCGCATAGAAAGATGGCCACCCGCATCCTGAATGAAATTTCGTATCGCTCCGAAATAATTCTGCACTGCACGCTTTGCATCTGTAGATTCCCACAGTCTCGGTATCTACATACTCGCCCGTAAAAGGTCGCTCTGTTGCACCGTGCCTTAAGACATCAAAGGATGTCGGATCAAGGTTCTCCTTCAATTTCTTTTCATCGAGAGAAACAGGAAATGCCGTTCCATCGGGGCGTGCGCTCTCCATAAAGTTATTTCACACTTTCTATGGGACTGGCTGGATATAGAACTCCAGTACTTGAATGACAGTCGTACCCGCTGGGGTTCTTCATCAAATACTTCTGGTGATACTCCTCAGCGAGCCAATATGTGTTGCCATCAGCGAGCGCAATTTCGGTAACGATCTTCCCGTATCCGGCCTTTGTGATTTCTCCCTGATAAAGATCACGCGTTACCTGCGCAAACTCC
Source organism: Candidatus Paceibacterota bacterium (assembly GCA_035530615.1). NCBI lineage: Bacteria > Bacillati > Minisyncoccota > Minisyncoccota bacterium. The sequence goes on from DATKUL010000001.1 coordinate 18,340, forward strand.
ATTTGTTCAAGCGTTGTTACAAAAATAGCACTTCGGTATTGAGAGCCGATGTCATTGCCTTGCGCGTTGAGGGACGTTGGATCGTGCATGGTCCAAAACTCCTCGAGCAATGCTACGTACTCGATCTGGCTCGGTTCAAAGACGACTTTGACGGTTTCGGCGTGCCCAGTGACGCCGGTGCAAACCTGCTCATAATTTGGATCAGGGCGAGTCCCGCCCATGTAGCCGACACTCGTTTCCTTGACTCCCTTGAGTTGCCAGAAACGACGTTCGGCGCCCCAGAAACATCCAGTGGCAAAGTAAGCGCTCTCCAACATGGTTGTATTCTTCCCCAGTCTCATAATTGCGCCACTCACTGATAATCTCGACCCATACAGGGCCCCCGGTTGCCAGGACGAGCAGACCAGGGCCCCCGTAGCTCAGGGGATAGAGCACCGCCCTCCGGAGGCGGGTGCGCAGGTTCGAATCCTGCCGGGGGCACTTTCGGCACAAAAGAGTCGATCCATCCAGTAAGATATCTTGAAAGCGAGATAAATCACGCTCGCCGCGGAAATCTTTTCGTCAATCTCCTTGTTAATGTGAGCGGGGTCAGGGAGAATTGGTCTCTCGGATTCCGTACATTGAGTCCTTAACCATGTTTTGGGGCAATGTAGCCGCCGCAAGGAATATCCCAAGGAAGGCTAGGTCTATGGACTGGCGACATCAATCTGCATGCCGCGACGAGGATCCCGAGCTTTTTTTCCCTGTCGGTAACACTGGTCCTGCCATTACCCAGATCGAAGAGGCTAAAAAGGTCTGTCAACGCTGCATCGTCAAAGATGCCTGCCTCGCCTGGGCACTGGAGAGTGGTCAAGATGCCGGGGTCTGGGGTGGCCTTTCCGAGGATGAGCGTCGAGCTCTCAAGCGTCGGGCAGCCCGAAACCGGGCACGACTTATGGAGCAGAGCACTTCGATTTAACCGGTGTACCCCGGAATTGCCTTCTGGGTGAGAATTAAAGTGGGAATTTGACTAGCGCAGACGTGCCCTCAACTCCTGAAAGCAGTTTCAGTTCCCCTTTGAGCTCGTTCTCGGTAAGAGTTCGGACAATCTGCAAACCCAAATTCGACGAAATGGCCAGATCGAAGTCGGTCGGCAACCCAACACCGTTGTCGAAAATTCTGATCGCGATTTCACCCAAATCTCTCTCCACAACTATCCGCAGAGCATTCCCCTGCGTGGCCAGTCCATGTTCCAAGGCGTTATGGATGAGTTCGGTAACCACGAGTGCCAATGGGGTGGCAAGTCTGGGTTCAAGGGTCCCGACATGTCCTTCTCGTTCAATGGAAATTGTATTGACCCGCGGACTGAGTTCGCGAGCATTTGAAATAAGCCGATCGAGGACTTCATCAAATGCCACGGTTTCTTCAGTACTCCCAGAGAGGGTTTCGTGGACCATAGCGATCGAGCCGATGCGGCGCACCGCCTCCTCAAGTGCTGCGCTCGCGGCTGGATCTTCAATTCTTCGTGATTGCAGTCGGAGGAGTGCCGAAACGGTCTGCAAATTATTTTTTACTCGGTGGTGCACCTCGCGAATCGTTGCATCCTTCGTAATCAATTCCTTATCGCGGCGACGTAGTTCCGTAATGTTATGCAATAACACAATCGCGCCGATTCGGTCATTACCTTGAATCAGCGGCATTACAAGTAAGTCGATGGTGCCATCCTCATTTTCACATTCGACTCTCTTTAGAGCTTTCCCACTCAAAGAACTTTTCAATCCCTCTTCATGTGCATCTCGCCGTGTCTTAGTCACTGACTCCGCAACTTCGCCTAATGAATAACTCTCCAATTCGTTTGCCCATCCGAGACGGCTAAATGCTGAACGCGCGTTAGGACTCGCATAGGAAATTACTCCGTTGACATCAAGTCGAATCAATCCATCCCCAACACGGGGTAGCGGATCAAATAATGAAATGGCATCAGGATATGGGAATGTTCCTTCTGCAACCATTCGATACAAATTGTGAGCGATTTCTCTGTAGTTAAGTTCGAGGCGGCTAGGAGACCTCATTAAATCCGCATTGCGGTGACGTGAAATCGTCGCAATCACTTGACCTTCAAATGTGACCGGAATTGTTTCTTCCTTAATCATTAACTCGCCGACTTGCTCGGGCTCTGAGTCGCGAATGATCTCGCCATTAGAGAGAGCGGCATCTATTCGCCCACGGATTCCCCAAGCAATTTCGTCACCGATGACATCGTGAGCAAAGACAGTTGCAGCCGTCGTAGGTCGAATATGCGCCACAGCTACATGTCCGGTTGGCCAACTTTTACTATCTTTCCGAAGTGGTACCCAAAGGATCAAATCTGCAAAGGAGAGGTCGGAGAGCATCTGCCAATCTGCCGTCAATTCATGGAGCCGATGAATTTGCGCAGAAGTTAAGGCGCTTCGCCCCTTTACGAGATCATCCAACTGTCCCATGTGACTACTCTCTCACGCCTTCCAGGTAGGAAGGTAGGTGACTAACTCTTGGCTGGCATACCAAGTTAGTTCAGGTTCTTCTGATTCTGAAACAAGGATTGATTCAACTTGCGACCACGCTATTTCCGAGCGGAGTTGAACTTGGTCACCTACCGTGTCACCTATCTGACCATGTGCGAGATCTACGGCTAGAACAAATCCCATTGCTTGCGGAGATTCCTGCCCACTTCGGGATGCCTGCGCAGCACTCCAAGAAAGTTCAAATTCCAATTCCTCTTCGTCAAGTTCAGAATTCGCCTGAGCAAATTCTGTGGTCAGAATAAAGGCAGTACGAAAAGGAAAGGAATCCTTTTCCAGCAATGCAGATAATTCATCGGTGGTTACTGCTATATATGCTCGCATGCGAGAAGGATATAAGAGGTTAACTCGTTACATCGACCGCAATCTTGGCGATTGACTTTCGAAGCTGACCTTTTTCGCCGATTTCAATAAGACTGGCGCGCTCACGCTCCGCCTTTATGACCGATCGACTGTCCCGCGGGAGGGAGTAGATCCGATACGGCTTGAGGGATGTAATGGCGGAGTTGAAATGACTCTCTCTTTCGTCACCTCTTTTCCCACCTTCTTTCATATTGAGTAGAACGCTGATTCTGGCTCTAATTGTGACCTGATCAAAATTCTTTGCAAGTAATGTCATTCGATGTATCCCCAGGACATCTGCCTTTCCTACTATCCAGAGTTCATCTGCGCGTTCGCACGACCAATGGATCAAAGTCGAGGTCCAGCGCCTATCTGTCAGCGAATCTGAAACTCCGTCGATAGTACCCAGATCGATGACAACGTAATCATATTTCTCTGTAAAACTATCAAGGTATTCCGGCAATTGAGAAATTCGAGATTGTGTGAATTCGCTTAAACTTAATCGCTGTGCAATTATCCGCGCATCAAGATCGGCATCCAGTTTATGCTGGGAAAGAAGCACAGCCATCGAAGGATGTCGAACATCTGCATCCAAGAGAAGCGTCTCCTTGCCTAATAAACTCAACTCCACTGCCAGATTGATTGCCACGGTTGTGCATCCAGTTGAACCTGAAGGCGTACCCAGCGCGATGACCTTCGCCCTTCTCGTGCCGAAAATGTGAGGTTCTGCCTTTCTGAGCAACGGAGCGCGAACATAACTCCTGATGATGTTAAGTAATTCAGAAGCATCGTTTGGAATTGACAGAAGCCCCGAATATTCCGAGTGCTGATGCAAGTCTGTAGCGAACCCCACCACCTGCCGCAAAATTCCTTGCAGATCCGCAATCGCCCTAGGGGTCAGACCTGAAAGATCCGGAGAATAGATGAGGATGATATTTTCGGTTTCACTCGAAGATTTCGTTAGATAATTTGAGAGAGAATGGGCATCTAGAGCACGATGGATGACATTCCAGCCCTGACTAAATAATGTGCTAGCGACAAATCCCTCCAATTCAGAATTCGCGATAGCCGTCACGATGAGTGGAAGCGCTATTTCAGCCATATACCCGTACCACCACAAAATGGCCCGACGACATCGACGTCAAGAGGCGAAAAATATTCTTACTACTAGCTGAGATCGTGAGCGAAAGATCTCCGCCTAAATTCTCCCCCTTTCGATTGATTCCCAAAATTGAAGTCCTGGAAATCACAAGTGATGGAAGTTCTACAGCTCCTGAAAGTTGCGAATCACCCACATGATAGAGATTCACAATCTCCCCTACTGATATATCGGCTGGCAGATCTGACAGGTGAATCTTGACGGGCACTGCGTTGATATCGAGTGACGTACTTCGCGAGCTAACGGAACTCGAAGGAATTAGTTCACCCGCTCCTAAGGGCCGGAGAACACGAAACTCACGCAAATCACGATCGGCCCTCACGTAGAGGGAGTTTCCTTCTGGCAACGAAACACGTTGGGTACGAAGATCCGAAGCAGAAATTCTCGCCCCGGCCGCTAGGGGGACTCGAGTCGACCAGATCAGAACTGTGCGATTAGCGAGAGATGAAAGTATGTAGGCCGAAGCGAATGATGCAACGATCAGGGTAATGGCCATGATGTTTTTGGATTGATTTCTTTTCTTGGTGTTTCTCATAGTTGGCAACTAAAGGGCTATCCAGTCACAACCCACTATTGGTTTCCACACTCATCCAAACGGATGATGAATTTCTCGTCCGAAGGGATGAGGTGCCCTGCAAGATGGTCGCTCATTCTGTGTCAATGACAAATGCATCAATAACGGCTCGTCCAATCACCATGCTTACTGTATCCAGCATCGAACCCGAACTTTGGAACCACCCGATGTTGGATTTATACCGACGTGAATCAGGACCTCACGTGGAGCGAGAGCCAATGCTCTACTCGCTACCATCGCAATTTGGAGAGGAATATGACCCCGAATTCGCGCCACAACCAACCTCCGCCTCCCAACTTCCAGATCTCCGGACGTGGACGCTGAAATTTGGCGTGAGTGTGCTTGAAATTTGGGCAGCAAAGCGTCAGCCGGCACAACTTTCTCGATGGTGCCACCACACGATCTATTCGGAGTTAGTGAAGAAAGTCGGGTCTCAAAAGGAAGTGGGTCGGATCCGGAAACTCCATCAGTGCGAACCGCTTGACGGTATCAGTGAATCCACAATCACCGTAAGATTTGAAAAAAGAGTGCGCTCTATTGCCCTGCGATTTGAAGGCGTCGACCATCGCTGGCTCTGCACCTCACTCACCCTCTTATAGAGCCTGTTTTTCTCCGTGGCAACGCTTGTACTTCTTCCCCGATCCACACGGACAAGGGGCGTTACGCGAAATTCCAGTTGACTTGGTAGACCCGGATTCATCAGGTGATGAATATTGCAATTGAGTCGGAGCAGAGTGAGCGTCCAAACCTTTGCCAGTGACTTCATTACTTGATTCCTCGACTGTGACTTCGATATTAAAGAGGTAACCCGCTATCTCTTCCTTTATTGCATCCATCATTGCTGAGAATAATTCGAAGCCCTCGTTCTGATATTCAACAAGCGGATCTCGTTGAGCCATTGCACGAAGCCCAATTCCTTCTTGTAAGTAATCCATCTCGTATAGGTGTTCACGCCATTTTCGATCGAGAACAGAGAGTAGAACTTTTCGTTCAAGTTCTCTCATTACCTCTGAACCAAGCACCTCCTCGCGCTTGGCATAAGCAGCAAGCGCGTCATCAAGAATCCTCTGATGAAGGAAATCAATGTCAAGTGCGTTACGACCCCCGAGTTCGGCATCCAACTCCTCGATTGAGAAGGAAATTGGGTAAAGAGTCTTCAATGCAGCCCACAGAGTTTCAAGATCCCAATCCTCAGCGTATCCGTCTGCTGTGGCGGCATCGACATAGGCAGCGATGGTTTCGGTAAGAAAAGTTTGAACTTGATCCTGAATGTCTTTGCCTTCAAGAACTAATCGACGCTCACCATAAATAACTTGGCGCTGCCGATTTAGTACATCGTCATATTTCAGAACGTTTTTACGCATTTCAAAGTTCTGCGCTTCAACTTGAGTTTGAGCCGAACGGATTGCATTACTCACCATTTTGGATTCGATGGGCGCATCTTCAGGAATGCCGGCGGCAGATAGGAATCTCTCCACCATGCCTGAGTTGAAACGGCGCATCAGATCATCTTGCAAAGAGAGATAGAAACGAGACTCTCCAGGATCGCCTTGACGCCCGGACCGTCCACGCAACTGATTGTCGATACGTCGTGATTCGTGGCGCTCGGTGCCAAGTACATAAAGACCCCCAAGTGCGATCACTTCCTCATGTTCCTTGGCAACAGCGGCTTTCTGCTTGGCAATCTCCCCTGGCCACGCTAGTTCGTACTCTTCTGGTGCATCCACCGGCGAGAGTCCACGGCGCTGCAATTCGAAATCTGCCATGAATTCCGGATTACCACCGAGCATGATGTCGGTACCGCGGCCGGCCATATTCGTCGCCACCGTGACAGCACCGACGATTCCGGCTCTGGCGATGATTGCAGCTTCTCGTTCGTGATGCTTTGCATTCAAAACCTCATGCGGGATGCCATTCTTCTTTAGAACAGTTGAAAGTTCTTCTGATTTCTCAACACTTACAGTTCCTATGAGAACTGGCTGACCCTTTCGGTGGCGCTCGACAATGTCTTGTGCCACAGCCGCGAATTTACCAATTTCGGACTTGTAAACCAGGTCGGCTTGATCCGCACGGATCATTTCTCGATTCGTCGGAATAGTGACCACGCCCAACTTGTAGATCTGCTGGAATTCGGCCGCCTCTGTCATGGCAGTTCCGGTCATTCCCGATATTTTTTCGTAAAGTCGGAAATAGTTCTGCAGCGTGATCGTTGCAAGCGTCTGATTTTCGTCTTGAATTTCAATGTGTTCTTTTGCTTCAAGTGCCTGGTGCATTCCCTCGCTATACCGGCGACCGGCAAGAATTCGGCCAGTGTGTTCGTCCACGATGAGAAGTTCGCCGTTCATAACGACGTAATCCTTGTCTCGCTTGAAGAGTTCTTTTGCTCGAATCGCATTATTCAAGTAACTGATGAGTGGCGTGTTAGCAGCCTCATAGAGATTCTGAATTCCGAGAAGTTCTTCAACTTTCGTGACACCCTCTTCGAGAATCCCCGAGGTGCGCTTTTTTTCATCCACTTCATAGTGGAGGTCTCGTACAAGTTTGTTGGCGATATTTGTGAATTCGACGTACCACTTCGTTGCCTTGTCGGCGGGGCCGCTGATGATCAAAGGAGTTCGTGCTTCATCAATAAGGATCGAGTCGACCTCATCGACAACTGCATAGTAGTGATCGCGTTGTACGCACTCGTCAAGGGTCCAGGCCATGTTGTCGCGGAGGTAATCGAAGCCAAACTCATTATTCGTGCCGTAAGTGATATCCGCTGCATATGCAATTCGTCGTTCAGTCGGATCCATTGATCCAAGAATTACTCCAACGTTCAAACCGAGGAAACGGTGAATGCGTCCCATCCATTCGCTATCGCGCTCGGCCAAATAGTCGTTAACGGTCACAACATGTACACCACGACCGGCAAGGGCGTTGAGATATGAAGGAAGGGTTGCAACCAGGGTCTTTCCTTCACCAGTTCGCATTTCAGCAATATTTCCGCGGTGAAGCGCCGTGCCACCCATGAGCTGAACGTCATAATGACGCTGACCGAGTGTGCGCTGTGCGGCTTCCCGAACCACGGCAAAGGCTTCTGGCAGGATCTCATCAAGAGACTCACCAGAGGCTAGGCGACCCTTAAATATCTCGGTCATGCCACGTAGCTCTTCATCGCTCAGCGCTGAGATTCGACCCTCATGAGAATTGATTACGCCGACAACTTTGCTCAAATCTCGCAGGGTTCGTCCTTCACCCGCGCGCAAGATTCGATCCAGGAATGCTGGCATGGCACTACCTTCCTTACCAAAAGAAAACTACAACAAATGAGGACTGGGCGTTAAGGGTGTGAACCCATAGTCCTATCGTAGGGGAAGAGATACAAGCGCAGTAACCGCACCTACGACCCTAAATCCGCCCATTTCTAAGGTTTTCACAGCCTCATTTAAGGTTGCTCCCGTTGTCACCAGATCATCTATGAGAAATACCTCCTGGACACGGAGGGGGAGTTTTTTTAGAGCGAGCGCGCCCTCAAGATTCTTGTATCTGGCAGATGCATCCAAAAGCGTCTGATCCCTCACTTTTCTATTGTGTTGGAGAAGGCTCTGAGTTGGCGGGCCAACCAACGCTGAAACTCGTTGGGAGATCTCACACAGGAAATCTCGTCCCCGCCTACGTATCGCCTGCGATGACGATGGAATAGGGACAAGAACTGGAGTCTTACCAGTTTTCCGCAATGCATATCGAAGCGAATGCTCCAAAGCGCTGACAATGAGATCGTCGGCTCCACGTACTCCATCCTCCTTAGATGCGAGCAGGATTCGTCGCGCGACTGAACTGTAAGAAACTGCAGAGAATGTCGGAATGATGCCAACGCTTGATAAAAAGTCACGTATCTCAAAAGAATCCTTACAGCGAACGCACAAACTCTCTCCGCGCACACCGCAGCCATGGCAATACAACGGAAAGAGAAGCTCTTGAAGTCCCACAAATATCTGCATCCCTTAAGTCTGGGTTTTTCACACATATTAAAAATAAGTACCTCACGGCGTTGTGGATGAGTAATCCTCTGGCTGAAGGCGGATGAGGCGGGACTCCACTACCCCTCCTGTCCAACGGGGAAGGGTCAGAACAAAATGAGCACCTTTTCCGGGCCTCCCCCACGCTTCAAGTTCGCCATTGTGTAGTCGCGCATCCTCTAGCGCGATTGAAAGTCCAAGGCCAGTTCCACCTCGCACCCGTGCTCTTGAAGGATCCTCACGCCAGAAGCGATCGAAAACCCGGTATGTCGATTGTTCATCTAAACCCGACCCATAATCGCGCACGCCTACCGCAACTTCATTTTCCGAGGCCACAATTCGAACTCTTATCGGAGTCTCGCTTGAGTACTCAATCGCATTGCTCAATAAGTTACGTAAAATTCTCTCCACGCGGCGCGTATCTGCGTGGACCAAGATTTGAGCATCCGCATGACGCAATTCGATAGTTGTGGCACGCTCTTTCGCCAACAAACTCAAATCGTCAATGCATTTCGTCACGAGTGCAACCATGTCGAATTCTACGCTTTCAAGAACTGCGGCTTCTGCATCAAAGCGGCTCACTTCCAGAAGGTCTTCTAGTAATCTTTCAAATCGATCTATCTGAGCAACCAGCAATTCAGCACTTCGGGCGATTGTGGGATCAAATTCATCGCGAGCCGTGTGAATCACTTCCGAGGCCATCCGAAGAGTTGTGAGCGGCGTTCTTAGTTCATGTGAAACATCCGAGACAAATCTTTGTTGAACGCTTGATAGATTTTCCAAACGAGATATTTGATTCTGTAAGGAAAGTGCCATCTCATTAAATGAATTGCCAAGGCGCGCAATCTCATCATTGCCCTTTACCTGCATACGCTGTTCCAAGTGACCGGCAGTGAATCCTTCTGCGATTCGAGCCGCTTCACGTACCGGCCGAACCACCTGGCGTACAACTAACCAAGCAATGAGTGCAATAAGGATCACCAATGCTAACCCGGTAAAGAGAAGCGAACGTGCCAGAAGATCAAGTGTCGCGTTCTGACTTGTCAAACTGAAGAGAAGGTACATCTCATATGCGCCGGCACCCGGAATTGTTATCTTCTCTCCAACCGCCAAAGCAGGAACCCTCCCCCTTTGCGCATAGCGAATTGAGGTTTCGGCCCATTCCGTAGAAATACTTTTTCCAACTCGCTTTCGCAATTCCTTCGGAATGGAAGAGAGCAACATTCCATTAGATGTCCGTTGATAGTTAATAGCATCCGCCGTCGCTGGACCCGTGCGAAGAAGTGCTACCTCGCGACCAATGATTGAAGTACCTATAACGCTTGGTGAATTAACAATCACATCGTCAACAATTTGTTTGATCGCTTGCGCTTTCGATTCGGAGGCGACGACGATTCGATACTGCGCATTGAAGATTGCTGATCGCGTCTCAGCGACCGACGATTCAATGGTGACTTTACGAATTCCATCTGATAATTGAGCGTAAAGCGCTGACCCAGTAAGCCAGACCACACCCAAGCAGAGTAGGACTGTCGAAAAAATAACACGGAAAGCAAGAGAGTTTCGAAATCGGGCGACTCGAATTCGACGAGTCATTTCATACCCTTCCCGCTACTCCTGCTTTGTATCCCACCCCTCGAACAGTTACAACAATTTCCGGATTTTCTGGGTCGTGTTCAACCTTGGCTCTTAGTCTTTGAACGTGCACATTCACCAACCGCGTGTCGGTCGAGTGCCTATATCCCCACACTTCACTTAGTAGGGCATCGCGAGTAAAAACCCGTCGCGGTTCCTTTGCTAAAGCAACCAGTAGGTCAAACTCGAGGCGAGTGAGTGCAATCGCTTTGTCCCCACGCGTGACTTGATGAGCCACTAGATCTATTGCTAAATCCGCCAACGTAATTCGACCAGTGAGCCCCGCGGAAGATCGTCGGAGACGTGTATGAATTCGAGCCACCAATTCGGACGGGTGCTTGAAAGGTTTAACCATGTAATCGTCAGCCCCAGCTTCAAGGCCTTCAACGACGTCATGAGAATCACCTTTTGCGCTCAACATTACGATGGGAACCATTGATTCGGCACGAATCAATTTGCAGACTTCGATTCCGTTTAACCCAGGAAGCATCACATCCAACAAGATGAGATCGGGTGGGTTGGCGTGAAAGACATCCATTACTTCGTCTCCGCGGCTCACCAAATCAACATCAATACCTGCTCCAGTTAAGACGATGCCGAGCATCTCGGCAAGGTCTTGGTCATCATCGACGACCATAACTAGAGTCATTAACTGCCGTGCTCCCACGAGTTGAGGTAGATATCTTGCGCAGGAGTGAGCGTATCGATCCGACCGCCCATGCTCTGAAGTTTCAATTTGGCAACTTCTTTATCAATGTACTCTGGCACTTCATGCAAACCAGCTGGCAAATTCTTCGCCTCTTTAACAAGCCATTCAGCGGTGAGTGCTTGATCCGAGAATGACATATCCATTACTGCAGCAGGGTGACCCTCGGCTGCACCGAGGTTGACCAATCGACCTTCGGCTAGGAGTAAGAGTCGACGGCCATCCGCCATGACGTACTCATCGGTTTGGTGGCGCATCTTTCGGTTCTTCTTCGTTGAGTTCTTTTCCAACCAAGCAACATCGATTTCAATATCGAAATGTCCCGAGTTGGCCATGATCGCGCCGTCCTTCATGACTGCAAAGTGCTCGTCGCGTAGCACATCACGATTGCCTGTCACTGTAATGAAGACATCTCCGACGGCAGCAGCGTCAATCATGGGCATAACGCGGTATCCCTGCATCATCGCATCTAACGCCTTGGTCGGGTCAATCTCAGTCACAATGACGTCAGCACCCATTCCCTTTGCTCGCTCTGCAACGCCTTTGCCGCAATATCCAAAGCCTGCAACCACAAGAATACGTCCAGCCAGCAAAAAATTAGTAGAACGGAAGACGGCATCCAAGGTGGATTGACCGGTGCCGTATCGGTTATCAAACATGTGCTTCGTGTCCGTGTCGTTGACGGCAATCATTGGGAACTTAAGGGCCCCATCTTTTGCCATTTGGCTCAGGCGGATGACGCCAGTTGTTGTCTCTTCACAACCGCCGGCAATACCCGGAAGAAGTTCGGTGCGGGTGGTATGGAGAGTATTTACAAGATCGCAACCATCATCAAAAACTTGATGAGGTTGGATATCGAGAGCGGCATTGATGTGCGAGTAATACCCATCTCGATCAACTGCATTTCGAGCAAAGACACTGATTCCATATTCGTGAACTAGGGCTGCCGCAACATCATCCTGAGTCGAAAGAGGGTTGGAGGCGCAAAGAGCGATCTCCGCTCCACCAATTTTCAGGGTGCGCATGAGATTTGCGGTTTCTGTAGTCACATGCATACAGGCCGCAATTCGCACTCCGGTGAAAGGTTTGCTCTTCTCGAATCGATCTCGAATCTGCGCCAGCACAGGCATGTTTCGCTCTGCCCATTCGATGCGTTTGCGACCTTCTGCTGCCAAAGCGGCATCTGCAATGTCGTGGCGTGGAACAGTAATTGTTGCTGATGAATTCACGGACAATCTCCCTTAAAAGACTCGAATCAAGAGCCCAAGGCTACTGCGTCCGGCAATAATCAGCACATTTCAAGGCTTCAGTAGAGTCAAGACCTCATCACGTACTCGAGTCAATCGCGCTTGCGTCTTCGCCTCCACATTGAGCCTTAAGAGAGGCTCTGTGTTGGATGCGCGAAGGTTAAACCACCAAGATTCCGAATTGACTGTCAGGCCATCAAGATGGTCCATCGATACTCCCTCTTTGCCGCCAAAGACCTTTTCGACGCGCGCCATAATTTCTGCAGGATTGGGGACGATCGAGTTGATTTCCCCACTTGAAAAGTAGCGTTGGTACTTCTTCAGTATTTTGGAAAGCGGAGCCTTCTGAGATCCAAGCGCCGCTATGGCATGAAGGGCCGCGAGCATCCCTGAGTCGGCACACCAGAAATCACGGAAATAAAAATGTCCTGAATGCTCCCCGCCGAATACCGCATCCGTATCAGCCATCAGTTTCTTTATGTACGAGTGTCCAACTCGACTTCGAATTGCGATCCCGCCACACTCTTCTACGACTTCGGCAACCGCTCGTGAAGAGATTAAATTGTAAATAACTTTTGAGTTCGGATATCTGGCCAACTCTCGTTCTGCAATAAGGCCAGTAAGCGCTGAGGGATTCACTATCTCGCCATCCTCGTCCACCAAGAAGCAACGATCAGCATCTCCATCAAATGCGAGTCCGATATCCGCTTTATGCTTCCGCACAGCCTTTTGAAGGTCTTTCATATTCTCTGGGTCAATCGGGTTTGCGTCGTGATTTGGGAAAGTGCCATCTAGATCAAAGTACAGAGGGACCAATTCAACGTTTAGCTTTTCAAAAAGTGGCTTTGCTGTATAACCAGCCATTCCATTTCCAGCGTCAACAACTATCTTCAGCGGACGAATCTGGGAAACATCCACCAGTGAGAGCAAATGCGAAATATATTCATCCAGCATATTTCTCGTTCTTTCAACACCAACCGGGCGCATTGGGATTGGGCTTCCATCAAAAACATACCGCTCGATGACTTGCAGGCCAGATTCCTTTCCGACTGGTCGAGCACCACTCTTACACATTTTTATTCCGTTATATTTGGCGGGATTATGGCTAGCCGTAAACATTGCACCAGGCATATTCAATTTGCCTGATGCAAAGTAGAGCATGTCGGTGGATGCCAATCCGATGCGAATAACATCCATCCCGTTTGAGGTCGCTCCCGCAGAAAATGCTTCTGCTAGTAAGGGAGAAGACGGACGCATATCCTCTCCGATGACGATTGTTCCCGGCTCTCGTTCTTGCTCGAGGTAACGAGCAAAAGCGAGGCCCGCTTGAAAAGAGAAATCGGGAGTCAACTCTGTCTCGACAAGTCCCCTAATGTCGTAAGCCTTGAAAATCTGTGGTCTAGGCTCATCCATAACTAGGTGCGCACCGCGCGAAGATGTCCACGCCGACCTAGATTCTGACTATTTACGGGGCTAGTTATCTGACTTTGTGATGCTGAGTTGGTATTTGTCGCATTCCTCACAGGGTGTGCGACTTCTCGCACAGCCTCTGCGATGGCCATCAAATCCTCATCTGATGGTCCAGGTTCAGTACCACTGCGTTCTTGACGGATAACCTGCCATCCATTGGGAACCGTAAGACGATCACCATGGATTTCGCAGAGATCATAAGCGTGCGGTTCAGCAAAGGTCGCAAGCGGACCCACAACGGCTACTGAATCGGCATATACATATGTCAAAGTTGTGACGGCTCTGCGACGACAACCCCCGCGCGAGCACCCACGTCCTACATGAGACATCATGCCCATTAGATTAGTGGGCGCACGCCTATTTCCAGGGCAATGACCCGTGAACTATCGATTAATAACTTGGATGTTTGATATAGGAACTGCAGCTCTTGTTAAAACGCTACCAGGGACCAACGGAAAAGTTCCGATGCCGCTAATAGTAGAAAGCAAGCCAGCAGCCGATACCGGAGATCGAATGTCGAAGAACTTCACTGTAAAGGCATTCTCTGGCGCCTTCCACGTCAGGATGTCATTACCCGCGAGAGTTACTTCCTTCGTGGAGCCGGTCGTCAGGCGCGTACTGACCTTTAATCGGATTAAATCTCCCGTAAAGACAAAGACTGGACTCAATCCCTTGATCGCGAGTGTCATTGGACTCAAAGTTGGTGTTACGGCGTTCCAGACGAAATCTTGATGGTTCTGTACTTTGAGCACCGAATAAACGGCGGCCACAAGTGGTTGATCTGAACGAATGTGCAATGCGAAGACTGAAGCATCAATGGTCGGATTGAGCGCAATATCGATAACCCGACCTTGTGTGACATCGCGCCCATCTAGCCCTACCGGTGCAAATACACCATCCCGAGAGATCAGATCCACGCGGATATTGGCATCTGTATTACCAGGTACCAGAACCCGCAGAAAATGGCTCCCACCTTTTCCGGCAATGACTTGATGTGGGATACCGGAAATGACGAAATCAGTTCTTGGGAACTCGTCCGAGCTTACGAGATCGCCACCTAAAGTTTTCAAACCCTTTTTCCGCTCGTCAACGAGGAAGGCATTGACGCGTCCTGAGCGAGAGGCAACCCTTAAGGTGAGACGGGTCTGCCCCGCCGCCAATGAATCAAGACCGACGCGAACTGAGGAATTCGCCGGAACGGTAATAACTTTGCCGGACTGAACTCCCCCCTCACTCCACACCGTGACGTCAACGATCGAATCACTTAGTCCGCTATTTACCACGACGAGTCGACCCTTACTTGTTACATTGGCGGTTCCTCCAACAAACCACTGATCCCCCTGTGGCGCCATACACAAACTGGCCCCTGCCCAAATTCCAGAGAGGGACTGCCAGGTAACCGATGTGACGCCACCTTGATCAAGGAGAATCGCCTCGCTCTTAATGACATATTGAGTACGCCGAATAGGCGTGAGAGCGGTGGACTTCTTCTGAATTATTCGGAAAGGGGTGGTCGTGGAAGCGGTAGAAACTGCAGATGCAAGGGATGAATCAGTCGGCGGGCAAACAACGGCAGGGTAGCTCTGTGAATAGCCCTGGGAACCGACCCTGGCGGTGAGTAAATTACTAATAGTCAAAGTGATTGCTAGTGAAGCCGCAACAATTACCAGTCGGCGAATTTTCATGTCAGTCTCTCCGATGAAATTTCCCTCTTCCTTCGTCCGGCTGGCAATGCCATAACCAGCACCACAAGCAGAACGATCAACTCCAGAGAGAGCCATGCTCGCCGCGTCGTGCCATCGTGAATCAGAATAAATTCTCCGGCTTGAGGGACATCAAATTGTGGAAGTCCGAAGGCATTGCGAGAGCGAATAAGTCGCTTGCCCTGTTGGATGACTTGCCATCCGGAAGAATAGTTTTCCGCCAAACTAAGAGTCCCAGGACCGGCAACCGAAGATCGCGCGGAAACTTCACCAGTGGGGATCGCCACTGCCTTTCCACTCTTATCGGTAAACACCAGGCGTTCGCTCACCCCCGCGACACGCCAAACAATTCCGTCCTGTGTTGACGAAGTGCGAAGGAAGCCACCAAGGCCATCTACGGTTCGAACTAACTGAGAATCGACGGGATTTTTCATAAATACATATTTGATCCCATGCGCGGAGAGAACCTTGCTGCTATTGATTCCAGAACCATCCACCATTTCGCGAACGGCAGTTTCAATTGCAGTCGATGGTGGTGGAGCGACATCTGGATCAGCAAGAAGCGCGTCCCGTTCGCGCGCAATATAAAACGAAAGCGTAACGACCTGCGCATCTTCTAGGTTGCGAAGAACCAGAGTCTTCACACCCGGCGTGACCGCCAAGTAAGCCGGAAGAATTGTTCCGTGGTCTGCTCGAACGGGAGAACTAGCACCCGCCGTTGCGGCCCAAACAGCGGTCGTCAACCCGTATACGGCAGTTGAAGCAATCACCAAACCGGCAACCATATGTCGGTAGTGGAAATGAGTTCTTACTAAGCGCTTTCGCACCCCGTTCAAAATTATCACTGCACAACAGATCGCAGCGACAGTCGCGAAGGTCAGCAATGTTCCAACCCATAAAAGCGAGTTGGTGGAAGTCGCATGCGATGAAAAGGAGATGACGCTCAATAAGGTCGCGCCAAGCAGGAAGGCGAATCCGGCTTGGGCGTACTTGCGAGCGATTGATGAAGAGAATAAGGAGCCAATCAGAAGCAGAGTGATAGGGCTTATAAACCACCATGGAACAGAGCCCGGTCCGCCCGGATTAGCCAGAATCGCCAGATTTGGGCCTCCGCCAGGAATCGAGATACCTGGCTCTAACAGGAACTGAGATGGATGAGTAAAAGCTTCAAAGGACCATGGGAGGCAGAGTAAAAACGGAACAACGACAAGTGTGGCTCTTCGTTTTAGGCGGTCTTGAACAAGAGTTTTATCTTGGGTAATTCTAAAGTCTTGATAATCGCGAAACATTGAAAAAATATGAAATAACGCGATTCCAATAAAGGCCTGCAGCGTGAACGAGGCGAGAACCCCGACAAGCAGACTAAACCCAAAAATAAAGCGCCAATGGCGCCTTTCTATCCCAATTAATCGCGGGGCATAATAAACAATCCGGGGCAACAAGATGAGGGTTGCAATAGTTCCGAGTCGTCCTGAATTTATTGAAGTTACTGCAACCGGAGATAAGGCATAACCAATGCTCGCCCCGACGCTCAGCCATGAATTGCTAGAGATTTTTCGAAGAAGTGAATACATCGAAAGCATGAAAAGTATGGGGGCAACCCAAAAGAGAAATGCAATAAAAAAGCTTGCTTCCCCAAGAAAGAGCGTCGAGAGAAGAGCTAAAATAAGTATCCATGGAGGAGTAGCTGTCGAACTCCCCATTCCAACTTGATGCCACGATTCTCCATACAGTCTCCACAGATCACTCGCCCCAATAGGAGCGTTGGAAAGTGCGCCTCCGACAAGCGACCCATATCGATGACTCGACCAGAGTGAAGTGAGCACTAATAGAAAAAGAAGTCCCCCGACTTCAGGACGTCTCAGTATGGATACCCAACGAACAGGAGCTGCGGGGACGAGGAGGTCTTCATCTTCGGACTGTGTTTCCAGGGCTCCAACCAGTTCTGAAGTGGCGGGTAAAAGAGTCGTTCGGATTGCCTCCGTGGCTCGGGTTATGCTCAAACGAAGTTGTGACCAACGTGGTGGAATGAAAGTTGACACGACGCGCGAAGAAATCAATCGCTGGCCGCGCCGCAATTTTCTCGCCTCAAAAATGATGCCTGGCCGGATGAGGAGATACCCCACGGCGAGAATTTCATCTGATGCATAGCCCGGAAGCTTGGCTAACAAATAGCCCACCGCTCTCGCTAAAGCACTCGAAAATAGCTGAAGGGCCAACCAAGGTAAATGCCACCAAGACGAATTTGCAAGAAGCACGTAAGCCGCGTTACGGCGATCAAGTATGAGTGGACGGTGCAAAAATGCACTTTTAACATCGACTCCGCGTCGCTCAGACGAAGCCGCTTCAGCGTGGTATGCGACCGCCTCCGTCACGATAATTACCTTGTGCCCTGCAACGTGCGCCCTCCATCCCAGGTCAACATCATCCCGGAACAGAGAAAGATTCGGATCAAAACCACTGAGCTCTTCAAATACATCTCTTCGAATGAGCATTCCCGCTGTGCTCACAGAGAGAACGTCGCGAATGCCGTCATGCTGTCCTTGGTCATACTCCTGTGCTTCCAGCCCTGTCCAGCGTGCACCGTTGCCGGCAATACTCACCCCGGCTTCAAGCAGGTGGGTGCGGTCATACCAATCACGCAATTTCGGACCAGCGATGGCGACTTGTGGTCGATCCGCGACGGCCATAAGTAATGCCTCGAGAGCACCAGGCTGTGGCGCACAGTCATCATGAATGAACCAGAGCCACTCGCTCTGGGTGGAAGATTTCGGGATGTGTTCGAGAGCGGCGCGAATTGCGACTCCAAAGCCTGTTTCCCGTGGCATTGAAAATGATGGAACGCGTGCGTTCTTCAAAAGTTTTGAAGAACTGTCTTGAGAACCAGTGTCGATCGCCAGCGTGTAATCAATAGGGCGCGTTTGGGATGCTAGGGAAGCCACAACTTCAGGCAACCAGGCTGCTCCATCATGAACGACGAGGATTGCCGTTACACGAGGGCGAACCGCGCTCTGTGCGTCAGACACGCGCAACGCCGTTTAAAAGTTTAGGCAGGGCGACGCTTAAGGCGGCGGCGCTCGCGTTCGGATAGACCGCCCCAAATCCCGAAGCGCTCATCGTGCGCGAGGGCATAATCCAGGCATTCTGAACGGACATCACAAGACATGCATACACGCTTTGCTTCGCGAGTTGAACCACCCTTTTCGGGAAAGAAGGCTTCAGGATCAGTTTGCGCGCAAAGTGAGCGCTCTTGCCAAGAAAGTTCAACGCTTTCTCCGGTAACGAGTTGGATGTTGGGGCCATCAGGTCGAATATCTGACATTCCGACACTCCTCAATACGGTCAATAATGGTTCATTGCTTCGGCTCCGCCCGATTGACGGAAATCCAATAACTGAATTACACGCGTGTAATCCCTTTAAGTCAAGTCATTTGTTGGCTTTACGCATTCCCAATTTCCCGCTATAAGGAGGCTTTTTAACTACCTGGCGAGCAATTATTCACTCTACAGATCTTGAACTCCATGCACGCCGATATACATGTTGGAATAATTCACGCCCGCCGCGACAATCGCCCGCTCAGCAACAAAGCACCCGCTAATTGAAGCACCCGCTAATACTTGGGCATTGGCGCAAACGATTGAACCCTCAATCTTTGCCCGCGCCGCAATCATAGATTGGCGGCCTATGGAAGAACCGCCGTACACCTCAGCGTCACCAGCAATTACCGCTCCCTCCATGGCAACAAATTCGCTGGACCTGAAAGAGAACGTGGCTGCGTCGAGTGCATCTGAATTTGCCACGCCGCGGACAACATCTATGGAAGCTCGCAGCAGAGAACGTGAGGTGCCAATGTCAACCCAATATGAATCATCAACCAGGCCCAGAACGAGGCGTCCTGCCTCTACGAGATCAGGAAATACCTCTCGCTCAATACTGACAACCTTGCCCTCTGGTATCCGTTCAATCACACGTGGGTGAAACACGTAACATCCAGCATTAATGGTCTTTGCTATCGGTACTTCCATCTTCTCCAAGAAAGCTGTCACACGAGAATTTTCATCCACGGGGACGCACCCAAAAGCTCTAGCGTCCTCGACATGGGTCAAATGCAAAGTTATGTCGGCATCTCGTTCTTCGTGCATTTTGATCTGACCAACAAGATCATGAGAACTCAAAATATCCCCGTTGAAAATCACGATTGACTCGCGGCGATTTAGAAATTGTGAGGCGTGACGAATTCCTCCGCCCGTTCCCAACGGCTCCGCTTCCACCGCATAGATAATCTCTAGTCCCCAACGCGAACCATCTCCAAAATAAGGCATGAAGACTTCCGACAGATACGAAGTCGCAAGCACTAGCCGGGTGATTCCTGCATTCTTTGCACGCACTAATTGATGCTCCGTGACGGGCAATCCTCCAACCGGAAGCATGGGTTTAGGCGTGTCCTGCGTTAGAGGCATTAAGCGGGTTCCAAGACCACCTACCAGAAGAATCCCCTGCGCCATGAAATAGCTACTTTCTCACTGCGCTTGACGAATTGAGTCGGTGGATTGCTGCATCGATATGAGAATCAGTGGCTGTCAACGCGATCCGGATATGGCGAGCGCCTTTCTCTCCATAAAAATGACCCGGGGTCGCCAATATGCCCAATTCAGCTAACCAGGCAATAGAATCCCAATCCGTCTCATCCCTCGTGCACCATATGTAGAGACCGGCCTTGCTTTCCTCAATGCGGAATCCCACCCTCTCTATCGCGGGCCTCAATCGCTCGCGTCTAGCGTTATACAGATCGCGTTGCTTGGCCACATGTAATTCATCTCCGAGGGCAACCGTCATAGCATTTTGGATCGGCAGAGGAACAATCATTCCCGAGTGCTTTCGAATCTCGCGAATACGAGAAATCAAGTCAGAGTCGCCGATGAGAAAGCCGGCACGGTATCCAGCCATTGATGACCGCTTTGACAAGGAATGAACCGCAAGAATGTTCTGGTTCTGGCCATTTGTGTGCATCAAAATGGATGTCGGTTTAAAACCATTACTGAAATCCAGATAACACTCGTCTGAGGCGACAACAGAATTATTCGAACGGCTCCAATCAATCACTGCTTGCAGCTCGCTGACAGAATGAACTCGACCAGTTGGATTTGACGGCGAATTAATCCACGCCAAGTCGGCGCCTGGCCAAGTTGAAGGATCAATTGGCACAGGCGTGCCGGTTGCCGACGCGAGAACTGCGCCAACGCTATATGTGGGATAAGCAATCTCCGGGTAAAGAACTCTCTTGACCTGTAAAAAAGTAGGCAGCCAGGCAACCAATTCCTTTGAGCCAATAAGAGGTAAAACATCAAAAGCACCTGTGGCACCTAAACGCTTTGTCGCCCAATCTCGAATGGCAGACCGTAAATGTTGAGTTCCCATGGTGAGCGGATATCCAGGAGCATTTGAACTTTCCCGCAAAGTCTTCTGGATTATTTGCGGAGTTGGGTCGACAGGTGTTCCAACCGAAAGGTCAATAATTCCACTCGGGTGTTGGCGAGCACGCTGCCCGTACGGTGCAAGTGTGTCCCATGGAAAATCAGGAAGCTTCAGCGCAGAACTTTCTTATGCCTCGTGTGGCGGTTCAGCCGCAACCAGGGGGTGATCGCCTTCCGTGACGCCAACCTTGCTCGCTCCGCCAGGAGATCCAAGTTCAACAAAGAATTCAGTATTTACCTTCGTGTACTCACTCCATTGCGATGGCACATCATCTTCATAATAGATCGCCTCGACCGGGCAAACTGGCTCACATGCGCCGCAGTCCACACACTCATCTGGCTGGATGTAGAGCATCCGCGATCCTTCATAGATGCAATCCACCGGACACTCCTCGATGCATGACTTGTCTTTAACATCGATACACGGCTCAGCAATTATGTACGTCAAGGTAGACCTCCATCGGGTTGGCTGGGCTCATCCTAATCATCATGTCTGCACGGCGCGATTCATCTCCATGTCAAAGTCGAGTCATACCAATTATCGTTAGACCATGTCGTCTCAAAATTCAGCCGTAAATCCAAAGAGGTCGCCTCCCGGAATTGATGAGGTAGGTCACAGGCTGACCGTGCGATTTCACGATCCGGAAGGAGGATTCCGGGACGTGCTGGGAGTCTTGGAATCTGAGACTTCAATCCGAAAACGTGATGGATCCCTCATTCAGTTCAGTCCAAGTGAGATCGCTGTGTGGCGAGTCGTTGCTCCACCATCGAATCGGGCCGGGACGGGTTCCCCACTTTCACTACGAATTCGGGATATTGAATTGGCCGCTAACGCTACGTGGCCTGCCAAAGAGCAGGTTCGACTGGGCGACTGGATCTTGCGGGCCTCTGGCAAATTTACGAAGCGCGCGAACTCGGTTCTGGCCATCGGAGATCCTGGGGTCAGTCAGGAAGATGCTATCGATAAAGTTATGGAGTTCTACCACTCACGCGGGCTTACTCCTACTTTTCATATTGCGCTACCAACATACGCCGAGTTGGCGCGCTGCTTAAAGGAGAGGAACTGGCGCAGTGACGTCTCCGTAAACGTCATGGTGGCCGACATCGATGAAGTCATACTTGCAACTCATTCCAATGATTCTCGCGCTAAGAATGTTGCTGAAATAAATGATGCGCCCAGTGAAGAATGGATCGCACTTCAGAATGATCACGGTGTTCTAGAGATCATGACCCGATCTCCCGCTAGATACGCCGCATTTCGAAGTGACGGAAAAATCATTGGCGTCGCACGCGCATCGAACTACGCAGGCTGGACAGTTTTGACTCGGTTGTATGTCCTTCCAGATGAGCGGGGAAAAAGTCTAGGGCGCGATCTCATCTATTCTTTACTTCTTGATGCTCGAACTCTCGGTGCGTCGAAGGCTGCCCTCCAGGTCGATTCAAAGAATCTTGGCGCAATCGCGCTTTATGAGAAAATGGGATTCCGACTCCACCACACCTACCAATATTTCGCATACGCCCCCGAAGCGTCGACAGGATGCTGATGCCACTTTCAATGTACGACACTAAGAGCCGAGAACTTCGCCAGATCGCCCCGGAGAAAGATCCGGTCAGAATGTATTGTTGCGGGCCGACTGTCTACAGAGATGCACATGTTGGAAATTTGCGAACCTTTCTTCTATCTGACCTTATACGGCGGACGCTTCAGCTCCTTGGGCATCAAGTAGTTCTAATTCAGAACATCACCGATGTGGGTCACATGTCGGAGGATCTGCAGGCTGAGGACAAGCTCATCCTCCAATCCAGGGTGGAGAAAATTGACCCTTTCCAGGTTGCCAGAAAATATGAAGCGGCTTTTCATGACGACCTAGCACGTCTCAATATATTGCCTGCAGAAATGTATCCACGAGCGAGCGAATGCATCACAATGATGCAAGACCTCATCGCAGGTTTGCTGGAGCGACATTATGCATACGTAGGAACAGATGGTTCAGTCTACTTTGATGCAGGGTCATTTCCCGAATACGGACAACTCAGCGGCAACCGTTTGGATTCGCTTCAACCTGGTTATCGGTATGAATACTCTGATGACGGAGGAAAGCGTTTCCATGCCGACTGGGCTCTCTGGAAGTTGGCCGGACATAGAACAGAGATGGTCTGGGACTCTCCCTGGGGGGTTGGCTTTCCAGGTTGGCATGTTGAGTGCTCCGCGATGTCAATCCATTTTCTTCATGGTCACGTTGATGTTCACGTTGGTGGAATTGATCTTCGCTTCCCACATCACGAAAACGAACGCGCTCAATCAAATGCGATAACGGGTCGAGAAGTTGTAGATCTCTGGGTGCACGGGGAGCACCTTCTCTTCCAAGGTAGAAAGATGTCGAAGAGTGCCGGAAACGTCCTTCTACTCAGCCAGGTAATCCAGGAAGGGTACGACCCGCTGGCGGTCAGATTGGCACTTCTTGAGAATCGCTACCGAAGTCAGATGGACCTCACTTGGGATTCCATTTCGGCTGCACATAAAACACTGCGCCGCTGGCGCAACTTAGTTGGTCAATTGCCTTTAGTTGCACAAGTAGTCAACGAAGATATTCTCAAAGCTTTTAGTGATGACCTTGATACGCCGCGGGCAATCCAAGTGATTCGCAGACTTGAGAAAGATTCGAATCTGCCTCTTGAATTCACGATTGGTTCCATGCTCTATGCCGATCAAGTGCTTGGGTTGAATTTGACCAGGAAGGAGACTCGCGTCTTGACAATCGAACTTGAAGAACTACTTGAGCAGAGACTCAATGCCCGCAAGCAACGAGACTGGACTCAGAGTGATCTCCTAAGGGACACCCTTGAATCAAAGGGACTCATCATCGAAGATTCCCCGACCGGCCAAGACTGGCGCTGGCGCTAAATCGGAATTAATGGCGCAAACTAGCAGCGACGAGAAGTACTAGTAATCCTCCGACAACGAGCGCATTTCCCGTGATATTGCCTTGAACAAGTAATTCATTGCCTACGCCGAGGGAACCGGCACGAAGTATCACTACTAGCCATGCAGACACCGTAGCAACTTTGTATCTACGGCGCCCCCACATACGACCCACGAGCCAAACCCCAATTGAAGATCCAAGAAGGGCAATGAACAAGCCAAATGGCGGGTATGCGTCGTGAAGCAGCACTGCAGCTGCCCCTAAGACGATTCCCCAGATGAGCGAGGCGAGAAGTTTCATCAGTTATACCAACGAAATGCCGGCAAAAAGATTTGTCTCGCGTCCCATACTGTCGAAAGGTTCCGCGGCTACACCTTTGACCAGCGTATAAAACTCCCGGCCCCATATTTGTGTACCAAGATTGTTGGCCATGGCAAAGAATGGTTCTTCGAAGTCAATCTGGGTTTCGTGCGCTTTCATCGCCGACATTTTCTGTCCTACAAAGGCACTTCCGTCAATCGCCGCAGTTACAAACTCATCGTCCTTTGCAAAAGGAATATCGTCGGCACTTTCCGCACCAAAGAAAGTAGATCCAGTTTTTTTCATTTCTTCGATACCCAGAGCGATAACGGATTTGGGGAAGACGTTCCAATAGATTTTCGGAATATTCCACCGCCCGTTGAGTTCCGCGAGTTCAGCCGCACGCATTGCCACCCGGTGGGCCTGTATGTGATCTGGATGACCATATCCGCCAATTTCGTCATAGGTGACGAGTACATGTGGGCGCACTTCATGAATGACCTCGACCAGCAATTGTGCTGCAATATCAACGTCTGCCTGCCAGAAGACATCGGGTCGATCATTTGGTGGCGTACCCATCATGCCGCTATCGCGATAAAGAACGGTCGGCTCGCCCAGGAAGCGATGGTCATCTACTCCCAATTCCCTCATAGCCGCGGCGAGTTCTGTGACGCGGTGTTGGCCCAGCGCATCAGTTTGTGCACTTGCCAAGTGGCTTAAGCCAGGGACAAGAACTTCACCCTCTTCTCCACGAGTGCATGTTACTAAGGTGACCTGGGCGCCCATCGCTGCGTACATGGCCATTGTTGCACCGTTGTTGATCGTCTCATCGTCCGGATGGGCGTGTACAAAGAGCATTCGATGGCCGTGCAATTGCGTTGAACTCATCTCAATAGACCGGCAAAGAAGGATCGATCTGCTTCGCCCAAGCTATAACGCCGCCACTCACATGGGCCGCGTCCGAAAATCCAGCGTTTTTGACAATCGCAAGACATTCAGCAGAACGAACACCTGATTTGCAGTGCAAGATTATTTGCTTATCTTGTGGCAATTTGGAGAGTGCTCGACCGTCGAGGAATTCCTGTTTAGGTATAAGTACCGATCCAGGGATTCGAACGATCTCCCACTCACTGGGTTCACGGACATCGACCAAGTAAAATTCTGCTTCTGCATTCATCATCTCTTTAAGCTCGGTCACTGTAATTGTTGAATCTTTCACAGCAATCTCCGCTCCCTCCGTAAGCACTCCACAAAAAGCTTCATAGTCCTCTAGCAATTCCATCTGCGTTGGTTCTGTACCGCACACTGGACAGGATGGGTCTTTTTGAACCTTGATCTTTCGATAGGACATTTCCAAAGCGTCATAAATCATGAGTGAACCAATCAAGGGTTCTCCGATACCCATGATCAACTTGATAGCTTCGGTGGTCTGAATTGACCCAATCGAAGCACAAAGCACTCCCAGCACACCACCTTCTGCGCAACTTGGAACCATTCCCGGAGGAGGTGGCTCGGGGTAAAGACACCTGTAACACGGGCCGTACTCCGCCCAGAAGACGCTTGCTTGACCATCAAAACGATAAATAGAACCCCACACGTAAGGTTTCTTCAAGAGAACACAGGCGTCATTAACCAGGTATCTTGTCGCAAAATTATCTGTCCCATCAACGATGAGGTCATACTGGGCAAAAAGTTCCAGGACGTTCGAAGCATCTAACCTGAACTGGTGAAGATTAACCTGCACATTCGGATTGATCTCAGAAATCTTCTCCTGCGCACTCAACGCTTTACTCTTACCAATATCTGATTGACCATGAATTATCTGTCGTTGGAGATTCGACTCATCCACGGTATCGAAATCAACGATTCCAATCGTGCCTATACCCGCGGCAGCCAAATACATGAGAGCTGGAGATCCAAGCCCGCCCGCGCCGACGCAGAGGACCTTGGCATTCATCAATCGTTGCTGACCCGCCATTGCGACGTCGGGAATGATGAGGTGGCGGCTATAGCGGCGAACCTCACCAACACTGAGGGCTGGACCGGGTGAAACCAGCGGTGGAACCTTCATAGAGACATCCTCGAGAAAGAAATATGGATAATGCTTGGTGTGCCATTCTGTCGCACAGACGCACGACTGACAATTTCGCTAGGTGAGACGCTCCCCCGTGCCGGGATTGCCCGTACCATATGGTCAATGAGTACAAGTGAGATTCGAACTGAAAACAAGGCACGCCTTCCGCGTGACGAGCGGCGCGCTCAGCTCCTGAGCGCCGCACTTGAGGTATTTACAGCCGCTGGCTACCACGCAGCCGCCATGGATGAGATTGCCGATCATGCCGGTGTGAGCAAGCCCGTTCTCTATCAACACTTCCCATCCAAACTTGAACTCTACTTGGCGGTCCTGGATCTCCACATCGATACTCTGGTATTCAAGATTCAAAAGGCAATTGCTTCAACGCCCGAAAATGCGAATCGGGTGAGTGCAACCGTTGAGGCCTATTTTGATTTTATAGAGAGCGAAGGCGAAGCCTTTCGGCTTCTATTCGAAAGCGATATGAGTGTCGAACCAGCCGTTCGCGAGCGCCTCAACCGGATGACATATGACTGCGCTGCTGCGGTCAGTGCCGTCATTTCTATCGATACTGGATTACCACGAGAGGAAGCGATGCTCTTGGGTGTTGGGCTGATCGGATCTGTCCAAGTTACAGCCAGACATTGGCTAGATCGCGACAGTAAATTATCGCGTGAAGTTGCAACGAATCTTTTAACGAGCATCCTTTGGCGGGGAATTTCTGGATTTCCACGCACGGATGAGCGGTAATCACTCGTCATTCGGCAATCACTCGCCTGACTCGGTAGGATTCGAGCATGAGTGCAAAGAAGACAGCTCCAAGCCAGAAAGTCGAAGTGCGCATCGCCATTACCAATATCGCGAGCGAACTAGCGTTTGAATGCCCTTCGAGCGTAGATGAGATTAGATCTGCGGTAACGGTGGCGCTTGCTTCCGGGTCTCCTCTGGTACTGAGTGATATTCGGGGTCGGGAAATAATTGTGCCTTCCGACAAGGTTGCGTTTGTTGAAATAGGGGAGCAAGCAGAGCGCCGAGTCGGCTTCGGCACAGTTTAAGGTGACAAAAACTTTTGCTGATCTATCCCTGAGACAAGAGACTGTCGCAGCTCTTTTGGCCCATGGATTTACATCGCCTTTTGCCATTCAAGAAATGGTCTTGCCCATCGCTCTCAGCGATGGTGATGTCATCGGACAGGCAAAAACTGGAACTGGTAAGACCCTGGCTTTTGGCATTCCGCTTATCGAGCGAATAATCGCTCCGCTAGATCCTGAATGGGCCACCTTTGAAAATGCTGATCTGCCACAAGCCCTAGTGGTTGTGCCAACACGTGAACTCTGCTTGCAGGTAGCGCGTGATATCGAAGAGTTGACTGCGGGGCGCGGAATCCGGGTACTCGCTATATACGGCGGACGGGCTTTTGAACCGCAGATCGAGCAGTTGCAGGATGGAGTCGAGATTGTTGTGGGCACTCCGGGACGCCTGCTTGATCTCTATCGCCAGGGTCAATTGAAATTGAACAAAGTCGCCCGTCTTGTACTTGATGAAGCCGATGAAATGTTGGACCTTGGATTTCTGCCAGATGTAGAAAAAATCTTCACCAGCACGCCGAATCGCCAACAAACAATGCTCTTTTCAGCAACCATGCCGGGAGACATCATTGCCCTGGCTAGACGATTTATGTCTCAACCAATACACATCCGCACCCAAGAGAACGATGACGAAAGCGCGGTTGTCTCTCGCGTTGAACAACACATCTTTAGAGCGCACGCCATGGACAAGATTGAGATGTTGGCACGAATTTTGCAGGCGCAGGGTCGAGGTCCCACGATGGTCTTCTGTCGCACGAAGCGAACCTGCCAGAAAACTGCCGACGATCTGCTCGAACGCGGATTTAGAGCTGCACCAATCCATGGTGATCTTGGCCAGAGTGCCCGTGAGCGCGCACTGTCAGATTTTAAAGCTGGCAAGTCCGATGTGCTAGTCGCTACTGATGTCGCCGCACGCGGTATCGACATTGATGGAATTACGCATGTCATTAATTTTCAGTGTCCAGAAGATGGCAAGACCTACGTTCACCGCATCGGACGTACTGCCCGCGCTGGAGCACACGGAATTGGTGTCACTTTTGTCGATTGGGATGACATGCCCAGGTGGAGTCTCATCAACCAATCGCTAAAATTGGGCCTAGAAGAGCCGCTTGAGACGTATTCTTCGTCAGAGCATCTTTTCGACGAGCTAAATATTCCCGCCGGCTCTACTGGTCGCATGACGAAGGCTCGCCCGGTCACGGTCACTGCTTCACGAGCAACTTTCAAAGAAAAGGCACATCACGCACCCAAATTGGCAGCCCCTGCCAGCCCCAAGACCGAACGTACAAGGACAGAACGAACAAGGACGAGAAGTAAGAAATTTAAAAGTACTGCAAGTTAGTTTTATTTGAGTTGGCTAACAAGGTGAAGTTACCACGTTGAAGCAAATCCCTTTATAGCCTCGACCATCATCTGAACCGCAATCGCTGCGAGCAACAATCCCGCGACGCGCGCCACTAAAGTCACACCTGACTCTCGAATAATTCGAACAATGGTGGTTGAGCCGTGCAATGTGAGTCCTATTGCCAGATGGACCGCAATCACCGCAATGATGAGTCCTGTTATGCGGGCTGGTGTTTGTGCCTGCTGAACGAAGATCATGGTTGCGACAATCGCTCCCGGGCCTGCTAAAAGCGGGGTTCCAAGTGGAACGAGAGCAATATTTGTTTTCGAATCCGCACTTTCAGGGTTGCTGCGTCCGGTAAGTAACTCTAGTGAGATGAGAAGCAGGAGAAGTCCACCCGCAGCTTGCAGCGCCTCAATGGAGACATTCAGGTAACCGAGGATGAAACGTCCAAATACTGCAAAAAGGGCAATGACGAAGAGTGACACTGCCGCCGCTTGATAGGCAAGCCGACGTCGCACTCTTGGAGTCTTATCCGCCACCAGAGCCAGAAATATAGGCGCAGCTCCCGGCGGATCCATAATTACAAACAGGGTTACGAAGGCCTGCACAGAGAAAGTTAGGGCGCTCGCGGTATCTGGCTTCATATCCGAATCACTTTCCCTCTAGCTTGGGACTCCAATTTAGCCCACTCCTCGGGGGTTGTGACATTCTCACCCAATCTATTGAGTTTCCCCGTTCCGTGATAATCACTTGAGCCAGTAACCGCGAGGTCTAATTCATGCGCGATTTCCCGCAATATCTTTCGCTCTTCGGGAGACTGGTCTCTATGGTCGACTTCGATCCCGTTAAGACCGGCCTCAAGCAACGGAAGAAAATCATCAGGAGATAATGTTTCTCCGCGATGGGAAGCAAATGGGTGGGCAATGATGGCGATGCCCCCCGAAGAGCGTATCTGCGCAATCGCAATCTCAGGTGTAGGCGCCATGTGAGCCACGTAGTATTTGGATTCGTTATTGAGCAAACCTTTAAAGGCATCGTCTCGCGATTTGATAAAACCTAAGGAGACGAGAGCGTCAGCGAGATGGGGACGTCCTAGCGTTGCGCCCGGAGGTTTCACTGCATCGATGTCTTCCATAGTGATCGAGATTCCATCTGCATTGAGTAACTCGATCATTTTTATCATGCGAGGAATGCGGTCATCCCGAGTCTGTTCGAGCATTTCCAACATTGCGACATCATTGCCATCAAATAGGAGTCCGACCATATGCACACTCAAGCCACTCAAAGTGAGACAGGAAATTTCGGCTCCGAGGGCTAGTTTCAGTTTTCCTCGAATCGCACCGCTTGCTTCCTCCCAACCTGCGATGGAATCGTGATCGGTCACGCCTAGGACATCCAGGCCCTGAATAATGGCATTGTTGACCAATGCCCGTGGCGAATCTGTTCCATCGCTCACGGTCGTGTGTGCGTGAATATCTATCATGTGAGAACCGCAAGCCTTGCTGGCCTAGCTCGAAGGACTACCAGGGCGCACCCAAAAAGAATCATCGCAATTCCAGGTACAACCCAGATATTTGGGCGTTGGTCTAGCCACCAGAAAGCCAGGATCGAACTCACGGGAACTTCGAAAAAGACAACGAGAGAAACAATTGCAGGTGAAACTCTTTTCAGCGTTGAGTTAAACATGGTGTGCCCGAGAATTTGCGCCCCAAGAATTAGCCCGCCAACGATCCACCACTCCTTAGCCGTGAAATGCAGGATCTGAAGTGAATTCATCAGCGAATAGGGAAGCACGGTCACTGCGCAGACGAAATAACAGATGGTCGTATATGTAGTGGTTTCAATGGTTTCCTGGGCACGCGCTCCCACCATCACGTACAAGGCCGCCAGTGCTGCGGAAATAAACGCAGCAAAATCACCCAGAAAGGATCGAAATGAAATGTGGAGATCTACTCCAGACACAAGCAGCACTCCACCAAAACTCACGGCCATTCCCAGCCATGCCCGAGAAGGAATGTGTGCCCCAGAGAACTTTACAAAGAGAGCTGCAAAAATCGGTTGAAGTGCGACGATGCCGGTTCCTGCCGCGACGGTTGTCATTCTCATTGCCAGAAAGAAACCGCAAAAGTGAAGAGCAAGGAGAATTCCAGCGAGGATCGACCACTTCAGTCCAGCTCGCTGCGTGAGTTGCTTATGCCGGAAAGCGAAGGGCGCCGTCACGATCGCGCCACCCAGATTCCTCCAGAAGATAAGGGTGGATACTGGCATAGAACTAAGCGCAATTAACGGACCCGATGTTCCGATTCCCAATATCCCAATACCTAGTCGAACTAGGTCGTGCTTGCCAGGTATCGAATCGTGGCTCGTAATTTGATTGGACCGCGTGGAACCCATTAAGCAAATCCCAGTGGAACTCCGACCAGAGACTTCTTTCTCACAATTAGATTAGTCACAATTTCAACAATCGCCACCGATGCGGGCAAATCCGGATTGGAGAGAACAACCGGGGTCCCCAAATCACCACCAGTTCGTAGGGCGTCGCTAAATGGAATCTTGCCCAGAAGAGGTACATCTGCGCCCACTAATTGCGAGAGGCGCTCCGAAGTGGCTTCACCTCCACCTGTCCCAAACAAAGAAATCGGCTCACCGCAACTGGGGCACGGAAAATCAGACATATTCTCGATCACACCGATCACGTGCTGCTTTATTTGATGAGCAATGCGGCCCGCCCTTTCGGCAACCTCTGCCGCAGCAATCTGCGGGGTAGTAATCACAATAATTTCCGAGGCAGGTACCAATTTACCTAGGGAAATTGCCAAGTCGCCCGTTCCGGGTGGTAAATCAACAAAGAGAAGATCCAGATCGCCCCAATATGCATCGCTTAAGAGTTGCTCTAGGACTCGGTGAAGAAGAGGGCCACGATAGGCAACTGCATCAGAGCGCTCTGGCTTAAACATCTCCATAGAAACTGTTTTCACTCCATAAGATTCGAGAGGGATAAACATCTGGTCAATCGCGGTAGGTCTCTGCCCCATTAACCCCATCAACCGTGGAACAGAATGTCCATACACATCCGCATCAAGAATTCCCACGCGTAACCCCTTTTGTGCGGCGGCGACTGCGAGATTTACGGTGAGAGACGACTTACCAACCCCACCTTTGCCGGAGGCAATTCCGATAACTCGAGTTAGCGAATCTGCTTGTGCGAAGGGAATGAATTTTTCCCGACCATTTCGAAGAATCGTCTTTACATTATTTCTCTGCTCTTCGGACATGACACCGAAATCGAGGATCACATCCGTGACTTCTTCAACACTTCGCAATGCACTGCCAACATCATCCCTCAAGCGATCCTGCATCGGACATCCAGAAATCGTGAGAAGAACTTTTATCCTGGCAGTGCCACCGTCAAATTCAACAGACGCAATCATTCCCAACTCAGGAAGTGGTCTGTGCAATTCTGGATCCTGAACCTTCTCAAGAGCAGCATGGATTTTTTCGATAACGGTCATAGGACATCCGGATCTATTTTTGGGATTGGAAGTGAGGAGTCGTTTTTTTCATCAAGCGCTTCGGCAAGCTGTTTCTTAATAAAAGTCCTTGGATTGAGGTCTGACGGTTGAAGGTCTTCGAATCCAGGACCTAGATTCTCCTTCAACTCATTGGTTGCCGCCTGCGAGAATTGTTGGATCTTCCGGACTATGCGAGCAGCATCGGAGGCAAGTTTGGGAAGGCGCTCAGGACCCACCAGAATCATCCCAAGGACGGCTAATCCGATCATTTCGCCGGCTCCAATATCAAAAAACATAAGTAGAGCCTACCCTTTTACCCTCGAAGCAACCGCCGAGCATTACTTGGCCGAATTATTCGGCAGCGATAAGAGTCACAACCACATCATGAGACACACCATCTCGGAGATAGGTGAGCGAAACGGTGTCGCCAACGCTTTTTGCACGGACTGCAACGATCAATTCGTCGGCACTACCGATCGCTTTGCCATCAAATCTCGTGATGATATCTCCCGGCTTCAATCCCGCCTTGTCTCCGGGACCCCCGGGACGAACTCCTGCGGCACCACTGGTGATCTTGGCTCCACCGTCGCTGAAATTAGATTCAACCGAGATCCCTAGGATCGGATAAGTTGCCTTTCCGGTCTTGATCAATTGATTGGCAGTCTTGCGCGCTTGGTTAATTGGAATCGCGAAACCCAGTCCGATAGATCCGGATTGACTTCCGTAAGACGAGCCGAGAGATGCAATCGCCGAATTCACCCCGATGACCGCACCTGTCGAATCGACAAGTGGTCCACCCGAATTACCAGGGTTGATGGCCGCATCGGTCTGTATGGCATTAATAAATGAGTTGCCACCACTTGGTCCGCCTGCAGTCACAGCACGATCCTTCGCACTGATAATTCCTGATGTAACAGTCCCAGACAGTCCCAATGGAGATCCAATCGCAATCACTGGGTCACCAACCGCGATCTTGTCGCTATCACCGAATTGAAGGGCGGGGAGATTCGTTGCTTTGACTTTCAAGACCGCTAAATCGTAGGAGGAATCCCTGCCAATTACAGTCGCGTCTAGCGTCCGACCGTCGTTGAGTTTCACGATGATTGATCCAGACGTGTTCGTAGCGCCCTCAACCACGTGATTGTTGGTCAGAATGTATCCCGAACTATCAATCACAAAACCAGAGCCAGTATCACTTCCGCTTTCAGTCTGCGTGGATATGGAAACAACCGAAGGAAGAACTCGACGCGCAATACCTGCCACCGAGTTGGGTTGCCGCTCGATTGAACTAGATACCGAAACCAGATTGACGCGATGGCCCAGAATCGAACTGCCACCTGTTAGTTCACCGACTGTTCCACCAACAAGACCTGCGACTACCGCCAATATGACGGCAGAACCGAGAGGTATGTAGGTGCGTTTTGGTTTGTAAATTGGATCAGACCACCAAGCGTGAGTAGGTGTCTCCGCAGAGGGATACGTCTGCGACTCGTTAGGCTCCATCGATTCCATACTCAACTCACTTGCCCCTTTACTCTCTTGCGAACCTCTTTAAAATCCATCAATGGCCCATTCAATATCGCGTTACAGAGAATTTCATGAGAGAGCGCTCCCAGATTTCCTAGAAATATGGATCTCTAGGAATTCAACGTTTCGTTGCAAGTAACAACCCGTCTCCAACGGTCAAAAGCGAGGTCACCCACGTATTCGTCGCCAATTTAATACTCTTACCTGCTTCTCGCAAAGCAATAGTGCGCGGATCACGTTGGGCAGGATCGCAAACTTTGCCACCCCCGTAGAAACTATCTATGACCAAGACCCCACCGGTGCGGAGTATGCGATGGGCTTCGTCGATAGCAAAACTCAGATCCTCGGGCTCGTTTCGAAGAACCACAAGATCGTATGCGCGGTCAGTGAGTTTGCTGATTACGTCCAGCACTGGATTGGTTATTAAACGGTACCTCTGGGGCGCAATTTCCGCCTCAGCAAAAGCCGTTCGAGCGATTCGGGCGTGCTCGGCTTCGCTATCAATGGACGTCAATGTGCCACTTTCTATCATTCCACGCAGTAACCACAAGCCGCCAACCCCAGATCCAGTCCCGACTTCTACGACTGATTGTGCCGAAATCAAGTGCGCCACAAAGTGAAGGAGGGCTCCCGTGCCAGATGAAATGTTATTTGAACCGATTTCGACACCGCGCGCACGTGCCCGCATCAGAACTTCATCTTCTGTAATAAATGCTTCGGCGTAAGTATGCATATCAACTTTCATTACAGCCCCGCAATCCAGTCAATCAGAAGTCGAACGCCAAATCCCGTGCCACCTTTTGGATTTTCTCCCGCATCGCTCTCACTTCGCGCCGGTCCAGCTATATCTAGGTGTACCCAATTGCGTTTGCCGGCAAAATGTTCGAGAAAGAGCGCGGCAGTCACGGAACCCGCGGAAAATTGGGCTCCATGCGCCGTGTGATTAAAGTCTGCGATCTCACTTGTTAGGGCGCCTTTGTAATCATCAAGAAGAGGCATGTGCCAGACACGATCACCTGACTTCTCCCCCAATGAACTCAGGGTCTTGGCTAACGCCACATCCCGCGTGTACATTGCCGCGTAATTCCGACTCAAGCTTGCGGTTGCTGCGCCAGTAAGGGTTGCTACATCCACCAAGTAATCTGGATTTAATTTTC
Source organism: Candidatus Paceibacterota bacterium (assembly GCA_035530615.1). Classification (NCBI taxonomy): domain Bacteria; kingdom Bacillati; phylum Minisyncoccota; species Minisyncoccota bacterium. The sequence continues at coordinate 53,122 of DATKUL010000001.1, forward strand.
TGTCAGCGTAGGCAAGCCCGTCGGCCAGGACTAGCCGGCCTTCCGCATCGGTATTTATAACCTCTACAGTCGTACCGCCGTAATGTTTAATGACATCACTGGGACGTTGGGCAGTTCTTGAAAGTGAGTTCTCCGCACACATCAATAATGCTGTCACCCTTACGCGTGGTTTGATATCGGGCATTGCAGTTATAACGCTTAGCACCGCTGCAGCACCCGCCATGTCGCTTTTCATGCCGATCATGTTGTCATATGGGCGCTTGAGAGAGACGCCACCAGTATCAAAAGTGATTCCCTTGCCAACCAGAACGACGTGGGGCCAAGCCTTAGAGCCCTTCGGAGCGTAAGTAACCTCTATAAAACGGGGACCAGGGATGGGCGATGAATTTCCGACAGCAAGCAGTCCGCCGAATCCATCTAACTCCTTACCAGCAAGAACCTTAATTGCCAGGTCATTCTTCTTCGCCATACTTTTAGACTGTTCTGCAATCCAAGCAGGATTCTTTATATTGGAAGGCGTATGAATGAGATCGCGGGCAAGCCAAACGTGCTTTGCCATGAGCGCGGCTCGCTGAACCTCATGCAGGTGAGTGTCCGCAACTACAAACTTTGGAACCTCACTTTTTTTGGTTTCAGATTTCTGACTCCACTGATAAGTGCCAAGGACAAGTGCAATCGCGTGTGCACGAACATCCGTTCGCGATGATGCCGCTAAGCTAAAAAGAGATTTCGAAGTGCCTTTCATCTTGCGGCCCACGGCGGCTCCGGCATTTCTAAAATCTGCAACGGATTGCTTCCCGAGTCCTACAAAAATTAACCGCTCGGTTTTCACATCAACTACGCTTACGGGAATTTCAAAAACCTCACCCGCTTTTCCGGTAGTTGGAAAAAAAGCCAACTCGTCGGCAAGGTTGAGTTCAAATTTAGATTCAATGCGGTTGACCATTGCCACGGAAGATGGGAAAGCGAATTCACCACTTTCGGATTTAGTGAATCCAATTGCTACAACATCGGAGTCGACGACTAACTCAAACTCAAGGGGCCGCGCGACAAGCGTCGGTATTTCCATGGCGCTCACGCTAGCGAAGTGAGTGAATTATTTCTTGACTAACAGTTGTACCGCCGCGTGGAGCGCGTTTCCAAGATTCGCGGCTTCTTCGCCATTGAGTTCGACCACAAGACGTCCGCCACCTTCGAGCGGGATGCGCATCACCAGACTACGAGCCTCCTTTGTGACCTCCATGGGTCCATCGCCAGTACGAGGTTTCATGGCTGCCATCTTCGGACTCCTTCTCAATCACGTCTGCAGACCCTGCCGGGCTAGCGATCCACACCTACTCGCGGGATGAGGGAGAAGTATCTCGCATTTACCGCCCAAGCAGGAAATTGGGGGCGAATTCTCACATATTTAAGCGTGCGGTGAGGCGAGTTCTTCCCGCAATTATTACTCCAGAAACTGCCCTTTCTGGGACGTGCAGGATTTCGGCGATCTCAGCCGAACTCAGAGAACGCACGTAATACAGGGTCAGGATGATCCGCTCCTCCTCGGGCAGACTGGCAAGCAACTGGGCCAGAGTCTGCGAAGTCATGGCTCCAAGATTACAGACATGGGGTCACCGACAAAGGCCCAACGCCTCTTCAACCGTCGTGCTCCAATGGAGCAACTCTCTCTGGCCGGGCTTTACAAACCCCTCTCTCTCAAGATGGTCAAGGAGTTCTCGAAGTGGATCGTAGAGACCAAAGGGATCAAGAATAATCACCGGTTTGTTGTGAAAGTTAAGAAATCTACCAACCCATATTTCGAAAAGTTCTTCCAGCGTTCCTGGCCCACCAGGCAGTGCAATAAATGCCTCGGACATATCTTCCATCATTGCTTTTCGTTCTCGCATGGAATCAACGACATGCAACTCGTGGTTGTCATTGTCGGCAAACTCAATGTCGACCAGAGACTGCGGAATAACGCCGATCGTGCGACCTCCACCAGCACGAACACCCCTGGCCACCGCCCCCATCATCGAGATATGCCCACCGCCAGAAACTAATTCCCACTTCTTTGCACCGATCGCACCGCCCAAATTGGTGGCAAGGTCAAGATACTTACTATCGATCGTCGGAGATGATGAACAGTAAACGCAGACACGCATCCCCGAAGGATAGGGGCTACCCTTTGACCATGTCGCCCATTTCGCGCTCCGCTCACGGTCATGGCCTAGCAACAGTCACATTTGACGGGGTCGTGCTCGACGCTTGGTTCCCTTCTCCCGCACTAGGTGAGAAGGCTGGTCCTGCGCCGGATTTTCTCGAAGCACTCATCAGGCGTGATGAGGATCGTCGTGTCAACCGCGAATTGTTCTCAGTAGAGATTGACCTTAATGAAGCCCCGAAGAATGTGGTTGACGCCTACTTGCGTCTGCATCTGCTCTCCCACCGACTTGTTCCGCCGCACGGCCTCTCCCTGGCAGGCATATTCGGAGTTCTCAATAATGTGGTCTGGACTTCGCAAGGTCCCTGCTCAGTTGAAGGTTTTGAGGAAACTCGCGGCAGACTCCTTGCGAAACACGCAAATGTGACAGTTTTTGGAGTTGATAAATTCCCCCGCATGGTCGATTACGTAATCCCTAGCGGGGTTCGTATTGCGGATGCCGATCGCGTGCGCCTCGGCGCTCATCTTGCCTCCGGCACAACGGTCATGCACGAGGGTTTCGTCAACTTCAATGCCGGAACCCTGGGTACCTCCATGGTGGAGGGACGAATATCTTCCGGAGTAGTCGTCGGAGACGGATCAGATATCGGTGGCGGAGCCTCCATCATGGGGACGTTAAGCGGTGGCGGAAAAGAAATTGTATCAATTGGCAAGGGCTGCTTACTCGGTGCCAATTCCGGACTTGGCATATCACTAGGCGACAATTGCATCATCGAAGCTGGCACCTACATTACTGCGGTGGCAAAAATTACGCTGCCAGATGGTGAGGTAGTAAAAGCTAAAACCCTGTCGGGAGCAAGCAACCTTCTCTACCGTCGAAATAGTGTGGGCGGAAATCTAGAAGCGGTCATGCGCACCGGCACGTGGGGTGGACTTAACTCAATTTTGCACGCTAACTAATAATCTCAAACCAGGCAGAGGGCAACTTCGTTCTACTTTGAAAAATCACTCCTTTGATTGTGATTCTCTTTCCGTCACTTGACATACCCATGATCTTTGCCACAGTGCCGCTTGAATTTCTTGAGACCACCTGAAGGCTCACGACATCGGGTAATCCGAAGGCGCTTGACACGAGTGCTTGCGTGACGGGACGGACCCATTTTGCGTAGCGAGAATTATAAGTCGGGTCCAAACTCCATGGATCGGGGACGCTGATCGCATAAGTAAGCGCAGTACCCCAAGCATTCTGTGATGATTCAGTGATACCACCGGATGAAGAAGAGTAATAGGCACCGATGGGTTTAGAACCCAAAAGGATTGCTAATCCAGTTCTGTCATCAGTGGAAGTGGAAGTAACCGCCGCCTTCCACAACTTGCCGTAGGTTGCCTCCGACTCTTTGGAATATCCAACAAATGCCTGGTCCTGCGAGGATCCGTATATGTTGCAGTCACAACTGGTTTTGAGCGATCCGACTTTGTTGAGAGCATACGTCCTCGAAGCAATTGCCTGCGCCTGCAGCGCTGCCAGCGGCCAAGAAGACGGAACTTCCCCTATTCCCCAAAGGTACTCATCATGAAGACGGACAGTATTTGTCACCTCAATTCGGTATCCAAGAACGGCCGTCTTCACGAGTTTCACCTGAATCTGTCCATATCGGTATTTCGTAGTCACCTTTCCGTTCACAAACAAAACAGTTGCTGGTAAACCTTCTAGATATCGAGTCCCAGTCCAACGAATCGTCCAGGTTGTGCCACTCGGTAGTGAATCAACTGTTCCATCCGGCGCAAGAATGGTTGGGAAAGCTACGTCGCCGAGCAAAGTGAAGTTCAACTGCGCTTTAGTCGGCATCACTCTCAACGGTTCAACTAGCAAAGAATCTTTCACATCGCCCGCAATAATTTGCACTTGCCCGAGCAGCGTGTCAGTTCGAAGAGAAAAATTGGTAAGCAGGTGGCCAATGTTTACTCGCAGCATCTGATCATCCTTAAAGGGTTCCACTGTCACGTACGAGTAGTAGTAACGCAAAATTTGAGAGGCCGTTCTGCCTTCCAAAGCCTGCGCCCTCGCGCCGATCTGACTCATACCAATTCCATGTCCGTACCCTGAACCTTGAAAATTGAAAACGGTCGGAATTGTGGTATCTGCGTGCGCAGAAACTGGATTTGTTGCGACTAGGAAAAAGAGTGAAACTATAAAAAGGAACGGCCCCTTAAATATCCTCATCGGTAGCTGCACTTCTTCCGACCTTCAAGAACTTCTCGTAGGCTCCAACGACTTCGTTTGGCTCGCCGCGTTGAATCAATTTGCCTTTGTGCAGCCAAGCAACTTCGTTGCAGACATCTCGAATCGTTGCAAGACCATGGCTCACTAGTATGAGGGCACGATCTTCACCACGCAGTTCTTTGATCTTATTGAGGCTTTTCTCTTTGAACTTTGCATCCCCCGTACTCAGCGCTTCATCCACTATCAAGATGTCGGGCTTAATTGTCACTGCCACGGAGAATCCAAGCCGGGAGAACATTCCACTGGAATATGTGCGCATCGGGGCATCAATGGCCTCACCTAGTTCGGCAAAGTCGGCGATCTCATCAAACTGCTCTTGAATTTCCTGGCGCGACATCCCCGCTGCTAACCCGCCAAGTTGCACGTTTTCTCGACCGGAGAGGGAAGGATTGAAGCCGACGCCAAGTGCCAGCAACGTACTTACTTTTCCGTAGACCTCGACACGCCCCCGCGTGGGCGGCAAGATTCCAGAAATCACGCGCATTAACGACGATTTACCAGCGCCGTTGGCACCTACAACCCCCAGAACAGATCCATACGGAACATCGAGTGAGACATCGTCAAGGGCGTGGATAATTCTTGTGTGTTTTGTTCCGCGACCGAGAGTACTCATGCGGGCTTTTAACGTCGAACGCCGGTCGATCGTTGTTTTGTACACGAGGCCCAAGTGCTGAACCGAAATTGCGAGTTCACCAGGTTTATGTTCGGAATTAGACACGGACAGCAAAATCGCGCTCCCTCGATAAGAAGAAGTAGGTTCCGATAAACAAGATACCTAATGCCCATGCCAATCCTTGGAGCATGCTAGTTAAGTGCGGTACCTCGTTGTGAACAATACTTCTGGACCAGGAATCGAGCATAGGAAAGAGCGGGTTGAAAGCTTCAATCGATCGCAGTTGTGGACTGAGAGTGGATACCTCATAGAGGATTGGTGAAAGGTAGAGCCAGGTTCTGCTGAGATATGGCAAGAAACTGGAGATGTCGCGGAAATAGACCGTGGCGCAAGAAATCAAGATTGAAAGCCCCAGCGCGAAAATTCCAGTTATTAGAACTACCGGAATCGACCAGAGCAATGCCCACCCGAATGGAAATCCCATTGCCGTTCGAATAACAAAGAACACCAAAATTGTGGGGAGGAAATTGATAAAGGAAATGTATGTCACTGAAATGGGAAGCATGATCCGGGGAAACGCGGTATTGAGAATGAGTTTCTGGCCCCTGACTACAGATTTCGATCCGGCAGTCATGGAATTAGCTACAAAATAAAATAGGAAGAGGCAACCCGTTAGATGGACGTAACGCACCTTGTCACTGTGACCGCCGATGATCACGATCAGTAAGAAGTAGACTCCAGATAGAAGTAGTGGATTGAGAACAAGCCAGACCTGGCCAAAGACGGAATCAAAGTGCTTCTCATGCAGCTCTGAACGCGAATATTCAGAAATAAATGCCCGGCGCGCCCAAAGAGAGCGCCAATACTTTCGAAGTGGAGGCAACCCCACCTTATACGGCTCATAAATTTCAACTGGAACAACTTGCATTGTGACAGGTTACCGCAAGGGGTCCGAGGAGCAGGACTCACCCGGAGGGTACGAGAGACCGTGGCGAGAACAGGTATCCGGCGCCCCACGACATATGCATGGTAAATAAGATCCAGGGAAGTCTCAGGTAATCCGCAATCCTTTGACCAATAAGTAGTGACGCAAAACATAGGAATAATAGATAAACGCAGGCAGGGATGAGCCAAAGCGGAGAAAACAGAAGACCAAACAAAATTGAAAAAGCAGTTCCAAGAAAGGCCATTGGAGGTGCGAGGTATCGAAGATTGACAGTGCCTTGATGCCTCCTGATCACAACATGGCGCCAACGACCATACTCAAAATATTGCCTTGCCAACGCTTTGAGATTCGGCCGTGGCCTATACGTCACTTGAAGTCGCGGATCGAAATAGACAACCCCATCCGCCGCCCGCAGCCGATAATTGAGTTCCCAGTCTTGGGCTCGCGTAAAACGCTCATCAAAACCACCAACAGCAATGAGCGCATCACGCTTGAAAACACCCAAATAAACCGTATCTACCGGGCCGGCGCTTCCCCCGGTGTGAAAACGGGATGCTCCCACGCCCAATGAACTTCGCATTGCAAGAGCGACGGTTCGTTCAAAATTCGTCTTTCCTTCCGCGGCCATGACTCCACCTACGTTGACTGCGCCTGTTTCCTTCAATATTTGGACAGCCAATGAAATGTAATTATTTGGAATCTCGGCATGACCGTCTACTCGGACAACGACTGGGTAGGCAGATACCTTGATCGCCAGATTGAGGCCAGCAGCAGTCTTCCCTGATGGATTCTCGACTATCACAACTCGAGAATCCCTTTCTTTCAATTCATCAGCAACTATCTGGGTCCGATCTGTTGATGGCCCTATGGCGAGAATGACTTCCAACTTCCCGAGATAATCCTGAGAAAGTATCGCTTCTACGGCATGCGCCAGATAACGCTCTTCATTGAGGACGGGCAGGATCACAGATACGCCATTTTGGGCGTGACCATCGGACTCAACTAATTTCATAACACCACCACGCTATCGTGCAAGTACGCTCTCCCTGTGAAATCCACGCGCACAATTCGGATAATAACCTCACTTTCCGTCGGGGTGTTATTCGTCTCCGCCTTCTCCTGGCTTGGGTTAGGGCATGTGAGCGGATCCCTTAACAGGGTTAATGCATTTGAGGGATTGAAAACACGCCCGGAGAAAGCATCTACCGCGCTTAATTATCTGCTTGTCGGTTCTGATACCCGTGAAGGATTGACGAATGCAGAATTAAAAGTATTGCGAGTTGGCCGGAAGACAACTGCCGCTGGCAAACGCTCTGACACCATACTTCTTGTCCACATCAGCAAAGAACGAGATAACGCCGTCATCATCTCACTGCCTCGTGACACATTGGTGACAATTCCGCAACGCACTGAGCCCGATGGGAGGATAATTCCGGCAACTCGAGCAAAACTCAATGCCGCCTATAGTTGGGGCGATGCGCCTTTACTTATTCAAGTCATAGAAGAAATGACGCAACTTCGCATTGACCACTACATTGAAATTAGCTTTGCGGGATTCGCGCATGTGGTCGACGCGCTCGGTGGAATTCAAGTCTGCACTAAAACAAGTATTAATGACCCTAAGAGCCACTTGGTCATGTCGGCTGGCGTTCATACCCTGAACGGGATTGAAGCCCTGAAGTACGTGAGAACCCGAGATTTTGATGGCATGGGTGATCTAGGTCGCATGCAACGGCAACAACAATTCATGAGTTCAGTGCTCCGCAAGGCGATGAGTACCGGAGTACTTCTCAACCCAGTTAAATTGATTAATTTCTTCAATGCCGCAATCGCGACTGTTAAAACTGATTCAGCACTTAATAGTGCAGACTTAGTTGATCTGGCAAAACAGGTACGCAACTTATCTGCAACCAAGATTCGCACACTCACTGTTCCTTTATCAAATGTTAATTACTCAGTTCCTGGTCTTGGATCAACAGTTGTCTGGGACCCAGTATTGGCCCCGGAGTTATTCACTCGGCTTCGCAATGACCTCTCCGTCGTGGACACCGTAACTCCATCCCCTAGCGCTACATCAACTAACGTCAAAAAAACGGTCAGCGCGAAGCCCAGCCCTTCTCTCACTACCACCATCATCGATAAATTCGGGACTCGGACCGCAAATGAGAATCCTTGTGGTGCGCTCAAATAGGTGATGGAGCCCTTCTATACTAAAGCCCATGAAACACGTTCTCTCTGTTATTGGCACTGGATATCTGGGCGCAACTCACGCAACCTGCATGGCCTCACTTGGATACACGGTCGTAGGAGTCGATTCCGATAGAGAAAAAATCGCTCGACTCTCGCGCGGTGAATTACCATTTTACGAGCCAGGTTTGGAAGATCTTCTTCGTGAACAGCTCGCGACTGGTCGGCTCACATTCAGTTCAGATTTTTCAGATCTTTCCAATGCCGACGTGCACTTCATTTGTGTCGGAACGCCTCAGAAAAAGAACAGCCTGGCTGCCGACCTCAGTTATGTTGAAGGCGCCCTCGAATCCATGATGCCTTTTCTTAAACCCGGCGCACTCGTCGTAGGAAAATCAACTGTTCCGGTCGGGACCGCAGAAGCTCTCAGCAAGAAACTTGCTACGTCAGCGCCGCAAGCCGAACTAGCATGGAATCCAGAGTTCCTGCGCGAGGGGTTTGCGATCGAAGACACGCTTCGCCCCAATCGAATCGTTGTTGGGGTTGCTGGCGATGCCGCAGAAGAAACCCTCCGAGAAGTGTTCGCACCCCTTCTCGAAATCGGAACGCCATGGATTCGCGCCGATCTTCCCACTTCAGAGTTGGTGAAAGTCGCAGCAAACTCATTTCTGGCAACAAAAATTTCTTTTATTAACGCGATGGCCGAGGTGTGTGAGGCGGCGGGCGCTGACGTAACCGTTCTCTCACAGGCCATTGGATATGACCCACGTATTGGCAACAAATTCCTTCAGGCTGGAATTGGCTTTGGCGGGGGTTGCCTTCCTAAAGATATTCGCGCGTTTATGGCAAGAGCAGATGAATTGGGAGCCAATCAAGCTCTCGAATTCCTACGCGAGATTGATGCCATCAATTTGCGTGCCCGCCGAAGAGTAATTGAAGTAGTTCACAGGCTCTTGGGAAAAGATTTATCCGGATTCAAAATTGCCATTCTGGGCGCCGCATTTAAACCTGAAAGCGACGACGTTAGAGATTCGCCGGCCTTGGACATCGCATCCCAACTACACGGTACGGGCGCGAAAATTACCGTCCATGACCCGAAAGCAATTGATAATGCCCGCAAGCGCTTTCCTCAACTCTCCTTTGCCGATGAGATTGAAGATTGTCTCGATGAAGCCGATATCGTCCTACATCTCACCGAGTGGCGCGAATACCGCGAACTCAAGCCATTCGATCTCATCAATGTCGTGAAAAATCCGCTCATCCTTGATGGACGTAATGCCTTAAACCGCGAAGAGTGGATTCGGGCCGGTTGGAGTTTTCATGCTCTTGGGCGCGCGGATAGATGAAGAAAGACACGACCGAAGACGTTATCGATCAAATTCTCGCCCTGAAAAACTGGGCGGTTGTTGGCCTAAGCAATAACGCAGACCGTGCTGCATATGGAGTGTCCGATCTTCTTCAAAAAAAGGGACATCGAATAATTCCCGTGCATCCAAGGGCAGAAACTGTCCACGGTGAACCGGGTTACGCCTCACTTTCAGCTATCCCTTTCCCCATCGATGTTGTAGATGTATTCGTAAATTCGAATCTCGCCGGCGCAGTCATAGACGAGGCAATTTCCATTGGCGCTAAGGCGGTGTGGCTACAACTCAATGTTATTGATGAAGACGGGTTAGAGCGTGCAAAAAAAGCGGGACTGCTCGCGGTAATGGATCATTGCCCGGCGATTGAGTATGGAAGACGCGAATCTAAAAACTAGAAACCAGTTCGTTGATTGCGACGAGCCTGAAGATTCTCGCCTTTCGCCTTCGCTTCATCATGGATCTCGACCATGGCTTTTGAAACCAGGGCCGAAATGGCGGCGTCGCCAATTCCCAAAATGCGCGTCGCCAATATCGCGGCGTTCTTGGCACCACCTACGCTGACAGTGGCCACTGGAATGCCTGCCGGCATCTGGACGATTGAAAGCAATGAATCCATTCCATCAAAAGATTTCAAAGCAATGGGGACTCCAATAACCGGTAGAGGAGTGAGAGCGGCAATTACTCCGGGAAGTGCAGCGGCTCCACCCGCGGCCGCAATGATGATCTTGATACCTTGCGCCTGCGCGCTCTGGGCGAACTCAACAGTCTCTAGTGGCATTCTGTGTGCAGAAATGACCTGCACCGAATAGGTGATCCCAAAAGAATCAAATACTTTTGTCGCTTCTTCCATGATGGGCCAATCAGAGTCAGATCCCATAACTATTGCAACAGTTGCTTCATTCATTGACTGCTCCGCTCATATAGTCGATTGCATGGGTAACGCACTGCTGTAAGTCTACGAGATCATCCCCTACTGCGGTGACATGTCCTTGCGGGGTACTTATTCCACCATCTGGGCGGTATTGATGGAATTTTAGAGCGGGACTGCGCGCCATCAAATGAAGATACGGACGGTACATATTTTCGGAACTTCCTAAATGAAAGGTTGCAGATACCGCAAAATCTGATGTCATCGTCGGATCACCAAGTGGTAAATCCAGCACCCCCCGCAGATGCTGTTCGAATTGACTGGTTCGAGATCCGTCGAGTGTCCAATTTCCCGCCAGATTAAGATGAACGTCTATATGCGTTACTGCCCAAATTCCAGAATTCAGAGTTATTTCCATATGCATGACCCCTACTAAGCCAATCTCGCGGGCAATTTCAAGTGCCAATTCTTGAGTTCGTGCAGAATCATTTAAGAAGAAGTCCGGCGGTGGCGTCACAGAAAATAGAGAGTCGCCATATAGTTGAGAGGGGCTCCATACCGAACATTGATTGTGCGGAGAGCGAGCAACTATAAGTGAAAGTCGAGAGTCTGAATCACTTACGTGCATCTCGGCAGATTTCGCATTAAATTCATTCGCAAAAATAATAGCCCTTGAACTTGGCCGAAGGTTGAATCCTTCCTCTTCCAAAGTGCGAATTGTGGAAACTGCCAGAGCGCCTTCTTCATGCAAAATCACATCACACTTGCAAGCGAAATCTCGTAAGTCATTTAGATTAGACGTAGGTATGAATTTCAATAAGTCCACCCCAAGATCAATCGCGGGAGCAACGATGAGACGTGCAGTAGGACCAGAACCAATAAATCCGAGAACAGGGAAACTATTTGTCACAATGGAATCCTAATTGGCCCGTATATGCACTACATCTCCGACAGTAATCTGGCTGCCATTTTCAAGTGTGAGCGCTCCGGATCGTGCAACTGAGACCGCGACTGACTCTATTCGGTCACCGCTCGGCAATTCAATGGAAACTGGTTTGCCGATTGTGGCACTTCGATCAATATATTCCTGGATCAAGGACACATCACCGCGATCCCATCGTTGCAAATATAAGGACATATTTTTCAGAAACGAAACGAGTAGTTCTTCTCTGCTTGTTCCGGTAAATCCTTCAAGCACTAGGGACGTCGCATTTGATACTGGAAGCTCCTCCTGAGTTGCAAAGAAGTTGAGGCCAATGCCCACTACCACCCCAGGACCATTTTCAGAATCTACCCGTTCGGCAAGAATTCCTCCAACCTTACGATCATTTAGCAAAATATCATTGGGCCATTTAAGTAAGGGCTTCGTAGTGGAAGTAATTGTTAGAACATCTTCCATCGATTTGCAAAGTGCTTGGCCCGCAAGCAGTGGAAGCCACCCCAATTCAACTTTTTCCTTGCCTAGAGTTATGAAGAAGGAAAAAAGCAAGGCGGTGCCTGGCTGCGCCACAAAACTTCGATCGAGTCTTCCGCGACCGGCGCTTTGAAATTCAGTTACCAGGACCTCGCCATGTGTAACCTCGTTCTTGCGAACCGCTGTCGTTAAATCAGTCTGAGTGGAACCAGTGATATCAACCACGCTTACCCGCCAGTAACTGTCTTCTAATGCGGAATTTAATTTCGAAGAGTCGAGTGGGATACCGAAAGGGCTCATGCCTAGTACCGTAGGGGTATGAGCCGTGATCTGCATACAACAGCGGGAAAAATCCAAGACCTGCGCGACCGATTGACTGATGCAGTCCATGCTGGGTCAGAGCGGGCGATCGAAAAGCAACACGCCAAAGGGAAGATGACCGCGCGCGAGCGCATCGCCAAACTCGTAGACGCGGGATCCTTTACCGAACTCGATGAGTTTGCCCGCCACCGCTCGACCAATTTCGGGATGGATAAGAACCGTCCCTACGGCGATGGGGTTGTAACCGGCTACGGCACCATTGATGGGCGAAACGTGGCCATCTACTCCCAAGATTTCACTGTCATGGGTGGCAGTCTCGGAGAAGTATTCGGCGAAAAGATCGTAAAAATTGCAGAACACGCGTTGAAGACGGGGATTCCCCTCGTTGGAATCGTCGACTCGGGAGGTGCTCGAATACAGGAGGGTGTCGCCTCTCTGAGCGGCTATGGCAAGATTTTTAGGCTTAACGCCCGCTCCTCTGGCGTGATCCCGCAGATTTCCATCATCCTCGGACCTAGTGCCGGAGGCGCTGCATACTCACCCGCGCTGACTGACTTCACGGTGATGGTGAACCAAACTTCCCACATGTTTATTACCGGACCAGATGTCATCAAGACTGTGACGGGCGAAGAAGTTGGCATGGAAGAACTCGGTGGAGCGCATACTCATAACGTCCGTACTGGCAATTCTCACTACCTGGCCGAAAATGAAGAAGATGCTCTGGATTATGTAAAAGCGCTACTCTCCTATTTGCCGAGCAATAACGTTGATGGTGCGCCGATTCTCGAACCAACTGAAACGCTGGAGCATAAAACCACAGACGCTGCGCTTGATTCCCTCATCCCAGATAGCCCGAACCAGCCGTATGACATGAAAGTTCTTGTCCAGGCATTGCTTGATGAGAATGAATTCCTAGAAGTGCATGCACTTTTTGCCCCAAACATCATCGTTGGCTTCGGGCGAGTTGAAGGTCATACCGTTGGAATCATCGCCAGTCAGCCACTTCAACTCGCTGGCACCTTGGACATCGATTCAAGTGAAAAGGCCGCACGCTTTCTTAGATTCTGTGACGCTTTTAGCATTCCAATTATCACACTCGTTGATGTTCCAGGATTCTTGCCCGGAACAGAGCAAGAATGGAACGGCATTCTTCGCAGAGGGGCAAAGTTGCTGTACGCCTACGGCGAAGCCTCCGTGCCTCTTATTACATTGATTACCCGCAAGGCCTATGGCGGTGCATTTATCGTGATGGGTTCTAAGCACATGGGAGCGGATCTCAACCTTGCTTGGCCAAGTGCCGAAATTGCCGTGATGGGCGCACAAGGTGCAGTAAATATTCTTTACCGTAAGGAATTGGCAGAGGCCAAGGATGCAGTCGCCCTTCGCGCCGAATTAGTCAATGACTACAACGAAACTCTGGCAAACCCCTACTTGGCAGCGGATCGTGGCTTTATTGATGCGGTGATTGAGCCAAACCAGACCCGCGAATATATTACAAAGGCCCTTCGAGCTCTGCGGAATAAACGTGATGTGCTTCCTCCACGTAAACACGGAAATATTCCTCTGTGATCCGATACACGATCACTTCGGGTACTCCTACTCCTGAGGAATTGATTGCTCTAGAAGTTGCGCTCAAAACTCATCGTGATTCCAGGCCCAAGAAGAAAGTATTAAAGAGCACTTGGGGCGAGCCGCAACTTCGTCAACCGCTTCCAAGGAAAGTATAAATGCTTTCAATCATTCTTGCCTCAGCATCTCCATCTCGTAAGCGACTTCTCGAAGCCGCGGGCATTAAGCCAACGATTGTGGTCAGCAACGTCTTCGAAGAAGATCCCATCTATGAGTCAATGCCTCCGCGTGAGATGGTGATCGCATTGGCCATCGTCAAAGCACACACAGTTCGGGAAGTCATTTCCGTGTCCGGACTTATCATTGCTTGTGACTCTACTTTTGAATTTGAAGGAGAATCTTTAGGTAAGCCGCTCACACCTGAGGTGGCACGCGAACGTTCGAGAAAGCTCAGCGGAAAATCGGGACTCTTACATACAGGTCATTGCATTATTGACACAGAACGCGAGATCGAAATTTCCGATATTGCTACTACCAAGGTGAATTTCTCTGAACTCACGGATTTGGAAATAGACGACTATGTGGCCTCTGGAGAACCACTGGGAGTAGCGGGAGGATTCACTTTGGATGGTTTGAGCAGCGCATTTATTTCCAGCATAGAAGGCGACTACACCAACGTAATCGGACTTTCAATTCCCCTCGTTCGTAAAATGACGACACAGTTGGGCTATACCTGGCACGATGTAACCAACCAACCTGATGAGGTTCAAAAATGAAGAGCGTATTGATTGCCAACCGTGGCGAGATCGCAGTACGGATTATTCGTGCGTGCAAAGACCACGGAATCAAAAGTATCGCCATCTACTCCGATGAGGATCGAGGTGCGATCCATGCGATCTCAGCAGACGCTTCCTACTCTCTTAACGGTCTAACCGCGGCGCAAACTTACCTTGATATTGAAAAAATCATCGCCATCGCTCGTGAATCTGGAGCAGAAGCGGTTCATCCTGGGTATGGCTTCCTCTCGGAAAATGCCAATTTCGCTCAAGCTGTCTTAGACGCTGGTTTGGTCTGGATCGGTCCATCACCGGATGCCATTCGCTTGCTCGGCGACAAAGTCTCTGCAAGAAAAATCGCCGCAAAAGTTGGCGCACCTTTGGTTGCAGGAACCGCGGATCCAGTAGATGGTCACGAACAGGTAACTGCGTTTGCAAAAGAACACGGACTTCCAGTGGCAATTAAAGCCGCCCACGGCGGTGGCGGTCGCGGCTTAAAAGTCGCCCGCACCATGGAGGAAATACCCGAACTCTTTGATTCTGCCGTACGCGAGGCAATAGCGGGCTTTGGTCGCGGCGAGTGTTTCGTCGAAAGATATCTGGACCGGCCTCGTCACGTCGAAACTCAAGTACTTGTCGATTCTTTTGGCCATGCCGTTGTGATTAGCTCGCGGGATTGTTCACTTCAGCGTCGTCACCAAAAATTAGTTGAAGAAGCGCCCGCACCATTTCTGACGGATGAGCAAAATGCCGAGCTATACCGATCGAGCAAAGCAATCATGAAGGAGGCTGGGTACGTCGGTGCGGGGACATGCGAATTCTTGGTGGGCCTTGATGGCACCATCTCCTTTCTCGAAGTCAACACCCGCCTTCAAGTAGAGCATCCGGTGAGTGAGGAAGTAACCGGGATTGATTTAGTGCGCGAACAATTCCGTATCGCCATGGGCGAGCCACTCGGATTCGATGATCCCATCGTCCGCGGGCACTCTTTGGAATTTCGTATTAATGGTGAAGACCCGGGACGATCTTTCCTTCCGGCACCCGGCCGCATTACAGAGTGGAGAGTTCCCTCTGGGCCAGGAGTTCGGGTTGATGCAGGATTTAAGAGTGGCGACATGATTGGCGGAAATTTCGATTCACTACTCGCTAAATTAATTGTGACAGGGAGTTCTCGTAAGCAGGCCATCGAACGTGCGCGCAGAGCACTAGATGAATTCCATGTCGGTGGCCTGGCCACGGCGCTTCCATTCCACCGCGCAATTCTTCAGGACAGAGCATTCACGGATGATTTCTCTGTCTACACAAGTTATATCGAAACCGAATTCATCAACGAGATTCCTGAATTCAATAAACACACAGTTCACGTACCTACTCATGCGGCTGCCGAACACCTCGTCGCGGAAGTAAATGGGCATCGCTTTGACGTCATTCTCCATGCACCCGAACCCATTCATAAGCGCCATCGTGCGAAACAAGGAATGAGTGGATTAGTGACCGGCGACGGCCTCACCAGTCCCATGCAAGGGACCGTCGTGAAGATTGCTGCAGGTGAAGGCGACTTCGTTGAGATGGGAGATCTAGTGATTGTTCTTGAAGCAATGAAAATGGAGCAACCACTCATGGCCCACAAGTCAGGAATCATCACCAACCTTGTTGCAATTATCGGAGAAAACGTTTCAAACGGAGCCATTCTCTGTGACATTATTGACGCATGAGCCAGAACGATTTGAAAGATCTTTATAGCGATCCCATTGGGACAGCTACCGTGGCGGCACGTGAGATTGCTGCGATAACGGGGTTACAAAAGCATGACGTAGCCCTCGTGATGGGTTCGGGATGGATCGATGCTTGCGATGCCCTCGGAACTCCAGCGCACGAATTCGACGCACACGATGTTGCCGGTTTCCTTCGTCCTTCAGTTGTTGGCCACTCTGGAAAGATTCGCTCGTACGAATTAGAGGGCAACCACGGACCGCTCAACGCACTCGTTTTCCTCGGAAGAACTCACCTGTACGAAGGCAAGGGTCTGGAACCAGTCGTTCATTCGGTGAGAACGGCTGTTAAAGCCGGTTGCTCGATCGTGATTCTCACAAATGCTTGCGGTGCGATTAACACCACATTCCGAGTCGGCCAACCAGTGCTCATCCGCGATCACATCTCCTTGACCGCTACCAGCCCTCTGATTGGTGCGGATTTCGTAGATCTCACAGACCTGTACAGCAAGCGAATTCGCGAAATTGTAAGAAGAGAGGATCCTTCTCTAGAAGAAGGTGTCTACGTTCACTGGCGCGGGCCAGCGTATGAAACCCCCGCCGAGATCCACATGATGCGTACGATTGGTGCGGATCTTGTTGGGATGTCCACCGTCCCCGAAGCCATTGCCGCTCACGCCCTCGGCGCTGCGGTATTGGGAATCTCACTGGTCACGAATGCGGCAGCCGGGATAACCGGGGAGAAACTTAATCACAAAGAGGTAATCGAAGCTGGCAAGGAAGCGGCGGGTCGAATGGGAGCTCTTCTCAAGGCTGTTATCCCAAAACTACTCTAGAGCCATGAGTTCTGAGCATGCTGAATTAATCGCTGAGGTAGAAGAATGGATCGCAGATGATCCTGATCCATCGACAGCCAAGCGACTTCGCGAATTACTCGACGCAAAGAATTTTGAGCAACTAAAAAAACACTTTTCAGGCTTTCTACAATTTGGAACAGCAGGACTGCGTGGCCCGATCGGACCTGGGCCATCATCAATGAATCGGGCAGTCGTTGGTCGCGCTGCAGCGGGACTTGCCAACTTCATGAAAGAACATGGTCTTACGAGCGTCGTCATCGGGCGCGATGCGCGGCATGGCTCGGAAGATTTTACTTTTGAAAGCGCAGAAATCATGAGTGGGGCGGGGATGAAAGTCTTTGTACTCCCCCGACCTCTTCCAACTCCGGTGCTGGCTTTCGCAGTCAAAAACCTGGGAGTGGATGTGGGGGTCATGGTGACTGCCAGCCATAACCCACCGCAGGACAATGGCTACAAGGTTTATCTGGGCGGGACAATCGATGGAATTGATTACCGGGCATCGCAAATAGTTCCCCCCACGGATATTGAGATTTCGCGCGAGATTTCCCTCATTACATCGCTCGCCTCCCAACCTCGATGCAAAGATTGGGAGATTGTTAATGAATCCGTAGTTCATTCATACGTATCAAGAACTGCCGCGCTTGTCTCTCGCCCCAGTGATCTTAAAGTTGTTTACACAGCAATGCATGGAGTCGGAACAGAGACCCTGCAACATGTCTTTCACAAAGCCGGCTACGCGTCGCCCATCCTCGTCCAATCCCAGTCAGCACCTGACCCTGACTTTCCGACGGTCCCCTTTCCAAATCCCGAAGAACCTGGCGCAATAGACCTGGCTTTGGAAACGGCTCGAAATTTCGGAGCAGACCTTGTCATTGCCAACGACCCCGATGCGGATAGATGCGCAGCCGCAGTTAATGACCCTGCACAGGGTTGGAGAATGCTGCGCGGAGATGAATTGGGCGCGCTCCTTGGCGAATACATCGCATCTAAGTCTTCAGGTGGCATTCTTGCCAACTCGATTGTCTCCTCCTCAATCCTAAAGAAGATCGCAACGTATTATTCAATGGAGTATCGAGAGACACTTACTGGATTCAAATGGTTAGCAAAAATCAAGGGACTCACCTTTGGATATGAAGAGGCAATTGGTTATTGCGTAGATTCGGAGACGGTAAACGATAAAGATGGAATATCGGCTGCTCTGGTTCTAACTCAACTCGCTTCAGAACTGAAAAGAGATGGTCGAACACTCTTGGATCTATTGAATGAAATTTGGATTCGATATGGTTATCACGGAACTGAACAAATTTCGGTAAGAGTTGACGACATGGCCCAGATCGCGACCGTTCTCAATTCGTTGCGAAGTAATCCACCAGAGAGTATCGCGAATTATCAAGTCCTAAGCATGGACGACCTGATGAAACCGAAGGACAAATTGCCACCCACGGATGGACTGCGTTTCTGGCTCAAAAAAGATATACGAGTGATTATCCGCCCTAGTGGCACCGAGGCGAAAATGAAGTGCTACCTAGAAGTTATTACAGATAAAGGTGCAGAAGAGGCTCAGAAAATTCTTAATCAACTGCGCGCTCCACTCTCAAATCTCCTCATTTCAGGCGCCGCTGGCAGGGAAGGTAGAGTGATTCAGTGAAGTTCTACGGATTAATTGATGGAAGTGAAAGTTCAATGCTGCACTTCCTCAATGCCTTACCTGGTGTCGATCAAACTGGAGCGGAAGCTCGGGCGGCCATGCTCGCGACGCGAAGCATTAAAACTTCTGCAAAAAATTTCGCAATCGATCTGGCTATTTCCATGGTCGACCTCACCACTCTGGAAGGCGCCGATACGCCAGAGAAAGTAAGAGCGCTCTGCGCAAAGGCAGTCCGGCCGGATCCGACTGATTTGTCAGTCCCACATGTTGGCGCAATATGCGTCTATAACGACATGGTCTCGATTGCACGAACACAATTGGATCTCATCGGCGGAAAGGACATTCCTGTCGCTGCCGTTGCAACGGCGTTTCCATCCGGGCGCGCATCAATGGCGGTTAAGATTCAGGATACAGAAGATGCCATAGCGGCCGGTGCCGGAGAGATCGACATGGTGATCGATCGTGGCGCCTTTCTATCGGGTCGGTACATGGATGTCTTCCAAGAGATCATTGCGATTCGGGAGATATGCGGAGATCGTGCGCACTTGAAAGTAATCTTGGAAACGGGCGAACTTGTCACCTATGACAACGTGCGCAAAGCCTCCTTCCTTGCGATGCTTGCCGGGGCTGACTTCATCAAAACTTCTACTGGGAAAGTGGCGCCCGCCGCGACTGCGCCCGTTGTTCTCGTCATGCTTGAAGCAGTGAGAGATTTCTACCAGATGACGCAGCACCGAATCGGCGTGAAGCCTGCCGGCGGAATTCGCAATACCAAAGATGCCATCAAGCAACTGGTCCTTGTTAACGAGACCGCCGGACCGGAGTGGCTAACGCCCTCTCTATTCCGAATCGGCGCAAGCGCACTTCTCAACGATTTGCTCATGCAAAGAATGAAGATGCGAACCGGCTTTTACACCAGTCCAAATTATGTGACGATTGATTAAGGCAGGATAAAGATGACCACCTTCGAATATGCGCCGGCCCTTGAATCGCGATCTATCGTCACGATCGACCCTGAATACGGGCACTTCATCAATGGCGCTTTCACGCCCGGAAAGAACCATTTTCCAACTCTCGATCCTTCCAGCGAGGAAGTTTTGAGTCAGATTGCTCTGGGTGGAGCCGACGAGGTCGATGCAGCAGTGGATGCGGCGCGGATCGCTTATGAAGCAATCTGGTCAAAGATGAGTGGGAAAGATCGGGGTAAGTATCTCTACCGAATCGCGCGAATTATGCAGGAGCGAGCTCGCGAATTTGCAGTACTTGAGACCTTAGACAACGGCAAACCGATTCGTGAATCACGCGATATCGATGTGCCATTAGCGGCTGCCCACTTCTTCTATCACGCCGGGTGGGCGGACAAGTTAGATTACGCAGGGCTTGGTCCTTCTCCTCATCCGCACGGGGTGGCCGGCCAGATCATTCCCTGGAATTTTCCGCTACTCATGCTCGCGTGGAAAATTGCACCCGCCCTCGCCGCTGGAAATACAGTGGTTCTAAAGCCAGCAGAAACAACCTCACTGACTGCACTTCTCTTTGCGCAAGTCTGCCAACAAGCTGAACTTCCTGCAGGGGTTGTAAATATTGTCACCGGCAACGGCAAGACGGGTGCCGCTCTCGTGAATCATCCAGGCATCGACAAGATTGCCTTTACTGGTTCTACTGAAGTGGGCAAATCAATCGCGCGCGCGATCGCTTCCACTTCCGTTAAGGCAACCCTCGAACTCGGAGGTAAAGCAGCCAATATTGTTTTCGATGATGCCCCACTCGATGAATGTGTTGAAGGGATCGTCAATGGTATTTTCTTCAATCAAGGACATGTCTGTTGCGCAGGATCTCGCTTGCTTCTTCAAGAGAACATTGCGGATGAAGTACTCACAAAACTCAAATTGCGTATGGAAAAAATTCGAGTCGGCGATCCCCTCGACAAGAACACAGACCTCGGAGCCATTAACTCACGCGAGCAACTGGGCAAGATTGAAGAGTTGAGCGCAGCGGGCGATTCAGAAGGTGCCCAGCGATGGAGTCCTGCATGTTCGCTTCCGGAAACCGGCTACTGGTTCCCACCCACAATTTTCACGGGTGTCACTCAAGCTCACCGCATCGCCCAAGAGGAAATATTTGGACCAGTCCTCTCAGTCCTTACCTTCCGCACTCCTGCTGAAGCCATAGAGAAGGCCAATAACACGCCTTATGGGCTCTCCGCAGGCATCTGGAGCGAGAAAGGGTCGCGAATTCTCTGGGCGGCGCAGCGGCTCAAAGCGGGTGTCATTTGGGCAAATACCTTCAATAAATTCGATCCGGCCAGTCCTTTTGGTGGGTACAAAGAATCTGGGTGGGGTCGCGAGGGCGGGCGCCATGGTCTGACTGCTTATCTCAAGAGCATGGAAGTAGGTGGCGAAAATGAGTGATCGTCTGGAAGTGAAGAAGACGTACAAACTATTTATTGGTGGTGCCTTCCCGCGCAGTGAATCAGGGCGAACCTATGAAGTTCACTCGAGCGAGGGTACTTTCGTTGCAAACCCGTGCCTTGCCTCACGCAAAGATTTGCGTGATTCAGTACTCGCCGCCAGGTCGGCGCAAGACGGTTGGTCAAGTGCAACGGCGTATAACCGGGGACAAATTCTTTATCGGATTGCAGAGATGCTAGAGGGGCGAAGCGATCAATTCGCGGCAGAGATTTCTCTTCTAGATGGCATCTCCGTCAACGCGGCTTTGCAGGAAGTTCATGCCGCGATCGATCGTTGGGTTTGGTATGCCGGCTGGAGTGACAAATTGGGCTCGATCGCCGGTGCGACAAATCCAGTATCCGGACCTTTCTACAACTTCACTATCCCCGAGGCCATCGGTGTAGTCGGCGCGATCGCTCCAGAGTCAGGAAGTCTCATCGGACTAGTGGATGCGATCGCTCCAGTGATTGTTTCTGGAAATACCGTCATTGCACTGGCTAGCACCCGCGCCCCTTTGTCCGCCATCACCTTCGCTGAAGTCCTTGCAACAAGTGACCTTCCAAACGGTGTGTGCAATATTCTCACCGGCAAAAAAGAAGAACTTGCGCCTTGGTTTGCCTCGCACATGGATATTGACGCTCTCGATGTGAGTGGTATCGATGATCCATCACTCGTTGCCGACATGAAGATAGCCGGCGCTCAGAACCTCAAGCGATTCCATGCATTTAGTGCTCAGCAATCACCACAACGAATTCTTGCCTTCATGGAATCCAAGACGATTTGGCATCCCATTGGGGTCTAGTACTTATTCTGAAGCAATAGCGGCGTAAGCAGGTTTAACCACATTTTCGATAATGGCTAACCGCTCTTCAAAGGGAATAAAGGCACTTTTTAGGGCATTTATTGTGACTCGCTGTAAATCTTGAAAAGTCCAGTCGAAAGCCTCGACCAATTGAGACATTTCTTTTGTCATCGAAGTTTGACTCATCAAACGATTATCCGTGTTAACGGTGACACGAAAACGCATCTCTCCGAGTTTGCCAATGGGATGTTCCTTGATCGATTTTGCCGCACCGGTTTGCAGATTGGAGGTTGGGCACAGTTCCAATGGGACTCGACGATCGCGAATATAGGAGGCGAGCCGGCCGAGCCGTGGCTCGGAACCTGAAAGGTCGATGTCATCCATGATGTGCACTCCATGTCCAAGTCGCTCGGCCCCACATAGTTGGATCGCTTCCCAAATGGATGGAAGTCCGTAGGCCTCACCCGCATGAATGGTGAAATGCGCGTTCTCTCTGCGCAAGTATTCAAAAGTCTCTTGCTGATCACTTGGCGGATATCCATCTTCCGGGCCAGCGATGTCAAAACCTGCTACACCCGCATCACGGTACTTAACAACAAGTTCTGCTACTTCTTGGGATTTATCATTTTGGCGCATTCCACAGAGAATGGAGACGACGCGAATCTCAAATCCTTCTTTTCGCGCTTCGGCCTCACCTAGTCGATAACCTTCGAGAGTAGATTCGACGACATCAGCCATCGTCAATCCTTTTTCCGTAAACAATTCTGGGGCTCCACGTACTTCTGCATAAACGACGCCGTCTCTTGCTAAATCAACAACGCATTCGCGCGCGACTCGTACGATGTCTTGCGGCCGCTGCATCACTGCAATTGTGTGACTAAAAGTCTCGAGGTACCTGACTAGGGAGCCAGAGTCGCACGATTCGTGAAACCACGTCGCCAATTCTTCAGCATCCGTTGTTGGAAGGGCGGTGTATCCAATCTCGCCGGCAATATCAATAATCGTTTGCGGACGTAATCCGCCATCCAGGTGATCGTGCAGGAGCGCTTTCGGCAATCTCTTAATCTGCTCTGGCGTTGGAATCCTTGCCATCTCGCTCATTTTTGTATTCTCTCCACGATTAAAGGTAGTCGTTTTACTTCACCATTAGGAATAATCGTTATGCATCCCTCAAGAATCTCAAGAGCGCGAGCGAAGCGTTCGGGTTCATCCGTGTGAAGAGTCATGAGGGGTTGACCAATCTTGATCGCATCTCCTGGTTTGGCATGAAGTTGGACCCCAGCGCCGGCTTGCACTTTCTCGCCCTGCCTCGAACGCCCTGCGCCCAGTCGCCACGCGGCCACTCCCACCTGCATGGCGTCCATGCCGACCATGCGACCCTGTGCAGTTGCAAGGAGTTGGTGTTTCTCGCGCGCCCAAGGCAGGGGTGCATCAGGATCGCCATCTTGCGCTTTAATCATCCGCCGCCAGACATCCATGGCACTTCCGTCCCGCAGGGCAGTTTCCGGATCTTTCCCAACAATTCCTGCCGCACTGATCATCTCGCGGGCAAGGATCAAGGTAAGTTCGACCACATCGGCAGGTCCACCACCTGAGAGCACCTCGACTGATTCACGAACCTCCAATGCATTCCCGACCGTGAGACCAAGTGGAACATCCATGGCGGTGACAAGTGCGCGAGTGGTAACTCCGGCATTTTCACCGAGCTCGACCATGGTGCGTGCCAAAATCCCAGCTTGCTGTGGGTCACTCATAAATGCACCACTGCCAGTCTTCACATCCAGAACAAGCGCCGAGGTTCCTTCTGCAATCTTCTTACTCATAATGGAAGAGGCGATCAGTGGAATTGCCTCAACCGTTGCGGTGACATCGCGGAGTGCATAAAGTTTTTTATCGGCAGGAGCAAGCCCTGGGCCCGCCGCACAAATAACTGCCCCGCACTCTCTCAATACTGAAAGCATTTCTTCGTTGGACAGGGCAGCGCGCCAACCGGGTATCGACTCCAATTTATCGAGAGTTCCTCCTGTGTGTGCGAGCCCTCGTCCAGAAAGTTGGGGTACTGCACCTCCACACGCCGCAACCAGAGGTGCGAGTGGAAGAGTAATTTTGTCGCCAACTCCCCCGGTTGAATGCTTATCAGTGGTCGGTCTATCAAGCCCCGACCAATCCATCCTTGACCCGCTATTAATCATCGCCTGGGTCCAGCGCGAGATTTCCCGAGAAGTCATGCCGTTAAGCAGTATCGCCATCAGCAATGCTGACATCTGTTCATCGGCGACTACGCCGTTGGTGTAGGCAGCGATCACCCAATCAATTTGTGCATCACTCAACTCGTGCCGATCACGCTTGGCCGCGATTATTTCGACAGCAGCAAACGGTTCAATCATGACGGCGCGTCATCTCCTCTGGGCCAAAAGCCCAGGGAAGTAATTCTGAGAGCGGGACTGCCTTCTCTTGCGTCATGATGAGAAGTGAGTTACCGCCATGTTCCATCAAGAGTTGGCGACATCGGCCACATGGCATCAAAGCATCTCCATGCGAATCCACACAATAGAGAGCCACTAACTTTCCGCCTCCCGTGAGAATGAGATCTGAAACTAGCCCGCATTCGGCGCAGAGCGTGATTCCATAGCTTGCATTCTCTACATTGCATCCGCTGACAAAGCGTCCATCATTGACTAGGGCTGCGGCGCCGACTGAAAATTTGGAATAGGGTGCGTAGGCTTTCTCCATTGCCGAAGTCGCAAGTGAATGTAAGTGGTTCCAGTCAATTTCCATGCCGGGCGCCATCAGTGCGCGTCTCCTGGTCTATACGGAATTCCATCGGCCGCGGGCGCGCGCACGCGACCTACAAAACCAGAGACCGCAATAATCGTTGCAATATATGGCGCCATCAACATGAATTCAGATGGAATTGGAGTACCAGTGATGGAAAGTACGCCCTGCAGATTGTCCGCAAATCCGAAAATCAAGGCTGCGGCGACTGCGCCTAACGGACTCCAGCGACCGAAGATCAACGCGGCAAGCGCGATAAAGCCTTTACCGGCCGTCATTTCTTTGCCGAACGGACCAACCGCTCCGATCGTGAAATATGCGCCACCGAGTCCAGCGACTGCCCCCGCAAGAATGACATTGCGGAATCGGATTGAGTTCACTTTTATTCCGACGCTCTCGGCCGCGGTGGGGTGTTCACCAACCGCACGCATCCGCAACCCCCACTTAGAACGAAAAAGGCCAACATGAATCAGTGCCACGATGAGATACATCAGGTAGACGATGATCGTCTGCTCGAAAAATATCGGACCAAGTACGGGAATCTTGGAAAGGATCGGAATTCTAATTGGCGAAAGAATTGGTCCGGAGTTCCAGGTGTCTTGGTATGGAATGAGAAGTCGTTTGTAAAGAAAACCAGTCAGACCGATGACAAGAACATTGAGCACAAAACCCAAAATGACCTGATCGATGCCGAATCGGATGGCGAAGACAGCTAATAGGTATGAAATCATCGCACCAGCAAATGGTGCGATGAGCAATCCCATCATCGTGTTCTGCGTCAAACTCGCGAGCACCCCTGATGCAAAAGCACCGGCGAGCAGTTGTCCTTCGATGGCAATATTGATGACACCAGAGCGCTCGCAGAGCACTCCAGCCATCGCTCCAAATACAAGTGGGACCGCAAGGAGCAGACCGCCTTGAAGCAGACCAGTAAAAGGAATGAACTTCCCACTTGCTGCCCAGCAGAGAAAAGACATCAAGAATGAGAACCCGAAAATGGCACTAGCGAAACGAATCGTCTTACGCGCCCGGAACTGCAAGTAAGCCAGGATCGTTGCCGCAAGCGCGAGGATTGCAAAACCAAGTGATCCGGTCTTTGAACTCACTACCCACTCATGGAAGAAGACCCACTCTCGATCCATCACAAAACCGAAAGTGACTTTCTCATTCTGCTTGGGAATGATGACAAAGCTGAGAAAAGCCCCGATTGCAAGGGCAAACATCGTGATGACCCCACGACGGCGACGGCGCTCTGGCGCGGATAAGGAGAGCACTTCAACTTGAGTCATCAGCCGTTCCATCCTTTAGAAACCACACCAGTACCGGTCTGCAACTCTTTAATTCGGAAGATCCCCTTTATGAGAGCCGGTGCAGCAATGAAGAGCACCACCAGTGCTTGAATGACGAGCACGAGGTCAATCGGCGTCTCGGTATTGGCCTGCATGGTCAATCCGCCGGCGCGAAGTCCACCGAAGAGAAGGGCCGCGAAAACTGTGCCGATCGGATTTGCTCGACCAAGCAGTGCAACTGTGATGGCATCAAAACCGAAACTTCCTCCTGCCCCAGCGGTGAGAGCGTATTCACTTCCAAGGATTTGAACCGCCCCGCCAAGTCCAGCCAGTGCACCGGCAATAACCATCACCATTGTCGTAACTAATGGGACAGATATGCCGGCGGTTTTTGCAGCTGCTGCATTCGCCCCAACTGCGCGGAATCTAAAGCCCCACGTGCTTCGATTGAGCAACCACCAAATCCCCGCGGCTGCGGCTAGCGCTATGAGCAGACCCGCATTTACTCGCAAACTTTCCCCAGCAAGGTGAGGCAGTTGCGCATTCTGCTTAACTGGCGGAGCAATCGGATCCTGTCGGCCCGGCCGTAAGAATGGAGTTGTGCTGAGAAGCCAGAGAAGAAAATAACTTGCGACATAGTTGAGCATGATGGTGACAATTACCTCATGGGCACCAGTTTTGGCTTTCAATAACCCGACAAAGCCACCCCATAATCCCGCGAAGAGCATCGCGGTGAGTACTGCTGCGATTGCGTGAATCCCAACCGGAAGGTCGGCTTTGAATCCCACCACAGAGGCTCCAATAGCACCGAAAATAAACTGTCCCTGTGCGCCGATATTGAAAAGGCCCGCTTTAAACGCGAGAGCAACTGAAAGCCCAGTCAGTATCAGTGGAGATGCAGAGACCAGAGTTTCAGAGAGCGGATATAGGCCGTTAAAGAAATTGGGATGCGCAAGATTCGGATCATAAATTGCGCCCTCAAAGAGAGCCCGGTACGCCCTACCCGCCGCCGTCACTGCTGCATTGAGAAAGGTGAGCGGCGATTTGGCCAATTTCAACACATTCGGATCAGAGAATGCGATGAGCAATCCGCTGACGAATAGCGCGGATAGGAAGGCGAGCCCTGGCAGAGCGATGGTTCGTAGTGCCTTTTTCGCTAACCCTCGCATCTAGGCGCTCTTCTCATCTGGGTGGACGCCCGCCATTAACAGGCCAAGATCCTCACGTGAAGTAGTGGCGGGAACTATGGCGATAATCTCGCCGCGATACATCACCGCAATGCGATCCGCGAGGTCGCTCACCTCATCCAACTCAGTACTAAAAATCAGAACAGCGCGACCCGAATCTCTCTCAGCGACAATTCGCTGGTGGACGAATTCAATCGACCCGACATCAAGACCCCGGGTTGGCTGAGAAGCAACCACCAATTTCACCGGACGGGAGAGTTCGCGGGCTAAAACTACTTTCTGTTTATTTCCTCCTGACAACGATGAAGCCGGATCTTGAATACTCTGGAGTCGTACATCAAATTCTTTTACTCGTAATTCTGCCTCACGAGCAACGACGCTCGGCGAAAGCGACAGCCCCTTGGCATATGGAGGCATATCATGCAGATCAAGGATGAGATTCTCCGCGACAGAGAAGGACGAGATCAACCCATCCAATTCACGAGACTCAGGAACGTAAGCAATACCCGCACGGAGCGTCTCCCGTACTGATGCAGCGGTGATGTCCTTCCCATCTAGGAGAATTTTCCCTTCGACAAATTCTTGCAGCCCCACGATCGCCTCAGCTAGTTCGCTCTGACCATTCCCCTGGACTCCGGCCACCGCCACAATTTCGCCGGCATGCACCTCAAAAGAGATGTTCTTCACCAACCGACGACCGGTGATATCCCGAACATTCAAGTTAGAAACCGTGAGCACCGGCGCTCCTGGAGAGACGGCTTTCTTGTAAACATCCAATGAGATCGGACGGCCAACCATCATTGAGGCGAGTTCTTCTTGTGATTCATCGGGCGACGGCGTACCGACGACCTTGCCGCGACGGATAACTGTGATTTTGTCTGCCGCTTCCTGGACTTCACGAAGTTTGTGAGTAATGAAAACTATCGACGTGCCCTTATCTCGAAGAATCTTCATATTTCTCAATAGTTCATCCGTCTCCTGCGGAGTGAGAACAGCCGTTGGTTCATCCAGGATTAAAACTTTCGCTTCGTAAATCAAGGCTCTAATGATCTCCACTCTCTGTTGAATTCCAACGGGGAGATTCTCCACGAGTGCATCCGGATCGACATCAAAATTGAATTCCTTTGAGACCCGACGGATCTCTTCCTTGGCTTTGTCGAGTTCCAATATTCCGAATTTATTGGTCTTCTCGTGTCCAAGCACAATGTTTTCGGCAACAGTGAAAACTGGAATCAACATGAAATGTTGGTGAACCATTCCAATACCTGCCGCAAGAGCATCGCTGGGACTTGAGATGAAAATCTCTTTTCCATCAACCAGAATGGTGCCTGAGTCCGGCTTGAGCAGACCGTACACAACGTTCATGAGTGTGGATTTTCCTGCACCATTCTCGCCAAGAATTGCGTGAATTTCACCGTCGGCTACTTTGAGATCAATTCCGTCATTTGCGATGAGTGGTCCAAAACTCTTCGTGATCGCGCGAAGTTCAAGTGACATACGGTCAATCTACCGTCTAAATGCATTAAGGCAAAGAAAGGCGGAGCGGGTCTTTGCAGACTCGCTCCGCCTTCGCCTCAAAATATGAATCCTAATTCACAGCAAGATTCACATGAAGATTTACTTCCTGACTAGTCGACCTTAACTTTTCCAGTCTTGATCGCGATGCCAAGTTGGCGAACTTCATTTTGAAGTTTGCCAGCAACCTTCTTTGCCAAGTCATGATATGAAGCCAGGTAGGTTCCTCGATTGGCCAATGTTCCCATGTAGCCCTTGGAAGTGAACTTGCCAGTTGCAACATCCTTGATGACAGCCGATACGGAAGTGTCGACACCCTTGACAACAGAGGTCAAAAGTACTGACCGATATTGAGGGGCTTGGACGAATCCATCAGAGTCAACCCAGATAGTCACTGACTTCTTACCAGTCATTGACTGTCCTGCAGTTGCTCCACCTAGTCCACCGGCAACTGGGAAGATTACATCTGCACCCTGTTGCTCGAAGTTCTTAGATATCTGCAATGCCTTGGCCTGATCAGAGAATCCACCTACGAATGTTCCGTCCTTCTTGACGGTATCCCAGCCAAGTGCAACAACACTCTTGCCCTTAACTTTGTTGTAATAGGCAACTCCCTTTGCGAAGCCGTCCATAAAAATTGTAACTGGTGGAATATTAAGTCCGCCGTATGTCGCAACTTTTCCTGTCTTAGAGAAACCTGCTGCGAGATAGCCAGCCTGGAAGGCAGATTGGTTGGTTGCAAACTGAACACCCTTCAGGTTTGCGAAAGAATCTCCTGGCCACTTATCGAAATTTGGACCATGATCGAAGCCATCTTGATCGATGATTGCAAACTTTGTACCAGCGTTTGCCTTTGCAGCAGCAACAATCGCATCATTAATCAAGAAGCCAACGCCGATGATGACATTGCATCCTTCATCAACCAACTTCTTGATGTTCGGTGCATAGTCAGCATCCGACTGTGCCGCAAGGTACTTAACCGAAACCGAGCCTGAAGCGGCCTTCTGGGCCCCGCGCCATGCTGAGGCGTTGAATGACTTGTCATCCACGCCGCCAGTGTCGAGAGCTAGACAGGCTTTTACTTTGGTTGCAGCAGTGGCGATGGGAGCCACGGTTATGCCAACTGCCAATGTGGTAGCCGCTAAAAGGGCACCATAACGCAATGACTTTTTCAATGTTCCTCCAAAAACCCCATATCTTTTGTGGGGATTGATTGGGTCTAACCCTAGTACGGCAAAAGGAAATAGCCCATAAAATACCGAGAATTAACCCTCATCCAATGTAACAACTTGGTAAAGATTTTCCCCTATTTGGAAAGTTTTCCCGCCTTGAGGGCGGCCAGGTAGATAGATTTGCGATACTTTGCCAGACTTGCAGACCAGAGCGAGATTTCAATACCGCCGTTCTGGATTCCGTACTTGCGTCCATAAATGCCAAGTTTCGGATCCAGAACGTCAGCCACTGAGCGCCCCGCGACGCTTTCAGAAATAAAATCTACAATCGCCTTGTCCACACGTTTCATCACAGATGCCAGTATGTATTTCTTTGTGCCAGAGGTCAGGGTTACGTATTGGTCTGGTTCTACGACGATCAAGCCCGCATTCGCACCATCCTTATTCGCGCTAACGATTGCGTCGAGCACATCGGAATCCGAACCCGTAGTGGTCAGGAAAATTACATCAGCGCCTCCTGCGACCATCGCAGCAGCTGCCGCACCCCAAGAATCCTTTGAATATTTGATACCAAAGGTCAAACCCTTTTTAGTGGCGCGGGCGCCCGCCAGAAAACCTACTTCATACTTTTTTGATTGTGTTGAACTTCCAACCAGACCGATACGATCAGTTTTGGTCGCATATGCCGCGGCAACACCCGCAAGATAACCACCCTGGTCTTCTGCAAAAATAAGTGACGCAACATTGACAAGGTCAACGGTTGCATCATTCACCATAGCAAATTGATGGTTTGGATAAAGTTGTGCAACCTCCTTGATGGCAGCCGCGTATCCGCCCCCGACGGCGATTACCGGTCCCGCACCCATGGCAATAAGGTTCTTAAGCCTTAGTACCCGATCAGATTCTGAACCAGTTGTGACGGTGGCGGCGACTTGAATTTGAAAACGTTTCTTTGCCAAAGCAATTCCCTCGGCAACAGCATCGTTGAAAGCATGATCACCCGGTCCGCCAATTTCATAGGCAATGCCAATCCGGAGGATGTGGGTAGCCTGGGACGTAGTTGCAAGGGTCGTCACGCTCAGTGCAAAAACGATCAGCGAAAGCGCGAAGACGCGAAATTTCATCTCACTAGACCCATATTTCTATAGGTATCTTCCAGCGTTTTCTCTGCCACGATACGCGCCTTAGCGGCACCCTCATGCAGAATTGCTAGGAGTCCAGGCTCATCGTCCAGCAGGTCCAAGGCGCGCTGGCGGATGGGGCTAAGGAATTCAACAACAACATCAGCGACTGCGGTTTTGAAATCTCCATAACCTTTGCCCTCGAACTCCATTTCGACTTCGGCAATCGAGCGACCCGAAATCGCGGAGTGGATTGTGATCAGATTGCTTATCCCTGGCTTCTCTTTCTCATCAAAGCGCACTTCACGACCCGTGTCCGTGACTGCACTCTTTATTTTCTTGGCATTAACTTCGGGTGGATCCATAATCTCAATAACACCCTGCTTCGAAGCAGCGGATTTACTCATCCTGGCGAGTGGATTCTGCAGATCGTTAATCTTTGCACCACTTTTAAGAATGTACGCTTCTGGAAGTTGAAATGTCTGACCAAAACGAGAATTGAAGCGTCCTGCCAAATCCCGCGTAAGTTCGATGTGCTGACGTTGATCCTCTCCAACAGGTACATGATGTGCTTGATAGAGCAGAATGTCAGCGGCTTGCAACATCGGATATGTGAAGAGTCCGACGACAGTTCGGTCGGTTCCGTTCTTGGATGATTTGTCTTTGAATTGTGTCATGCGACTAGCTTCACCGAATCCGGCAAGACACTCCATGACCCAACCCAACTGATTGTGTTGGACCACGTGGGATTGTAGAAAGAAAGTGCACTTCGTTGGGTCGATGCCGATCGCAATAAGTTGCGCAGCCGATCGCAGAGTTCTTTCGTAAAGTACCGCGGGGTCAGTCTCAACAGTAAGGGCGTGCAAATCAGCGATGCAGTAGAAAGCATCGTGATCATTTTGGAACTCCACCCATTGTCGAACCGCACCAAGGTAATTTCCTAGATGAAATGATTCACTCGTGGGTTGAATGCCAGATAAGACTCTTTTGCGCGTCATGCGCCTTATTCTCCCACGTCTGAGGGAATCGGTGAGATCAATAAGGTTCCTGCGCGGTTGCCTTCCATGGTGAGCACTGTGATCCGCGCCGCATCTATATCCGCTACATCGTTGATTTTTGGAATATGACCGAGAAAATGCATCACAAGACCACTCGCGGTCTCGTATGGGCCCTCAGCAATCTCTAACCCAGTCAACTCCTGTAGATCCTCAATGGAAATAAGACCATCCACCTCAAAATCTCCGGTGCGAGATTTTCGCCCCGACTCCGTTTCATCGGTGTCGTACTCATCTTGAATATCTCCGATTAGACATTCGACGAGATCCTCCATAGTCACAATGCCATCGGTTCCACCATATTCATCCAGAACGATGGCAAGGTGTTGATGCTGCAGACGCATCTCGGTGAGAGCGGGCAAAACTCCTTTTGTCCCAGGCAAGAACATAATTGGGCGGACCAACTCTTGAATCTTCTCGCCGCTACCAGCCAAAGAGGTATCGAGAAGATCTCGAACATGTATAAACCCTATAACCTCATCGCTAGATCCACGGACAACCGGGTAACGCGAATGCGCGCGGTCGACCGCGAGCGCGATCGCCTTTCCGACGGTGAGTGACCCGTCAAGAAACTCCACTTCGGTCCGATGGACCATAACTTCATGGACCTGACGATCACTTGCATTGAACACTTCCTCAACAATGTCTCGCTCTTCATCCGTCAAGGCAGCGTGCCCGGCAACGAGATCGAGCAATTCCTCCTCCGACATTTGGTCCCGCTGCTCCTCCGGATCAACTCCAAAGATTCGCACAATGAGATTGGTGGAATGGGAAAGTAACCAGATAACCGGGCGGAAAAACATCGCCACAACATCAATAATTGGTGCCGCCCCCAGAGCGATTGTCTCCGTGCGGAAAAGCGCCAGTCTCTTTGGAACCAACTCCCCAAAGACGAGGGAGAAATAGGCGATGATCAGCGTAAGACCCACGAGAGATATGGCATTGCTCCAACCCTGGGAAAAACCTCGTTCCTGCAGCCACGGTTGGACGTAACTACCAATGCGTTCGGCACCCAGGGCAGCCGAGAGAAATCCGCAGACCGTAACCCCCACTTGGACTGCAGCCAGAAAGCGGTTGGGATTGGCTGTCAGCGCGGCGACCCGGCGCCCCCGCTTCCCCTTGAGCGCCATCTGTCGGACTTGGCTCTCTCTCAATGAGATGAGCGCGATCTCAGCCGCGACGAAGAGGGATCCGAGGAGGATGAAGAAGGCCACAACCCCAATATCGGTGAAGAGTCCCTGGACCGAGCGGCCTGAGGATGCGAGGTTCATGAGTGAAAGCGTATCGGGGTTCAGGTGCCCACTTCCCTAAATCCTCGTCCATGCCGTAGCCTCACGGCAGCGCTGGAGTTCTGTCTGCGGCGCCGACTTCGGCTACTTCTTGGGAATCCTCGAGGGTAGGCGAGGTGCCTTCATCCAACGGACCGTCGGGCACGTACCTGCCCGGAGAAGGAGTCATGTCATGGCCTCTGTCGTATTCGACAAAGCAACACGTATCTATCCCGGAACAACCGCCCCCGCAGTCGACAAATTAGACCTCGTCGTTAATGACGGCGAGTTTCTCGTTCTTGTCGGACCATCAGGTTGCGGCAAGTCAACCTCACTTCGCATGTTGGCCGGACTGGAAGAAATCGATAACGGACGCATTCTTATTGGCGACCGCGATGTAACAAATGTGGCCCCGAAGGATCGCGATATTGCAATGGTCTTCCAATCATATGCGCTCTACCCACACATGACCGTTTCGGAGAATATGGGCTTCGCACTCAAGATTGCCGGAACCCCCAAGGAAGAACGTGAGCGTCGAGTTCTTGAGGCGGCAAAACTTCTCGATCTTGTGCCCTACCTAGAGCGCAAGCCAAAAGCTCTATCAGGTGGACAACGTCAGCGCGTTGCCATGGGTCGCGCCATTGTCCGCGAACCACAGGTCTTCTTGATGGACGAACCACTCTCCAACCTTGACGCAAAATTGCGCGTAGCCACACGTACACAGATTGCCGCACTACAACGTCGCCTCGGAATCACCACCGTCTATGTAACCCACGACCAAGTTGAAGCCATGACAATGGGCGACCGCGTTGCTGTTCTCAAGGATGGCCTCTTGCAACAGGTTGATACACCTCGAAATCTTTATGACAATCCTGCCAACGCATTTGTTGCCGGGTTCATTGGCTCTCCCGCGATGAACTTGCTGACTGCTCCAGTTGTTGGCGGAGTGGCCAAGTTGGGAGCTCTCTCCATTCCAGTTCCAACAAGTGCCGGCAACGTCGTAACAGTTGGAATTCGCCCCGAAGGATTCACTCCTGCAGCGGATGGATTTCATGTTCTGGTTGAGGTTGTTGAAGAACTTGGTGCCGATGCATTTGTTTACGGCAAACCAGCCGATCCAACCGTGAAGTTTGCAAACGCAACCGATGAGGGCGCTCAAGTAATTGTCCGCTGGGATCCTAAGAATCCACCAAAACCAGGTTCAACGATCTCCGTCGTTGCAAATCCATCAGGAATTCACCTCTTCGATGCAGCAACAGGTGAGCGCCTCAAGTAACGTGCATTAAGAAAACTGCCCTCAATCGCTGTGATCGAGGGCAGTTTTTATTTCTCCGAGGTCTTCTTTTTCTCTTCACAAGCAAGCTATTTGCACACTGAGAGTTCGCTTCACATTCCAACTAGTTAAACACTTCTACAGTCACGGCGTCCCAAAGTCTGCTCCCTCGAGAGTTCAACCGATCCGTCATCGGACCAATTGAACTCATGATTTCCTCACGACCGTGAGGAAATTCGAGGAAGGAGGCCGTTATGGATATTCACAGTTGGCTTACTCTCATCGTAAGCGTGGTTCGTATTGTTTTTCTAGTAATAGAAAGACATCGAACGCGCCATGGTGGTGGTAAAACCAACAACGAGTCCTAACAAGGGACGGCCACCTCGAGGTTTTGCCTCGAGGTGGTTCTATTTTTACACCCACTTTGTAATTACTTCAATGACAAATGAGGTGAAAAATCATTTATTTAAAAGAAATGACTTCGCTGTAATCAATTGGGTCTTTTCTGTAACTCTGCGTAATGAACTGAACCCCTTCGGTCGGGACTCTTAATTGCGTCTCCAACTTCTGGGTTTCAGTTCAAACTCGGGGCCCTTCCAATTTGTGCGTTCAGCATCTTGGGCAACCCCGCTAGTCATTAATGCAACCCTATGAAGACCATTCATTCGTTACTCCGAGTGACCTAAATTTCTGTCATACTTTGACTCACGCTGGATTGGCAGGCAAAGAGACTCGGTCACCTACCGGGTCTCTTTGCTTTTCCTCAACGTGCAACCCTTCGCACGCGCCTACGAATTTGTTATGGTGACCCCTAATGAACACCGTTATTGATCGTCTCCTCGCTGCCCTTAATGCGCATAATCTTGAAGCCATCGTTGCCTGTTATGACCCAAAAGCCACGATCGAAGATGGCAGTGACCGAGTTCTTGCCAACGGCCACCTGGGGATTCGCAACCATACTGGCCCAATGTTCGAGACCTATCCAGCACTTCACGTAGAACCACTGGGACGATGGGAAGTTGGATCATTCGTTGCACAAAAAGAACAGGTGACTGGAAGGACAACAGAGCCAGAGCGCCACATTGCTGTCTATCAACTGAATAACGGACTTATCGTGCGAGAACGACTTCTGCGCTAAGTTCGCGTTCACTGTCTTGGGCAATCCAACTAGTCGTTAATACACCCCCATTGGTCAATGCAACTTGTTCGGACGCAAGGCTAAAGGTCGCTATGGACCCAGTACACGAAGTTCGCCATCTGAGGCCGTTCTTCCCATCCATTCTTCGTGTAAAAGCCTCGTTCATACGACTCTCGATGTTTGCCATTCAGGAGCGAAAGCCGAATAGCACCACGTGTCTTGGCCTCCCCCACCAGGTGATCCAAGAAGGCTCTACCGAGGCCTTGACCGCGAGCGTCAGATTGGAGAAAGAGTTCGGATACATAGCCCTCAGGTCCAGACATGAATAAATTGGTCAGCCAGTGAACATTGCTGTACCCCAGCACGTCTCCTTCTTTCGTAATGGCAACCAGCGTTGTGCTCATCGGACTCTCCACCAGCAGATGGAGGTGCTCTCGCACTAGAAGTTCGACATCATTGATTGAAAGGTCTCGCAAGGAGGAAAACCAACCGATGGCCTTGAGCAACTTGGCAATTTGGGATGCGTCATCTTCGGTTGCTGCACGCAATGTGTAGTCGGGAGGTTTCTCGCTCATGAAGATTAAGGTAGCAGTCGTTGTCTTGAACAAGCCGACCATTTTCCGTTGTTAATAGTCTAAAGAAAACGCGCAAAAATAGACCATCCTTAACGCGAGCCCAGTCCGGCCAAGTTGGGCAACCCCACTAATCGTTATTACAACCCCTTGCAGGGAAACATTCTGGTGCCAATTAACAAATCTCAAGAGCCCCTAGGCGCGATGTCATGAAGTTTGCAATAGCCGATGATTGCGTTATCCAAGACTTTCGTGAGACTTGTTCGCCACTCTTCTCCAACGAATTCCGAAGGGTCTGTCGCTTGTGCGATTTCGGCAAAGGATCGGAAAGTTCGAATGAAGGTTGACCGCTCATAAGCAGGTGCCCCCATTGACCACTGAAAAAAAGCGCCTGTCCAAGCCCGATCCATCGGTGGGACGAGGTCGGGTAGCAAGTGATGAAGTGTCTTTGTGCCTGGAACGATGAGAGATACGTTCTGCACCACCGCTAGACGTTCAATTAGTCGCCAAAGCCGCATAGCGGTGAGGGATATGTCGAGCTCTGGGTCATCTAGACGAAGGTGTTCAAAATTAGCAATTTCCTCACCGCAGTCACTTAAACGGTCACGGAATTCAGGCAGAGACACCAGTCGAGAGGCTCGTTTGCCAATTCCCCAGGCGTACAACGTCTGATGAAAGCCACGAAGAAAAACTTCATCCTCAATTGCATCGCGCACGCTTGTGAAGGATCGTCGCCCGTCGATGGTCGCGCGATGCAGGGAGTACTGGCCGGTGCGAGTGAAAGGTAATTGTTGGTCGTAAGTTTCAAGGCAAATAGCAAATTCATCGATAACGCCTGCAACTCGGCGCTCCATCTCGTTGACACCTTTGACATTCGAATGCGAGGCGCGCGTCTGAGCAAAGGGGCGTGGCACTTTCGTTGATCGGGGCTCAACTTCAGGCACTGCGATGCCGAGGCGATATACGCCATGACTCACTCTCACTAACGGTCGACCGCAAGGGCTTGGTGGCCCCTTTCCAGCGTTGGCCGTCATGCCCTGCACAACTGGTTGAATCGAGGACCACGCTCGGTCGGGATCGAGTTACTGAACGCCGTTGACAATTTGAGTTAGACGAAAGTTGCCGGATTCCGTCTGCAAGCGTTCTGCAACAATCAAGATCAGTTTCCAAGTGGGTTGATTCACCACGTTCATTTGGGGTTCCAGTACATCTATTCCTGATTGCGAGTCCGTTTCAAGAAACGGAAACAGATGTCCGCCCGGGACATTTGTTTCGACTTTCGCTCGGGAGAAACTCCTTTTGTCCCTGAACGGCATGAAATAATCTACTAGTGCGCCGAATTTACCCATGGGAAAAAGTATCCAGGGCTTTTCCTATTCTGTATAGAGTTTATAAACTCAGTCGAATTCAGTTAGTAATTCAAATTAAACTCAAACCTAAATTTGTAGGGCTCAACTCGGGAACCTCACTGATCGTTGATACGCCTCATCGGGGCTGGCTCATATTTTTGGGAACTCTGCCGGTTTGCGATTCTCTTGGGGCGGTGCGCGCGTATAGAGGGGTGAGCCTTAGAACTGGCAGTAATCTACAAGCATGGTTGGAACACGGAAGGTTTAGGAATAAATGGAAAATCCATGGCTAACTTTTAACCCCGAAAAAAACGCGCCAAAATTCCACGATCTAGATAAGGATCATGCTCTGGCATTCAATAGAGGGATTGAGACTCGCGAGGAGTATCGATTGGCCGAGCATCTCGAACCATACCCGTATATGGGAGATCCAAATGCAAATGTCTTTGTTTTGCTGGCAAATCCGGGGATAAACAAAAGAGAGACTGATCCTAGTTATCGAACTAACTCTGAGTACGCAAATCGTAATCTAAGAAATCTGAAACATGAATCCGCCGATTCCTTCTTAACATGGGTGCATTCACCGGACAACCCTCAAATGGAAGGCGATTGGCTGATACCTCGAATCAGAAAAGTTGTTCATGAAACGTCTCTGGAAAGAGTTTCAACGGGTCTATTTTTGATTAATTTTCATGCATACAATTCGAAGTCTTGGTATCCGATCCCCTATACGTTTGAAACACAACGCTACTCTTTCCACTTGGTTAGCGAAGCCATGAAGCGAGACGCACTGATAATAATGAGTAGAAACAAATTGGGATGGTTTACCGCAATTCCTGAGTTATACGAATATAAAAATCGCGTGACGTTCGTAAGTTCAAGAAGTGTTCACATTTCCCAGGAAAATCTTGGATCCGAGGCATACGAAAAACTATTGAAGCGCCTATAAGTTTCTCGTTGTTGGCCTGGAATTTCCCTGAGTAACCCCACCAATCGTTGATGTCACCCTTTGAGGCAAGCCCTGATTCGTTGGAAGCTCCCCATATCTTAAAACGGAAAGGACGTTGCTTTACTTCTCACAGGCAATCCCGTCTTTATCACGGTCTGACTTCTTGTTGGCTAGGTAAAGCGCCTTGTTGTACTTAGGCACTTTCTTGGTAGTGCCTCCAGCATTCACAGCACCTAGACGTGCAACGCCTCCTGGATAAACCCTATTTAGTTCTGTGCAGTTCTTGAATACCTTCGCTGCTGCGTTAGCACTAGGTGAAAAGGTGAAGACAACTCCGACGCAAATACTAAGAACCAATAAACGTCTCATTCATTGACCTTACTCAACTCTTCTACCGTTGCCCAGAGAGTTGACGGCTTCATTTCTAGTTGACCTATTGTGACCACTGTTCGGCAGATTATCACGTTCGATATCAACTTATCGCAGTACCATTATCTTTATGCGCATTCGCAGGTCGACGAAAGGAAAACTCCTTGAAGTCCCCTTGCTCCTAATCGTTGCGCTTGGGATTTCATTCTTGATTAAGACATTTCTGATGCAAGCCTTCTACATTCCTTCGGGGTCAATGGAAAACACACTTCACGTTGGTGACAGAGTTAGTGTTAATCGACTAGGAACCATTACTGGCAACGGAATCCAACGTGGTGACGTTGTCGTCTTTCATGATTCTGCCGGCTGGCTTGGAAGCGACGGTACGCCTAAAGGTTCAGGGGCAATTCATTTATTCAAGACTCTTCTAACCGATGTTGGGGTTCTTCCAGACTCATCAAAGAAGTTCTTGATTAAGAGAGTTATTGGCATGCCAGGAGACCATGTGGTCTGTTGCACAACCAAAAGAAATCTGACGGTTAATGGGCACGAGCTTGACGAGTCCTCATATATCTACGCTGGAAATAAACCAAGTGAAGTTGCATTCAATGTGGTTGTCCCTTCAGAGCGAATATGGGTCATGGGAGATCATCGAGGTAATAGCGGTGATTCTCGGTTCCATCGAGATGATCAAAACAACGGATTCGTTCCGGTAAATGAAGTTGTGGGAAGAGCAATTTTCCTGCTTTGGCCTTTGTCTCGAACTTCGGTTCTTAAGAGACCCGCGGGTTTGGAACGCGCAAATCCATAATGCCGCAGGTAGCCATGGTGATGTGTACTAAGAATCTTGGGCAGATTCTCCCTTAGCGACTAGTTAGGTCCGTTGGCCAAAGTGCAAGAAAACTCCTACTCCGCTGCTAACTCAACGTCAGGGTGGACTCCCGGTGCCCAGTTTCATCCCTTCGGGCGCAAGATCCAACAATACAGTTTTTGTGTGCCCTTTCGAGGCGCGAAATCTATGAAGCGGGTATCCTGTTCCAATCAATCGTTACTCCGAGTAACGCAAATGACTGACATACTTTTCCCAACTTCTGATTGGCGAGGAAATGACCCGAGATATTTCGGGTCATTTTTCCTTTCCCTTTTTGTACAATGACCCAAGATTCACACCAATCAAGTTCTAGAAAAAGTGACTCCGTTCTATTTAATTAACGTCGCGCCGTTGGAAGACCACCGCGGATAAGCCAATGACAAGCACGACCAGGAATCCCAAATACGCCGCACTATGACCGAACCCCAGAAGCTTTTCGACACCATCGCAACGGTAATTGCCTTGACTGTCGGTTTTGCAGGTCTGGATGTAGTACTGGGTGCCGTGTTGTAACCATCCCTCCATGTTGAGCCTCAGCAACCAAGGTTGTGCACTTCTTTGAAGCAAGCGGCCGAAGATCGCTTCAACGAGGACCAAATAGCCCAACGCAATACCGATTACCGCAGCAGTGTGGCGTAACAACGTACCCATAGCTGCCCCGACTACGGCCGCGACCACTGCCAGTATGAGTGAGCGTCCCGCCATAAAGCTGAGGTCAGTCCACATCTTGGAAGTCGTGCCGGCGGTGGAACCGTAATGCGCAGTGATCAGCCACACGCCACCGATCAACAGTCCAAGCAACGCCAGCATTGCCGGCACCAATCCCAACCCGACGGCCGCCAACTTGCTCGCATAGACCCGTATCCGCCGCGGTTCAAATGTCAACCAATTACCCATCGAACCGCTACTGAATTCAGCCGCCACAAAACCTGCGCCGATGAGGAAGCAGATAAATGCGATGAGATAGGACCAGCTGAGCAGTATCGAGTGCATCAACTCACCGAACTTCACCTTCGGCTTACCCCAGTTCTCCCATTTGGGTTCCATGTCGTTGCATCGGTAGTTGAGGTTCGGGTCGCTTTTTTGAGCAATGGCCTGTTGTGTCAGGCACTCCTTGCGTTGCCGAACACCGTTTGCTTCCCATGACTGATGTGCCTGATCGAATTGGGCCTTTTGGGATGCCAACTGTTGGCCACTCAGGGGTTTAGCCTGCTGATAGGCATCGGACAATATCAACCCAGTAACAGCCAAGGTGCCAAGCAAAGCAAGAGAGGTGAGTCGGCGCGAGAACAGACGCCGCAGTTCAACTTTAGTTAGCCTTATCATTTTTCACCGCCCCAGGACTCGAGTCCTTCATCGGCAGTCAACTGCAAAAATACCGACTCGAGATCTGCGCGCACAGGTGTCAACTCGTTTACGAAAAGACCATGCGCAGCCAAGCGTTTGGTGATCTCTGCACCATCGGCAATCCCATCAACCACGAGCAATCCCCCGTCTTCGCGGACAAGGAGTCCGCCCTCGATGAGAATGCGTTGCGCCGCAATGAGATCGGCAACTCCTACTCGCACAGATGTCGCAATCTGATTGCCAATCACATCGGCAACTCGACCCGACACCAAGAGTCTGCCGTGGCCGATGATCGAGACCGTGTCAGCTACCTGTTCGACCTCACTGAGGATGTGACTACTGACCAGAACAGTTTTTCCTTGATCGCTCAGTGCGCGCATCGTGTTTCGGATTTCACGGATGCCCGCTGGATCTAGTCCATTAGTTGGTTCGTCGAAGATGAGCAGATCGGGTTCCTTCAAAAGTGTGGCTGCTATGGCCAACCGCTGCTTCATACCCAAGGAGTAAGTCCGGTACTTGTCTTTGCCTCGCTCACCCAGACTTGTTTGCTCCAAAACTTGATCAACAATCCCACGGGGGCAACCAATAGCCTCGGCTAGCAATTGAAGATTCTTACGACCACTGAAGGAAGGAAAAAACTTGGGCGACTCGACAATGGCGCCAACCCGAGCAATCACCTCAGGCAGATGTTTGGGAACTTCGTGGCCGAAGATGCTCATAGTGCCAGCGTCCGCGCGAACCAATCCGAGCAGCATTCGAATCGACGTCGTCTTGCCCGATCCGTTCGGTCCCAAGAATCCATGCACTCCACCGACGGGAACATCAAGGTCTAGGCCATGTACCGCAACGTGAATTCCCTTGCGGTTGCGGTAGGTCTTACGCAGACCTTTAGTGGATATGGCCAACTCTGCAATCGACGTCGTCATCGTTCCCTTCTTGTTGCCACCGCGAAGCGGCGTTGACGCGGAATCTACCGTGATCTACTATACTTTGCATAGTACCGTGGGAAGTGGAGATGCGTGGATAGTTCACAAGTTCTTAAGGGCGTGTTGGATGTAGCTGTTCTCTGCGTTGTAAGTGAAGAGGATTGCTACGGCTATGAGCTGGTAAGGCGTTTGCGCGAACTCGGACTTACCGATGTAGCTGAAGCCTCAGTCTACGGAACCCTTCGTCGTCTTTATTCTTCTGGGCTACTTTCATGTTATGTCGTGGCGTCGGAAGATGGCCCTCACCGCAAGTATTACAAGCTAACTAACGCTGGAAGTAAATCTTTGCTTAAGGGGCTTAGCGAGTGGGATCAATTTGTTGGTGCCATGAAGGCGGTCGTTCGAATCGCAAGAACTAAGGAAGGCTGAGATGAGCACTTCGCGCAATCACGAAAACCAAATTGACAATTATCTTTCGCAGGTTGAACTAAGTCTGAATGTTGTCCGAGATGATGAGCGCGCAGACATCCTTAATGAGATCCGTGAAATTCTCCAAGCCAAGAGGCTTGAAGCGGATGACGCTGATTTCAGTCCAGTTGAAGCCCTAGGAGATCCCGCGCTATTCGCGAATCAATGGCTAGAGGCCGCCGGCTACACATCTCCACTTCCGAAGGCCGGACAGAGACGTAGCAAGAATATTCTGTATGCGGCTCTATTGGTGATGATTGCCCTTGCAGTTCCATTTCGCATTTGGCCTACCATTTCCAATTCTGTCAATAACATTTTGCAAAGAGCTACGATTTTCGGTTTCTCGGTACTGTTCCTATATGCATTTCTCATCGTGATTTTCATTCTTCGCGCCCTCGGTAAGTCGATCACGGATGTGATGATGTCATTCAGTGCGCGACTTAAGAGAAGTATTTCCCGTTCATCAACCGGCACTCATCTCCTCAATTCCTTTGATCAAGTAAAGCCAGTTTGGTGGGTTCTCCGGGCTTGGACGTTGGCAATACTGATCTCGTATCAGCGTGATTCATTTGGCGAAAAGCGCTTTTATCCAATTCCGTCCTGGGATGGCCGTAGATCCATCGGATTGCTACTTTTCATAGCCTTGGTGGTCGGATCCTTCTTCGTTGGGAATCACCTTAAAGCCACTAAGAGGAACTTCTGGTACCTGCCGTTGTTAGTTTCCAACCTGGTACTTATCGCAATGTTCTCAATGATTGTCTTCAGCCAGGCCGATTACAACAACACAAAAAAAGAAGTGCAAGTCTTGGTTAAGGTCATACTTGGAACA
The DNA here is from genome assembly GCA_035530615.1 of Candidatus Paceibacterota bacterium. Lineage (NCBI taxonomy): Bacteria > Bacillati > Minisyncoccota > Minisyncoccota bacterium. The sequence continues at coordinate 96,549 of DATKUL010000001.1, forward strand.
CAAATTGGTGCCAACTGCACCCTGGAGAATGAAGCCACCAACAAGCCAGGCATAAGCGGTGGAATGCTGATCTGCTTGAGAACCCCCCGAGGTCTAGTCTGGAGTGATTTCAATAATCTAACGGCAGATAAGTACCTGAACTCCGTGTTGCCCAGCTGTAACACGCCATATCAGAAGAGCCTCCTCACTCCCGGAATGATCCAGCTCGCGGAAAATTACTATAAAGATCGCAACTTACTCCCTGTGAAAGTCACTATGTGGGGAGAAGCTAATCGCGCCCTGTTTGCAGAAGGGATAAGGCCCTGCTCAAACGGTATTGGATCCTCCGTAGGCGCTTACTCTGGATTCATTCCTAAAGAGGCTAGCGCTGGTTGGTCGATTATCGTTGTTCATAAAGCGAATGAGTTTGGAAAGACCAATTTTCTCAGCATTGTGAAAGTGGGCAGCACATATAAAGTCATGGATGTTGGAACAAGTCCATGAGAGTTGTTCGCCGGGTTAGTGGAGCGACAGCGGTTCTCATCATGCTGGTCGGATGTGCGGTGCCTTCTCATACAGCGGTGGCGGTTTCGAAACTTCCCGCTTGCGATGCAACTTTTGCCCAACTCGCACAGCCCAGAGTGGCCAATGAGTCCGGGGGTCGGATCCCTGACGCACCGCCCGGGCCTATGCGTCTGTGCAGATATCGATGGGTAAACGCTGAAAGCAAACTAATGCTGGTCGCAGATATCACACTGCCCTTGGCACCTGTCGCACTGATGCACACACTTAGCCAACTCAAATCAGTGGTCGAGGTCTATGGCCACAATATTGTGACCTCGTGCCCGGCTGGGCAAGGCGCCGTTGACATAGCGATTATTCGCTCCACGACAGGATCGAAGTTGACGATCATCGAGGTGAATCGAGATGGCTGCCGCGGCGTAGTTGTTACTCACGCTGACTTCGCGGCATATATTGCTTACCTGGGTTCGGCGTCCTTACGGGCCCAGTTGGATGCAATAACTACTACTTCCACTTCACAGACTAAAACCATGCCGAGTTCATTGTCGCTGTGCACGGTGGCGAATAAAGTAACGACGCTTACCGTTCGCCGTGGAACATTTATGAACCCCACGGTCTTCTCGTTTCCATCTGTAGTGTCAGTGAGTAATGCGGCATCCGTCCGTGCCGTGGCAAAAACTATCTGTGCTATACCGCCCGATATGCGGACTTGGGCCATTCCTTGCCCCTCTGACCAAGGTCTCACCTATCGACTCGTTTTTACTATTCCAAAATATGTTATTACGCCCATCATTCTCCACATGGGTGGCTGCGGGGCAATTGAAGGAACTGGTGCGAAGGGATGGATCCATCTGACCCCAAGCCTTTTCCGGGTACTCGGTAATGCTATGCAGCTTCATCTAGCTACGATAGAAACTTTTGCAGGGAAGATGCTATGAAACGAGAACTGACATGGAAGACAATTTCTTTAACTATTCTGGGCGCCACGTTACTAGCGGTAACGGCTGGTCTGGCAATCTCACTAAAGGTAGGACCCGCCAAGACATCTGTTAGAACTGCGACAGCAAAGCCAATTCAATTGGTGCCCTTTGATCTAATGACGCACTGCGGCATCAATGAACTACGTAGTAATGGCAGATACTTTCAACGTGTCGGCGGAGTCCTCGACGATGGCTCTGGCAACGCCCCATCTGGCTGGGGCAATCCTTTTCAGCACGGAACTCTGAGCATCTCAGGTGATGTTGCGGTGTTCCGAGACAAGGTTGGACATGTCGAGACATTCAAGGTCAGGTCGGGCGCTACCGGATTTTTGAACATCTGCGACTGACTCACATGCGTGGATGCGATAAGAGCCATCGCTTGATCTGTCAATCGTGTATCAACTGCAGAGAACTTGAGACACATTCGCACAACAACTTCGCTAACCCCGCTAGTCATTAATGCAACCCCATCTCCCAACTCGTTAAAGGGAGAACTGGGAGGTCACCTTCTACGGTCGGCTCCCTGTGGTGGGCCTCATTCACACTCCGGCGGAAGGTACTGTTCGGCACCTAAGCGAAATTAGGGGATACAGGCATTGTCCAGACCGCAAATGATCAGGGCTATCTATGCTCTTGGCCTTATCGTCTATCTGGGATTGCTTTACAAGTATCTCCTGACTCCGACGATTCCATCACTTGGCCACCCCCGTCATTACAATTTTGTACCATTCAAAACTATTGCGGAAAATTTGTCAGATTCTGGCACACCGCTAAAACACAGAATGATTCAATTATTTGGAAATCTGTCCGTCATGGTACCGATTGGGTTGTATCTGATTCTTTTCAATAGCCGGCGCAAAATATTTCATACCCTCCTTTTTAGCTTATGCATGAGTCTGGGGGTCGAGTTTTATCAATATTTCGCTTGGACTTGGCGAGTTGCGGATATCGATGATGTGCTTTGTAATTCAGGCGGTGCAATATTCGTAATCTGGATTTACACATTAAATGAAGGCCGAATTGCCCGAGTATTGAAATTAGACCACAAAGTGTCTTGACGTTAAGCGCGAATAAGCCTCAAAGAGAGGGAAGCGGTTGCGTTTACAGGCAGGGAACAAGCAAATGATCAGAAGCATGAATGGTCTTCGTTCTTGCGGGCACTCCCATACAGTCTCTCGAGCGCCGACGGCGATAATCCAAAATGGATGGGATTCAGATAGGGACTTTGGTGTTGCTCGGATCAGCAACATGGCGAACCCCACTAATCGTTAATGCAACCCCTGTTTAGTTTTGGGAGCCACGAGGGGTCTTAGCAGTACTGTTTGTGTTGGCACTTTCCTCGGCGGGATTGTCGATCACGAGTCAGGAGACATAGTGGATCCCATGGTGCTGATATCGATCGCGCTGCTGTTGGTAACCGCGATTTACGCGTGGCTAACGTTTGCTATTGCCAAGGAAACTCGAAAGGCCGCAGAAGCTTCAAGGGATTCGGCTGAATCGGCGCGAACGGCAGCAGAAGCTTCTCTTCGCTCGGCTCTCGTTGCTGAGGCACAAATGAATGTTGATTTTGAGATCAAGATCAACCGCCACACGAACGGAGCCGTTTGGTTTAATTTGGTATCAAGCGTAAACGTTTGGGTTCGGGCGGTGGCGGTAGAGATCGGGGTATTGGTGACGCAAGATGGTCCAGGTAGGGCCTGTCGGGCAGACCTTCAGTTCGCGGACGCTCACGATTCGTTCCCGAAGTATGTTCATGCAGGACAGGGTTTCAGCCTCGAATGGTTAGAACCTGAATACGGGATTGGTGATTATGGGATTTTGGGAACGGCTTCCATTGCCTACTCATTAAACGAAGGCGGGGAAGTTAGGCGCAGAGAAGTTTATTTTCAGTCCCGGAAAGGTATTGGAAGGGACGCTTTGCTGAGATTTGGCATGCTACAGAATGATGACATTGATCGGATTCGTAACATAACGACGGATGAATCATAGAAGCCGTTGTTTGCTGACATGGAAGTTGACTCGGAAATACGGCTAGTCATTAATGCAACCCATGCATTCGGATTTTTGGCTATCCGCTGACGTCAGGAATTCTCCAAAATGGCGTATAGCAGCGAGTCTCGATAAGCGCCTCGGACCAATTTGTCATCCTTCAAGCATCCTTCCAGTTTAAATCCCGTCTTCTCCAGCACGCGCGATGATCCAATATTGTCGGGATGGCACGTTGCAAAGATTCGGTGAAGGCCGAGTTCGCCAAATCCAAAGGCTAGAAGACGTTGGGTCGCCTCGGTGGCGATGCCCTGCCCCCAGAAATTGGCGTTCAGCAGATAGCCGAGGTCTCCCACACGATCGACCCTACTTACGACGCCAAGTCGGGCACAACCAATTACCGGGCTTTGATTGATCGTGATAGCAAAAAGGTAGGAGTCTCGTGGTTCGGCCAGCGTGGCGGCGAGGGTTTCTCGGAAGAATTCCTCTGTGTCCTCGACTGAATTAGGTCCCCAGTCCGTATATCGAGTCACAATTTCGTCCGAAGCATAAGTGTGGACCGCAGAGAAATCCTCAAGAGTAAATTCACGCAAGATAAGGCGTGGAGTCCGAAGTTCCATGTTCGTCATCCTTGCACATGACAAAGACTTCATAATGTTTCGACGTTCGCCTGAATGGACATTGAATTAGAGACAATCGGTTGGGCAAGGCGGCTTGTGTGTGTCCCTCTGCCGCCCGCACAATTAGCCCTAATTTTCGGTCAAGAACACCCATCCAAAACTCTGTCATTGAGTCGTCGTGTTCTCGAGATTCTCATCGATGATAAAGATTCTTGCGTGCTCCGCCAGCGAATGTCTACAAACTAAATTCTGCTCCAGCCTCGAATGAATGAGGTTCTGATCTATTTAGCAGGTGGACTTTCCCTTCTCCCCACACTCTCCATGCAGTCTGCGCACCATCTCGGATGAGCGCCGTGTTCTCGTCGATGCCAATCAAGTTGGTACCGTCTTCAACCCGCATAATCGTTGAAGCAACACGGTCCGGAATCCACCCGAGGAAGCGATCGTAATGAGGAATCGTTTGGATATTCGGCAATAGTCCTAAACCGCGGGTGACATGAGATTTACGAATGGCAATGATTTCGCTACCCATCGCCATGGCACCTGCCGAACATCCCATCAATGATGCTCCAGAATTCCATGCATTGAGAATTGCTTTCCAGGCAGGTGTGTCATCCAATGTCGTCGCCAAGTAATGAGGATCGCCACCCGACAAATAGATTAGCCCCGCGTTTTCAAGAAGTTCCGTAAAATCTACGTTGAAAGCATCATCGCGGTTATAAAGAGGAAGGGAGTGATTCGCCACTCCTAATCGGTCAGCTTGTGCCTTGCCAAGTTGATGCCAGTGATTAAGGCGGTCATCACTCTCTGCACCTGCTGCCGTCGGCAATTGAACAAAGAGCGGACTTTTGCCGCGTGCGACCGCCGCTTGAAGTAATTCACCTTCAAGTGCAGTCATCACTGGCAAATATTCGCCAGATCCAACGAGCGCGATTGCTCCGCACGTCGGACTCTGCATAAGAAGAACTATGCCATTGCTTTCTGAAGATTCTCATCGATAGAGGCCAAGAACTCTTGGGTGGTCTGCCATGGAGAATCTGGGGAAATAAGAATTGCTAGGTCTTTAGTCATCTTGCCGGACTCGACGGTCTCGATGCATACACGCTCGAGAGTGGCAGCGAAACGTGCTAACTCTGGAGTGTTATCCAATGTTGCGCGGTGCGCCAGACCCTGAGTCCACGCAAAGATCGATGCGATGGGATTGGTGGACGTTGGCTTTCCTAGTTGGTGCTGGCGATAGTGACGAGTGACGGTTCCATGAGCAGCTTCGGACTCAACGGTCTTTCCATCTGGACTCATCAACACACTAGTCATCAGACCAAGTGAGCCATAACCCTGCGCAACGGTATCTGATTGAACATCGCCGTCATAGTTCTTACAAGCCCAGACATACCCACCTTCCCAGCGAAGAGAAGTAGCCACCATGTCATCGATGAGGCGGTGTTCATAAGTAATGCCCTGCTTCTCAAAGGCTGCTTTGAACTCTGCCTCATAGATTTCTTGGAAGATATCTTTGAACCGTCCGTCGTATGCCTTGAGGATTGTGTTTTTTGTGGAAAGGAAGACGGGATAGTTGCGCTTCAATCCATAATTTAGAGAAGCGCGCGCGAAATCGCGGATTGATGCATCGACGTTGTACATGCCCATGGCAATTCCCGAACTCTGGAAATCGAAGACTTCATACTCCACTGGTTTTGAACCATCTTCGGGAGTGAAAGTCATTGTTACTTTGCCGGCACCGGGTACCAAGAAGTCAGTTGCTTTGTACTGGTCTCCGAAGGCGTGACGGCCGATAACAATTGGCTTGGTCCACTGTGGAACCAAGCGAGGCACATTGCTGATGATGATCGGCTCGCGGAAAATTACGCCACCCAAGATGTTGCGGATTGTTCCGTTGGGAGACTTCCACATCTGCTTGAGACCAAATTCCTTCACACGAGCTTCATCAGGAGTGATGGTCGCGCACTTCACTCCTACACCGTGCTTCTGAATTGCGTGGGCTGAATCAATGGTTACTTGGTCATTTGTTGCATCGCGATGTTCAATGCCAAGATCGTAATATTCGAGATTGATGTCGAGGTAGGGCAGAATCAACTGATCCTTAATAAACTGCCAGATGATGCGAGTCATCTCATCGCCATCAAGTTCGACAACGGTTCCCGTCACCTTAATTTTATTGATATTAGTCATCTTCTTCTGCTCTCAATTCGTCGATGGATTTAAAGGCTCTGTACATCTGCTTGCTTGGCGCGCACGGCTTCGGCTGCACCCTTGAGTGCTTCCAATTCAGGAGCCGAGAGGTCTGTTTCGACAACTTTGCGGATTCCCGTCTTGCCAATTTCTGCTTCCACTCCTAGGTACACCCCGGAAATTCCATACTCGCCATCGACCCAAGCGCAAACAGGCATGACTGCACCTGAGTCCTCAATGACCGCTTTGGCCATTCGTGCAGCCGCTGCGGAAGGTGCGTAGTAAGCCGAACCTGTCTTGAGAAGGGCAACTATTTCGGCTCCGCCATTGCGTGTTCTGGTTACTAATTCTTCAATCTCTTGCGCAGATAACTTCTCCGAGAGTGGGACTCCACCAACGGTGCACTTGCTTGGAACTGGAACCATCGTGTCACCGTGCGAACCGAGGGTGAGAGTCTTGACTGAAGCCACTGGCACATTGAGTTTCTCAGCCACAAAATTCGTGAAGCGAGCCGTGTCGAGCATTCCGGCCTGCCCCATTACTCGATTCTTTGGAAAACCTGTCGCGATCTGAGCCAGAGCAGTCATCTCATCAAGAGGATTTGATACAACGATGACGACAGCGTTGGGACTGTGCTTGGCAATATTCTCTGCAACACCACGGACGATTCCTGCATTGACCCCGATGAGATCCATCCGACTCATACCCGGCTTTCGCGGAAGTCCCGCAGTGATCACGACTACATCTGAATTGGCAGTGGCTTCATATCCTGCGCCTTCTGCGGTCGTGGTCGCGCCAATAACTTTTGTTTCAAATCCCTCGATGGATCGCGATTGGTTGATGTCGAGAGCAATTCCTTCTGGTTTGCCTTCGACAATGTCTGTCAATACGACGGTATCAAAAATGTTGTACTGCGCTAATCGCAGAGCGGTTGTTGATCCGTAGAAACCTGCTCCAATGACGCTAACTTTCTTACCCATCTTCGTCTCCTTCGACGTTCATCAGTGTTTAGTCTGTAGCAAACTCTCTTGACATCAAGATAACTCTACCGCCCGCGGGGAAGCGCTAACGCCAGGGCGAAGAGCGCTAGCGCTATTGCCAAGGGCAGGAAGCGCCCCACTGTGCTCACTCGAGGAGTGGACATACCCACTCCTGCCATACCAATCGCAACCAAAATTGACCCTATTTGAACCGCACCTAGCATTCCGAGGGTTACTCCGAAGAGGACAAAGGTGTAACCCGAAAGAGAGAGGAAACGCGGGGCTAGCGACATGCTTCCACGACGTTTTTGAGGAGCATTGCCCGCGTCATTGGACCCACTCCGCCAGGCATTGGGGCGACATAGCCAGCCACCTCCATCACGTTTGGGTGAACATCGCCTAATAACCCAGCCTCCGTGCGGGATATTCCGACATCAACAATCGCCGCTCCCGGCTTGATCATCTCCGCGGTGAGGAAATGAGCTTTACCGATTGCGGCGACCACAACATCGGCATTCTTTGTGTGTCGAACCAAATCCTTCGTCCCGGTGTGTGTCAACGTCACCGTGGAGTTCTCACTCTTGCGTGTGAGGAGCAGACCAAGCGGCCGACCCACGGTCAAGCCTCGACCAATCACAGTGACCTCAGCCCCATCGAGGTCAACCCCGTAATGACGGAGCAATTCCACAATCCCGCGAGGAGTACAAGGCAGCGGTGCATCTTCGCCACTTACTAGTCGGCCAAGGTTGAGTGGGTGCAATCCATCCGCATCTTTTTCCGGATCAATCGCCTCCAATATCTTCTGGGAATTTATGCCACGGGGCAATGGCAACTGAACTATGTAGCCAGTGCATTCCTTAGAAGCGTTGAGATCTTTGATCGCAGCGAGAACATCTTTCTCCGTTGCGGAGTCAGGAAGATCTACTCGGATAGAGGTAATTCCAACTTCGTGGCAATCACGGTGCTTGCCAGATACATACGAATGCGATCCGGGATCATCACCAACCAGAACTGTGCCGAGTCCGGGTGCTCTTCCCAAAGCTTTTAATTCGAAAACTTCCTTGGTGAGCTCGCCTTTAATTTTGCTGGCGAGAGCCTTCCCATCCAGTATCTGTGCACTCATGCCCATAATCTAATGCTTTATCTGGTGGTTTATCAGTCCTCTAGGCGACTAAGCATGAGAGAAATGGCGCACACCTGTGAAAAACATGGCGATATTCCGCTTCTTTGCCGCCTCGATTACTTCTTCATCGCGGACACTTCCGCCCGGTTGAACAACGGCAAGCACACCTGCCTCCAACAAAATTTCCAGGCCGTCAGCAAACGGGAAGAAGGCATCACTGGCCGCGACCGACCCAGCCACTCTCTCACCCCCACGTATCACGGCTAATCGCGCCGAATCCACCCTATTGACCTGTCCCATTCCAATCCCGACAGAAGCGCCGTCTTTTGCCAACAAGATGGCATTGCTCTTCACTGCCCGGACTGCACGCCAGGCAAAATTAAGATCCTCCATCAACTCGGGTGAAATGACTGGACCGCAGACCTGCGTCCAGTTGGCCGGCATATCTCCTGGAGCATCCACGAGATCCGTCTGTTGCACCAGCATCCCACCCGAAACTGGACGAAGTTCTCGTTCCGATATCACCCCGTCATCACACTGCAAGATGCGGATGGATGGCTTCTTACTTAAAATCTCTACCGCATCAAGTGCATAACTTGGAGCGATTACCACCTCAGTAAAAATATGTGAAAGGGCCTGCGCCATCTCCACATCAACTTCACGATTCGCTGCCACAACTCCGCCAAAGGCAGAAACCGGATCACATTCGTGCGCCCGTTGATGAGCCTTGGCAATTGTTGCTCCGATAGCAATTCCACATGGATTGGCATGCTTGATTATTGCCACACAGGGTTCCGAATGATCGTGAGCGGCGCGCCAGGCGGCATCCGCGTCTGTGTAATTATTGAAGGACATCTCTTTGCCGTGCAGTTGGGTGGCACCAACCAGTCCACTGGAAGCGCCACTATTTGAATAGATCGCAGCGGCCTGGTGTGGATTCTCACCGTAGCGGAGCCCGTTCTTCTGTTGCCAGATCTGCCCAAACCACTGTGGCAATTCACTCTCACCTGAACCAAGCCAATTGGCAATCGAAAGATCGTATTCGGCAGTGGTACGAAAGACTGCGAGAGCGAGCTCCTGCCGCTGTTGCGCTGTGAATCCACCAGACTTTATGGCTTCGTGAAGCACGCCGTATTGGCTAGGCGAGCAAATCACAGCAACAGAACCATGATTCTTTGCCGCTCCGCGGAGCATGGAAGGTCCGCCAATATCAATCTGCTCTATGCATTCTGCAAAATTGGCACCAGATGCGATAGTCGCAGCGAAGGGATAGAGATTCACAACTACAAGATCAAAAGGGGCAATCTCATGGAGAGCGATCTGCGCAAGGTGCTCTGGGTTGGACTGGTCGGCAAGAATTCCCGAGTGAATACGTGGATGCAGGGTCTTGACCCTTCCGCCCATAATCTCTGGAAAGCCGGTGTAATCGCCAACCTCAATGACGGCAATTCCAGCATCGCGCAAAGTCTTGGCTGTGCTACCAGTTGAGAGAATCTCAACATCCGCCTGAGCAAGGGCTGTGCCTAGTTCGACAAGACCGGTCTTGTCATAAACGCTCACTAGCGCGCGGCGGATGTTTTTGCGATCAGACATGGTCGCTCTCCAGAGTGGGTAGAAGTTTTTTGAGAGTCTCGACGATGAGACCTTGCTCGACAATCTTAATGCGCTCGTGAAGAGTGCTCTCACTGTCTCCTGGCAAGACCTCCACTTCGGTTTGTGCAATAACTTCCCCGGAATCGACGCCGGAATCCACCCAGTGAACCGTGGCTCCCGTGACCGCCACTCCCGCTGCCAAGGCATCTCGGACAGGATGTGCTCCTGGAAATTTCGGCAAGAGAGCTGGATGCGTATTAATCATCTTGAACTTTGATACGAATTCCGGCGAAAGAATTCGCATGAATCCGACGCTCACCACGAGATCAGGATTGAGGGATTCAATGTGACGCATTAATTCAAAATCCCACTCCACTCGATTAGGAAGCATGGGGTGAACGAAAGTCTTGATGCCAGATTTCTCTGCCCTCTCCAAGACCTGCGCTCCAGGCTTATCTGAAATCACCTCGAGAATGTGAATATCGAGTTCGCCATCATTGACGGCATCCATAATTGCCTGAGCCAGAGATCCGCTTCCTGAGGCTAGTATCACAATACATTTTTTCATTTGGTTGCTCCTCGCCGCTCTACAACGTAATTGCGAGTAGCTGGTATCCCCCACGCGAGAGAAATTCCTACTCCAAGCTCGACTGCAATTGCAGCAGTAAGTTGCCATGGAGAGACTCCGACGGTTCGCATGGCATCGGTCATGAGGGCGCCACTGGCAAGAAAAGCGAGAAGTGCCACACTAGAGATTATGAAGATAAAACCGGTCGCAAGTTCGCGAAAACCATTCTTGCGGGTTTTTATATAGAGGAGCATCCCAGCCACGGCCACTAGAACTGTCGCGAAGATGACTGACGGATGCCTTCCCGTTGGAAGCGCTCCAAGTAATGGCAAGGCAGGTATTTCAGAAATTCTATGCGTGAGCGGAGAGATAAGAGTGCCCGCTCCAAGAGCGAATCCAGGACCGACTAAGTATGAAAACGTGGCGATGATCGCATTGGGTAGATAGAGAATGTTGAGCAATAGGAGAAGAACTCCCCCTAGCCAACCTGGTTCTAAAACCACAATCAAGTTTTCAATTGTCTTCGTATTCAATGCCAGAGAAATTCCAAGCACAATGGAAGAGACACCAATTGCAATTGCCATAATCCGCGAAGCAAAGCGCGTTGAGTTAAAAATCCCCAACTCTCTTAATGCTGGCCAAGGCGCCGTCGCTAAAAGTACAAGAAGCACAGAGGCAATCGGCGCCCAATAGAGAACTGGCTTTACGGCCGTTGTACTTGTGCCCCAAGCCAACAAGGTCACCATGGATGTATAGAAAACAACTATAAAAAGTCGCGCGAGACGAATGGCTCGTTCATCCTGTTCCAGACGATCCTTGGCGCGAATAAAACTGACGCGAAGGGCGAGGAGCGGGAACAGGAGTGCGCCAATTGGCAAGTAAGAGAAGAAACCAATCTGGTCTGCTGGTGGAAGAACCAGGTTGAATGGGACGTGATGGGCGGCAAGCCAGATCCAAACCGCAACTTTCATAGGCTCGCCAGTATTTCCATTACTACTTCCGGCAGTAGCCCATGCGACAAGTGCAATGAAGGCAGTAGGTAAGAGCACTAACGCGACGCTCCGCAGTGCCTGTGTCAGCGAGACCCACAGGACACGTTGGAACATTGGTGCTACCGCTTCAGAATTGCGCGCATGAGGCGCGCGGTTTCACTTGGAGTCTTGCCAACTCGAACACCAGCAGCTTCAAGTGCATCCTGCTTACCCTGGGCAGTTCCTGACGAACCAGAGACGATTGCTCCCGCATGCCCCATTGTCTTGCCTTCAGGGGCAGTAAATCCAGCGACATACCCAACAACTGGCTTGGTGACATATTCACTGATGAATTGAGCGGCACGCTCTTCGGCATCTCCACCAATTTCACCGATCATGACGATTGCCTCCGTGGCTGGATCATCTTGGAAGGCACGCAGGCAGTCAATGTGCGTGGTCCCAATGACAGGGTCTCCACCAATACCAACCGCGGTGCTCATTCCAATGTCATTAAGTTCGAACATCATTTGGTAGGTCAATGTTCCCGATTTCGACACAAGTCCGATCGGTCCAGATCCCGTGATGTCGGCCGGAATGATGCCCACATTTGATTGGCCCGGAGTAATAATTCCCGGGCAGTTTGGTCCAATGATTCTCGTGACACCCTTGCTCTGTGAGTATGCAAAGAAGGCGGCGGTATCGTGGACTGGAATTCCTTCCGTAATAACTACAACGAGAGGAATCGCCGCGTCAATCGCGTCAATAACGGCAGCCTTTGCAAAACGTGGTGGCACGAAGACAACCGATGTATTTGCCGATGTCCCTGCAACTGCCTCTTGAACTGTGTTGTAGACCGGAAGAAGATGCCCATCGATATCGACGATCATTCCGCCTTTACCCGGTGTAACTCCGCCAACAATATTTGTCCCTGCAGCCAACATCCTGCGAGTGTGTTTGGTTCCTTCCGAACCAGTCATACCTTGGACGATGACACGACTTTCCTTATCGATGAAGATTGACATTATTTTGCCGCCAATTCTGCGGCGCGAGATGCTGCGCCATCCATAGTGTCTTGTTGTTCAATGAGTGGGTGCGCCGCATCCGTCAAAATTTTGCGCCCTTCAATAACATTATTTCCATCCAAACGGACCACGATCGGCTTGGTTGCACGATCGCCCAAAATCTCAAGGGCTTGGACAATTCCGCTGGCAACCGCATCACAGGCGGTTATTCCGCCAAAGACGTTTACAAAAACACTCTTGACATCCTTATCGCCCAAGATAATGGAGAGACCATCAGCCATCACTTGCGCCGATGCTCCTCCGCCAATGTCAAGGAAGTTAGCTGGCCTGACGCCACCGAACTTCTCGCCGGCGTAGGCAACCACATCGAGGGTGCTCATGACGAGCCCGGCGCCATTTCCAATAATTCCAACTTCCCCGTCAAGTTTTACATAATTGAGGTTCTTGGCCTTGGCCTCTTCCTCAAGTGCGTTAGTGGCCGAACGATCGATCAAGGCTTCGTGGTCCGGGTGGCGGAAGTCAGCGTTGTCATCAAGTGTGACTTTGCCATCAAGGGCGATAATCCGACCATCAGTTGTTTTTACCAGAGGATTAACTTCTACCAGCGTTGCATCTTCAGAGGTAAATACACCCCAGAGCAACACAAGAGTGTCAGCAACTTGATCGACTATGTCTCCTGGGAATGCGGCGTCTTGAATAATCTTTAGCGCCGCAGATTTTGATAAACCTTCGATCGTATTGACAGGCACCTTGAGAAGTTTCTCGGGAGTATCACGCGCGACGGCTTCGATATCCATTCCACCTGCAACGGAGGCCATCACCAAAAATGTTCGGTTTGATCGATCCAACAAGATCGCCAGGTAATACTCAGAATCAATCGGGGCAGCTTGGGCGATCATCACTTTTCCAACTATGTGACTCTTTATGTCCATGCCTAAAATTGCGGCGGCCTTCTCGCGCGCATCGGTGGCATTCTCTGCAAGCTTTACGCCACCTGCTTTGCCTCTTCCACCCACTTTGACCTGAGCTTTGACAACAACTTTGCCACCAATGGCTCTAGCTGCCGCCTCTGCTTCATCAGGAGTAGTTGCAACCGCGCCCGCTAAAACTGGTACGCCGTGCTTTTCGAAAAGATCGCGAGCTTGATATTCAAAGAGATCCACGCGGAACTCCATTTCCCAAATCGATGTACGTGCGAACGGGAGTAATCCTAGAGCTTCTCCACGGGTGCATAACGCAGGAGCAATCTCTTCTCTCCTAGCGAACCAAAATCCACGTTTACGGCCGCGTTGTTTCCTTCCCCTGCCAGGGAGACCACCTTTCCAAGCCCGAATGTGTCGTGAGACACACGATCTCCTACGGCAAGTTCGATGGGCGCAGATATTTTCCCAGTAGGCCGGGCTGGTGGGGTTGTAATATCTCGTCGCTTCGTGGTCGGAAAACTGTTTCCCTTTTTTGACCAATTACGTGATGCCGCAGCATTTCGCCATTCGTCAGCCTCTTCCACTTCACGCCACTCAATGACCGCCCGTGGGATCTCGTCAAGAAATTCAGACGGCGAAGATGACATCACTCCCTTCCACATGGTTCGCTCCTCTGCGCGGGTAACGTAGAGACGTTCCTTTGCGCGAGTGAGACCAACGTATGCGAGTCGTCTTTCTTCTTCCATCTCACTGTTATCTTCAAGTGCGCGAAAATGAGGAAACACACCTCGTTCCATTCCCGTAAGGAACACCGTCGGGAATTCCAATCCCTTCGCAGTGTGGAGCGTCATTAAAGTCACCACTCCGCCATGATCCTCCCCCTGGGGGATATCATCAGCGTCAGCCACGAGTGAAACCTTTTCCAGAAAACCTCCAAGCGAAATAGTCTCGTCATCCCCTAATTCATCCAAAGGAGTATTTTCGTACTCGATCGAATCAGCAATGAGCGCCTCGATATTCTCTATGCGAACGGCATCTTGAGGATCTTCGGTTTTCTCTAATAGTTCGATAATCCGAGTTCGCGTGAGAAGAGCTTCAATAATCGCAGAGGGTTTAGTTTTAGCTTCGACCAATTGACTAATTTCGTTAATCATTCCCAAGAATTGACCAACAGCCTCTACGGGTTTCGCGCGTAGCTCTTGGATTTCGACACACCGACTTAGTGCCTCTCTAAATGGGATGTCCGTCTTGCGTGCAAACGAATCAACCATGTCCAAGGTTTTTTCACTAATAGCCCTGGCAGGAAAATTGATTATGCGTCTCAAAGAAATTTCATCGTCTCTATTCACAACTACGTGCAGATAGGCCAGAACGTCCTTTACTTCTTTGCGGTCGTAGAATTTTTGCCCACCAACCACCTTATAAGGCATGCCATCAAGAGCCAACGCGCGTTCCAGAGCTCGCGACTGGGCATTGGTCCGATAAAAAATCGCGGTATCGCCTAATTCAGATACCCCTTGGGTTCTAAGACTTCGAATTTCCCTGACGATGAACTTGGCTTCCTCGTGTTCATTCCTGGCAACGTACCCGACCAGCGGCGTTCCTGGACCCTGCGCTGACCACAAGTTCTTTTCCTTTCGATTTTGATTTTCGGCTATCACGGCGTTAGCTGCGCTCAAAATATTCTGAGTCGACCGATAATTCTGCTCAAGGAGAATTGCTTTTGCTTTTGGGTAATCTAATTCAAACTGCAAAATATTGCGGATCGTCGCACCACGAAAACCATAAATTGATTGGTCTGCATCTCCAACAACGCAGAGTTCGGCGGGTTGAAAGCCATCCTTCTCATCCCCAACAATTTCCCGA
The DNA here is from genome assembly GCA_035530615.1 of Candidatus Paceibacterota bacterium. Classification (NCBI taxonomy): domain Bacteria; kingdom Bacillati; phylum Minisyncoccota; species Minisyncoccota bacterium. The sequence continues at coordinate 111,872 of DATKUL010000001.1, forward strand.
ATCAGTATGTATTGGGCGTGATTAGTGTCTTGGTACTCGTCAACGAGAACATGGCGAAATCGCGAGCGAAAACGATCTCGACTTTCCGGAAAACGTTGCAGCACTTCCACGGATTTCATTATCAAATCATCGAAATCCATTGCATTCGCGTCGGCTAACCTCCTCTGATAGATGCCGTAGACTTCTGCGACTACCTTTTCAACGGGGTTATCGGCAGTCCCCGCATAGTCTCGTGGCCCCTTCAACTCATTCTTGGCATTTGAGATACTCGCTTGAATCTGCCGCGGCGTGACGGCTTCTTCGTCACGGTTTAGAGACTTCATAATTATCTTTATCAGTTGCAAACTATCCGATTGGTCATAAATACTGAATGAGTTTGTATAACCTAAGCGGGTGGCTTCCTGACGAAGCAGGCGAACACACGCCGAGTGAAAAGTAGAGACCCACATAGAACGCGCCACTTGTCCCACCAACTCGGTGACTCGGTCCTTCATCTCTCCCGCTGCCTTATTTGTGAAAGTGATTGCCAGGATCTCATAGGACTTTACGTCCCGCCTTTGCATCAAGTAAGCGATGCGGCGGGTCAGAACGCGTGTCTTTCCCGACCCTGCACCTGCCACGACCAGAAGTGGGCCGCCTTCGTGAATAACTGCGGCTGCTTGTTGCGGATTCAGCCCGTCTAGCAATGGATCAGGCATCGTCATGGGGTGAAGTCTATTAGGCTTCACTGACTGGTTTTGTTTGACTTAAGGAGAGCGCATGCAACCGTTGGACGATAGCGAGATCAAGAGAGTATTGGTCGTGAGCGCTCATCCGGATGACTCTGATTTCGGTGCCTCCGGGACCATCTCATCTTGGATCAAGCAAGGTATCCATGTCTCATATTGCATCTGTACAAATGGAGATCAAGGCGGAGAAGAGTCGGGTATTCCTGTCGAAGAAATGCCTGCCGTGCGTCAGAAAGAACAACGTGCGGCGGGTGCAGCTATTGGTGTTACTGACATTACCTTCCTCAACTATCGCGATGGTTCGCTCGAACCAACACTTGGACTTCGCAAAGATATTGTTCGTGCTATCCGCATCGCGCAACCTGATCGTATGGTTATTCAGAGTCCTGAAAGAAACTGGGAACGCATAGGTGCAAGTCACCCTGACCATCTTGCAGCGGGTGAGGCGGCAATTCAAGCGGTGTACCCGGATGCGCGAAATCCTTTTGCTTTTCCAGAGATGCTTGAAGAAGGCCTAAAGACCTGTCGCGTCAAAGAAGTTTGGGTCACTTCACACGCACGGCCAGATCACTTTGTAGATATCACTGATTTCTTTCATCTCAAGATGGCGACTCTTCACTCACATGTTTCCCAAACGGCCCATAACCCTGAAATGGAGAATATGGTTCGCTCGTGGGGAGAACGGAATGCGGAAACTGCAGGGTTTGCGAAAGGCAGAATTGCAGAAGCTTTTAAGATCGTTAACACCAATTAAGCTCACCCCCGCTGCCCGTGGTTTCGGCAACCACCAATCCATTTACTGTCCATACCTTTGGAATGCACTCTAGGAAATGTTTCTTCACGTTCTTTTATTGCTGACATGTGCAATCGCGATTTATCTTGCCTGCGAGTGGTTTGTAAACGCCGTTGAATGGCTTGGGGTTCGCCTAGAAATGGGAACCATTGCCATTGGAACTGTCTTGGCCGCAATCGGAACTGCCTTGCCTGAGAGTGTGGTGACTCTAGTCGCAGTCACTATGGGCCACACGGTCGAGTCAAAGGAGATTGGAGTTGGGGCCGCAATGGGAGGGCCGCTTGCTCTGGCGACAATTGCTTATGGCGTCTCTGGCTATATCTTGTTAAACAAAAAACATGGGCCCGAACCATTGAAGGATGTGGACCTGAGTCAGCTTCCTCGTGATCAGCAATGGTTCTTGATGATCTTTCTTGTAAAAGTTTCGCTTGGGCTTGTTGCTTTTTCATTCAAGCCATGGCTCGGACTCCTTTTCTTCGCTGCTTACGGTGCCTATTTCATCAAAGAGATGAGGGCAGATTCCGAAAAGCACAGCGCTGCCGAGTTAGAGCCCTTGAAACTGCAACCAAAAAAGATAGTCCCATCGGGATGGGCGATAGGAGTCCAAACCCTGGCAAGCCTCCTAGTCATATTTATTACTTCTCAATTATTTGTTGCACAACTTGAATGGGTGGGACCAGCGCTAGGGCTTTCGGCAACAGTCACTGCTCTCTTGCTATCGCCCGTGGCAACTGAACTCCCGGAAGTAATGAACGCGATTATTTGGATTCGACAGGGTAAGACTTCACTAGCCCTGGCAAACATCAGCGGAGCAATGATGATTCAAGCAACAGTTCCATCTGGACTCGGGTTATTGTTTACTCCGTGGAAGTTTGATGGACCTTTGATGCTTTCTGGGGCAGTGACAATTGCGGCGATTGTCTACCTCTTAGCCCTACTCCGCACAGAACAATTCACCCCATTTAAAATTTCAATCGTGGGGATATTTTACGGCATCTTTGCCGTCGGGCTATTCCTGATTGGTTAATACACTTCCAAGGTTTAATTGGTCGGCGCCTAGCTAACGATTACCTTTTCGATTGCGATCTTGACAGCTGGAGTTCCGTCAGAACCGCCGCCAGCAACACCTGCTGCTGCAATGGCCTTTACAATATTGAGTCCTGAAGTGATTTTGCCCCAGATGGTGTAATTAGCTCCAAGTGTGGTGTTGGCATATACCAAGAAGAATTGGCTGCCATTTGTTGATGGACCTGAATTCGCCATTGCGACTGTTCCCTCTGGATAATTGTTTGCTACCTGCTGAGGTAAATTCTCGTCCTGAAAAGTGAATCCTGGCCCACCAGATCCTGTGGCCGTTGGATCCCCACACTGCAACACATAAATACCTGCCGTAGTGAGACGGTGGCAAAGGGATGCATTGAAATATCCGCCCGTCGCTAACGCGGTTAAGGCAGTCATGGTTACCGGCGCTTTAACTCCATTTGTTTCAATAACAATGTTTCCACAATTTGTTACAAGGGTGAATGTTCCCATTCGACCCTTTGTCATTGTGCTTGGCGGAGTAATCGTTATTGGACTGTGACCGAGCGCTGTTGTGTCCTTGCATGCGACTCCAGAAGCAAGCGTTGTTGCTGCCATCGATGGAGTAGTTGCCGATGCGGAAGGAGTAGCCGATGGAGTAGTTGCCGATGCGGAAGGAGTAGCCGTTGATGGAGGAGTAGCCGAAGGTGTAGCGACACTCTTTTTCGGTGTCGACGAGCATGCAGAAAGAGTGGCGACAAGTAGGACGACTAAGCCAAAATAGATTCCACGTTTCACGGTGTGAGCCTTTCGTAGATAGAGTACTTTTTCAACTAAGAGGCCTTACTCCCACTCAATGGTTCCTGGGGGTTTACTGGTTATATCCAACACCACCCGATTTATATCTCGTACTTCATTGGTGATGCGAGTCGAGATTTTCTCAAGGAGTTCGTAGGGAAGTCTTGACCAATCCGCCGTCATGGCATCTTCACTGGAGACAGGCCGAAGGACGATTGGATGACCGTAGGTGCGACCATCTCCTTGGACTCCAACACTGCGAACTTCCGCCAGGAGTACCACTGGGCATTGCCAGATCAGTCGATCTTGTCCCGCACTGGCTAATTCTTCGCGGACAATGCGGTCTGCATGTCTCAATATTTCCAAACGCTCCTCAGTTACTTCTCCGATGATTCGAATCGCAAGTCCCGGGCCGGGAAAAGGCTGACGCCAGACTATTTCTTCGGGAAGTCCCAACTCAAGACCCACCTGGCGTACTTCATCCTTAAAAAGAGTCCGTAGTGGTTCGATGAGGGTGAACTTTAAATCTTCGGGCAGGCCGCCGACGTTATGGTGGGATTTGATATTTGCCGTTCCTGTCCCTCCTCCAGACTCGACAACATCTGGGTAGAGAGTTCCTTGGACGAGAAATTCGACATCGCCGCCGGCTGCAATTTCACGGGCAGCGGCTTCAAAACTACGGATGAATTCTCTGCCAATAATCTTCCGTTTAGTCTCTGGCTCACTAACCCCGGCTAGAGCATCCATAAACTGCCGCCGTGCATCGACTACTTTGAGTGAGACGCCAGTGGCAGCGACGAAATCTTTCTCGACTTGCTCGGTTTCACCGGCGCGTAAAAGTCCATGATCTACAAATACACAAGTGAGTTGATCTCCGATTGCCTTCTGAATCATCGCAGCAGCAACCGCAGAATCTACTCCGCCAGATAATCCGCAGATAACGCGTTTCTCTCCGACAAGCGCCCTAACTTTTTCAATCTCATGCTCAACGATATTTGCAGAGGTCCAGGAAGGGGAACACTTGGCAATATCGACCAACCAATGTCTCAGAATTTCCTGTCCGTACTCAGTGTGCAGGACCTCTGGATGGAATTGGACTCCTGCCAACATGGCCGTTTCATTCTCAAAGGCACTTATTGGAGTGTCGCTAGTACCTGCACAGACCGTGAAGCCGGGCGGCTCTTGAGTGACTGCATCACCATGACTCATCCATACACGTTGCACATTTGGCAAAGACGCAAAAATTCTTGAGGTTGTCGCTGCATTGAGTTCCGTGCGGCCAAACTCTGACTTCCCCGTCTTACTAACCACGCCACCGAGAGCAACAGCCATGACCTGGAAGCCATAGCAAATTCCAAAAACAGGAATGCCTAATTTGAGAATCTCCGGATCCATGGCAGGAGCATTTGGCGCATAAACACTGGATGGTCCGCCAGAGAGAATTATGGCCTCTGGGTTTTTTGCCAGGACATCCTTTGCAGAAATTGAAGAAGGAACAATTTCGCTAAATACCCTGGCTTCGCGGACTCTGCGTGCGATCAATTGGGCGTACTGTGCACCAAAATCAACGACCAGCACTCCGGATGGATTAGTCACGATGAATGAGTACCTCAACTCGCTGGAATTCCTTGACATCGGAATATCCACACGTGGCCATGGCACGGCGGAGTGCACCAAAGAGATTCATTGATCCGTCCGATGCTCGAGAAGGTCCCAAGAGGATTTCGCGCAGAGTTCCGGATGTGCCCACCGCCACGCGCTCGCCCCGTGGGAGCTCTTGGTGGTGCGCTTCGCTTCCCCAGTGCCAACCAAGTCCAGGAGCCTCTACCGCTTTTGCGAGAGGCGATCCCATCATCACGGCATCTGCACCGCAAGCAATGGCTTTGGCAATATCGCCACTTCGTCCAACAGAACCATCCGCGATGACGTGAACATATCGCCCGCCAGATTCATCAAGATAATCGCGTCGAGCCGATGCAACTTCAGCCACTGCCGAAGCCATAGGAACTTCGATTCCCAGCACTTTTCGCGTTGTATGCGCAGAACCCCCACCGAATCCAACGAGCACACCTGCGGCGCCTGCGCGCATCAAGTGCAACGCTCCAACCGCAGTAGCAACACCACCAACGATCACTGGCACATCAAGTTCGTATATAAATTTCTTTAAGTTAAGCGCTTCATTTTTTAACGAAACATGCTCGGCACTCACGGTCGTTCCACGAATGACGAATATATCTACGCCTGCCTCAATAACGGTCTTATAGAGATCAGCAGTTCTTTGCGGTGATAAGGACCCTGCCACTCTTACTCCGGCATCGCGAATCTGCTGGAGTCTTTCTTTGATCAGAGTTGGCTGAATTGGCGCCGTATAAAGCTCTTGCATGCGACGGGTTGCATGCACATCCGGCATCGACGCAATTTCACCAAGTTGAATACGCGGATCCTCGTAGCGAGTCCATAAGCCCTCAAGGTTGAGTACGCCCAGACCACCCAATTTGCCGATTTCGATAGCGGTTTCTGGCGAAACCACGGAGTCCATCGGAGCCGCAACCATTGGGATATCGAATTTATATGCGTCGATCTGCCAAGAAGTTGAGACTCCTTCATGATCGCGGGTGCGGCGGCTGGGAACTATGGCAATATCATCAAAAGAATAAGCTCTGCGAGCGCGTTTGCCAGGTGCTATTTCGATTTCGCTCATGGTTACTCCTTAATTGTTTCGGATGTAGTTCGGGGCCGAAGCCACATCCAAAACGTCATGCGGATGACTCTCTTGCAGGCCTGCACTGGTGATTTGAATGAGCCGGCCCTCGCGGCGCAAGTATGCGATATCTGCCGCGCCCGCATATCCCATGCCCAGGCGCAAACCACCTATTAACTGGTGGGCGACTTGAGACAGAGGACCGCGGTAGGCAACTTTTCCTTCAATGCCTTCAGGGACCAATTTATCTTCAGATAAAACATCATCCTGCATGTACCGATCTTTCGAGTAGGACTTCTTCCCGCCGCGAGTTTGCATTGCGCCGAGCGAGCCCATTCCTCGGTAAGCCTTGTACTTGCGGCCATCAATCTCAACGAGTTCGCCTGGGGATTCATCGCATCCCGCAAGTAATGAACCAAGCATTACCGTATCTGCGCCAGCAACCAGTGCTTTCACGATATCGCCAGAATATTGCAGTCCACCATCTGCGATGAGGGGTATTCCAGCTTTCGCACATGCCTTACTAGCTTCCATGATTGCAGTAATCTGCGGAACACCAACCCCAGTTACAACTCGAGTCGTACATATTGAACCCGGGCCTACACCCACTTTGACGGCATCTACTCCGGCATTGATAAGCGCCTGTGCGCCTGCGCGGGTAGCTACATTGCCGCCAATAATTTCTGTCTTTGGCGAATATTTCCTTATTCTGGCAATCGCATCCAGAACGCCCCGGTGATGACCATGTGCCGTGTCCACGACGACAACATCTACTCCCGCCTCAATGAGCGCCTTTGCGCGAGCAAAGCCGTCATCGCCGACACCTACCGCTGCGCCGGCCAGTCCGACACCTTTCACCAGTTTCACGTGCGTAACTTGCTCGTCGATCGGAAGGTTGCGGTGAATGATTCCGATTCCACCGGCCTTTGCCATGGCAATGGCCATCTCTGATTCTGTCACCGTGTCCATGGGAGAGGAGACGAGAGGTATCCGAAGTGAGATATTCCGAGTGAGTCGAGTAGAAGTATCAACCTCACTTGGAACCACATCGGATGCATCAGGCAGAAGAAGGACATCGTCATAAGTCAGACCGAGCATTACGACTTTCTCATTGTCGGCCATTTCGCCTCCCCTACGACGGTTGAAGGCGTGAAGTCTATCGGTGACTTGGAACTCCCAAATCCGATGAAATTGTTGGGTTAGCCCTCGCTGGCAGTAGTGGCGGCGCTGCTGTCCTCAGGCGCCTCGTCACTTTCAGGGGCACCATCTTCGGTGTCAGTTCCAGGTCCGCCATCTTCAATGTCACTCCCGCCGCCACCGACGAGTTCGTCATCGCCTTCGCCACCTTGGAGTTCGTCATCGCCCAGACCGCCATCTGCAACGTCATCACCGTCTCCGCCATCTAGCTGGTCGTTACCTTCATCGCCATCTAGCTGGTCGTCACCAGTTCCGCCGCTAAGAACGTCACTTCCAGTGCCACCAGCGAGCGTGTCTGTACCATTGCCGCCGTTTAGTGTGTCATTTCCAGCGCCGCCCTGGAGCGTGTCATTTCCAACCGCACCTATAACCACATCATTACCGGCTCCGGCAACCACGGTGTCATTTCCCGCCTGACCATTAATCTTGTCAATACCTGATCCCCCACAGATAAGATCATTCCCAGCGCCGGCCAGAACAGTGTGAGTACCTGAACCTTGCACAACTATCACGTCGGGCTTTGAAGTACCTTTGATGGTGGACGCACTCGACACTACGGTCGCTTTCTTTCCATCACACGTTGGGGAATCTGCTGCTTGTGCCGAAGATCCAGCCAAGATAAGTGTCGGAACGAAAAAGACAGTCGGTACGCTCAAGATCGCTACACGCTTAAAAAGGCGATTCATAGCGCAAACCTTCCATTTGCAGACTTGTCTGAATGAAGTCTGATCAGCTTGTTTCTCTCCATTGTTCCTCCTCAGGATAGGTTGATCTACAGGATTCAACGATCAAAACCACTCGCCCGTTACAGAAATATTAAGAATGTTTTTGGGTTACGGAGTCGCTAGCGCGAATCCCCTAGAACCCGTGAAATCTCCGCGCAGGCCGATCTCAGATCAGCGGAGAAGAGTGCGTCTTTACACTCATCCAGGTTCCATCCCGGTCCTCCAAGGAGTATGCGTGGGGCCGGCCGAACCTTAGGTAGATCACGGAAGAAGGCAGGATCACCGTTTTCGGGAAGGAGAGCCCAAAGAAATATGACCGGCGGGGCAATACGGGTCACTATTCTGGCAACTGCTGCGTGCGGTGTGCGAGCACCTAAAAAATATGAAGATATCGATCGTTCAGCCAACGCGGCTTTCACGGCGTAAAGTGCCAGGGAATGTTGCTCTTCACTTGGAGCCGCCAACAAGATCGGACGCGGGTTGCGGGCTTCATGAACTTCGACGGCTAACAATACTTTTTTCACTATTTCAGAAACCATATGTTCAACTTCAACGCCCTGATCGGTTCGCTCCCACTCGCTACCAATTCTCACAAGCAAGGGGACGACTATTTCCTGCCACGTGCAAATGACTCCATTTCGTGCCAGTTCTTGCTTCAGCCCCGATTCCAAGAAGCAATCATCCAAAGTGAACGCAGCCCTGTAGAAAATCTCAACGAGGTCTTGGGTTGAATTCCCATTCGGATTCTCGCGAATCAATTCTTCAAGTACGTCGCCGACCGTTTCATCACTACACAGGGCCTTCGCGCGAATTGCGGCATCACACGGTGCCACGCCTTCGATGACAAGACGGCGCATCAAGGTGAGCCTAGCCAGATCGCCGGAGGAGTAGCGTCGGTGATTGCCTGCCTCATGAACCGATGGTCCAAGGCAGTAACGTCGATCCCAGGTTCGCAGGGTGGCCGGAGCAATCCCCAGGCGGCGAGCCACCGCGGCCACCGTCAAGAACTCGCTCATGAGGCTATCTTCGGGCACTTGGGCAAATCTCACCACTTGAGAATCTAGGTGATTTCCTGGCATGGGCTCGGGACTCTACGGAATTTCTCATGGACTTTTCAGTGATCTCTACTTGAACCACCTATGAAGCGATTATAGAGTGGTACCACTCCCCCAAGAAAGGAACTCGAAAATGGCCGAAATCTCCCGGTTGCCCAAGCCAGTAGCCCAAGTATGGGAATGGCAGCAGTCGGGCGCCTGTCGTGATCTTCCATCCGAAATGTTTTTCCACCCAGATGGGGAGCGTGGTCCAAGTCGCCGAAACCGCGAGAACCGCGCCAAGGCGGTATGCGCCACATGTCCGGTGATTCAACAGTGTCGAAATCATGCCCTTGCGGTTGAGGAGCCATACGGAATCTGGGGCGGCCTCAGTGAAGACGACCGCCTCAGTATCCTAGAAAGCAACGATCGAAAGATGAACGAAGCGATTCCTCACGCCTCATAATTTCTCAGGGGGAATTCCCGAATGGGGAAGCAATCATCTATTTTCTATTTAAGCAATATGCGCATTGAAAAATGCGAGCGTTCGATCCCATGCAACAGTTGATGCCGCGGGGTTATAAACCTCTTTCCGTTCATCATTAAAGAAGGCATGATCGGTCCCTGGGTAGTCATATGCGATAACACTGCCTCCCGCTGTTCGGATTGCGAGGAGTGCCTCCTGAATTCCGGGGGCTGCAGAAGTACCATCATGCTCACTGCAGTGAATGATGGCGTGCTTACCTGAATAGTTCTCCCAAGCAGGTGACATACGCGACCAAGGTTGGCCAGGATAGAAACCAACCGTTGCAACAATTTCAGGTGAGAGAGTTGCACTCCAGAGTGCCAGTGAGCCGCCCATGCAGAACCCAATAACCCCAACACCTTTTCCAACGACGTCTTTACGGTTGCTTAGATACTTCGCCGCTCCATCGATATCTACCGCCGCTTTATCTATGGCGAGATCCATCAACAGCTTCCTCGCCTCATCTGGTTCGGTTGTGACAACGCCGTGATAAAGATCAGGTGCGAGAGCGACGAAACCAGCCTTGGCGAATCGATCGGCAACATTTGTAATATGCCCGACCAGTCCCCACCACTCTTGAATCACAATGACAGCAGGGCCACTTCCACTTTGCGGTAACGCCAGGTAGCCCTCGCACGTGCCACCGTTACTTGGAAAGGTAACTTTCTCACCCATGTCGCACTCCTTCACTCTTTCCCTGCCCCTGCTTGGTTAGAACCAATCTAGCTGCATCCGTACATCCAAGAGGCAACACTCTGACTGGGTGTAGTAGAGTCTGCAAACTTCACAATTGAGATAGCTAAGGGGCATCGTGGCAAGCAAGAATTTCCTAAACCAGGTGAAGAATGGACTTTTACTCAGCGACGATGAGGGACTTCTCGATATGGAAAAAATCCATGCCTGGCTCTCACTGGACGCCTACTGGGCGCTAGGGAGGGATCTTGAGCTTGTCACCAGAACTTTCAAACATTCCTATCCCTTTGGTGTCTACGAGGGCAAGAAGCAAGTAGCAGTCGCACGAATCGTTAGTGATACCGGAATTTTCGCTGTGTTATGCGATGTCTTCGTCGATCGAGCATATCGAGGGCGCGGAATTGGCACCTGGTTGAGCCAGGCGACCGTTGAGTGGACCCAGAAACTAGAAATTAAGAAGACCACCTTGACTACAAGCGATGCCCACGATGTTTACTCGGCTGTTGGATTTCGACAACTTAAAAACCCTGATCGCTGGATGGAGTTGGAGCGACCGAGTAGCCTCTGAATCAGGATCTAGTCGTTCGTAGGTGCATTCCCTAAGCGATGGCGACGACCTCTTGCCACATTCCGTTGGCGTAATGGTTGGTTAGATTACAGAGAAATTCATACCGGCCGGCGCTCAACGTAAGTGTGGCCCAAGAGATTCCTCCAGGTTCGATTCCTTCACCTGAGCCCGCTCCGCAATTGTTGGAGGCCTCGCCCAAACTTCCAGTCTCGTTGACCCTTCCCTCAGCATTTGGAACCCGGCTTCCTGCTGTATTTCCCTCACCTAATGGCATAACAACGAGTTCGTGCTCACGCCACCCGAGATTAGAGACCACAACGGTCACTTCACCGGCAGGAAAAGTTGTTGGATTTGCAACAAGCCGCATACGAGAATTCCGAGGGGCCACACCACCCATCATCTGAGTCATACCCATATCACCTAGTTCCACATTAATAATCTGGCCAGGCAGGTTCTCCGGAACCGAACAGGTCACCTTCGAGGAGTAATAACGAGAGGATGAATTCATCATTCCTGGACGTCCGGTTGAATTGAATGTGGCACATCCTGCAAGCAGGAGGGCGAGTGCAATAAAGCCGAATATGACTGCGGTCTTGGATTGCGGGGGTCTATTCATGTTGACCACTATCCCACCAATACCGCCTCCAGGTAACCATCGCAGGTGTCGCCGTTACTTGGAAATAAAACGCGCTCTCCCATAATTCACGATCTAATTTAGTTAGAGGACTTTCGACAGGAATGCTTTAGTACGCGCATGCTGCGGCTTGCCAAGAACATCGCGTGGGTGTCCGGACTCAACTACGACCCCCTCATCCATAAAGACGAGGGCATCACCTACTTCGCGAGCGAAATTCATCTCGTGCGTAACAACAATCATCGTCATGCCATCTTGTGCCAATTGGCGCATCACGTCAAGTACTTCGCCGACCAACTCAGGGTCCAGGGCGCTCGTAGGTTCGTCAAAGAGCATCAACGCCGGCTCCATCGCGAGCGCGCGGGCGATCGCAACCCGTTGTTGTTGACCACCCGAAAGTTGTGAAGGATAACTTTCGATTTTATCCCCGAGCCCAACGCGATCAAGAAGTTTCATTGCACGTTCATGAACAACTGATTTGGATTCTCCCTTTACAAGCATGGGCGCCTCCATCACATTCTCCAGCGCCGTCATATGAGGGAAGAGATTAAAACTTTGGAAAACCATACCGATTTTGCGGCGTTGGGTTGCGACTTCACGCTCGCGCATCTCGTGAAGTAATCCTCCACGTTCGTGATAGCCAACAAGTTCGCCATCAACAGAGAGTCGGCCCGCATCAATTTTCTCTAGGTGATTGATACATCGCAGAAACGTTGATTTACCAGAACCCGAAGGTCCGACAATACAGAAGACTTCGCGAGGAGCAACTTCTAGATCAATGCCCTTGAGTACTTCCAAGCGCCCAAAAGACTTATACACGTTCTCGGCTTTCACCATGGGTTGCAGAGGTTGGACCATCATCAACCACTTATCCCTAAGAAGCGAGTACGGAATCGTTGCACTGGAGTTGGCGGCAGAGTGCGCAATGAGCCGCGCGCGAAATGACGTTCGACGTAGTACTGCACCGTCATCAAGATGCTAGTCATCGCGAGATACCAGAGACTTGCCATAATTAACATCGGCATGACTTGGTATGTGCGGGTGTAGATGTTCTGCACTTTAAAGAGCAATTCGTAATATGGAACGTACGCCACTAGTGACGTGGTCTTGAGCATCGAGATCGTCTCGTTGCCTGTCGGGGGAACGATCACTCGCATCGCCTGTGGTAGCACAATACGACGCAGGGTCTGCATCTTTGTCATTCCCAGGGCTGTTGAAGCCTCAGTCTGTCCTTCGTCCACCGAGAGGATCCCAGCGCGCACAATCTCTGACATATATGCAGCTTCATTAAGTCCAAGACCGAGAAGTGCGGCAGCCAGACCGGGGACGAGATCGAAGGTTTTGGCAGAGAAAAGTTCGTGACCAAAGGGAATACCGAGACCAAGAGTTGGAAAGAGCGCACCTAGGTTGGCCCAGAAGAGTAACTGCACCAGCACTGGAGTGCCTCGGAAAACCCAGATGTAGAACCAGGCAGCGCCCGAGACAAGTGGGTTGGTTGAAAGACGCATGACGGCAAGGATGATGCCGAGTACTACGCCGATCAGCATTGATACAAAGGTAAGCATCAAGGTGGTGCGCACCCCAGCGAACACACTTGCATCAAATATGTACTTCGCTTGTTCAGCCCAGCCAAATCGCGGGTTTGTGATGACGGCGTGGATCGCCATGGCTGCAAGGAGGGCAATTACTGCAGCGGCGACCCAACGCCCCGGATGGCGGACAGGGACGGCCCGGATTGCTCTGGGACGTCCCTGCATCGAATCTGAACTCACGGATGCGAATCTAGTCGCTTAAACGTGAGATGACGACTTACTTGGCGCCATTTATGACTGACTCAGTCACGCCGCCTTCAGCCGCGCCGTACTTGTCGAGGATTGATGCGTAGGTGCCATCAGCGATTATGGCTGCAATTGCACCTTGAACGGCCTTGGCAAAATCACCCTTCGCCTTTGGCAACCCAACTCCATACGGAGCCGTGTCGTAAACGGTGCCAATAATCTCAAGTTGACCATCCGAGGTCTTCACTGCATAACCAGTAATCGGCGAATCAGCGAGCATCGCGTCATTCTTGCCGGAAATAACAGTGGCGGTTGCATCTTGCTGTGATTGATATTGGTTGATCATGATCGCAGACTGTCCTGCATCGGTACACACCTTAGAGCGCGCATCGATGTCATCAACTTGGACAGTTCCTTTCTGCACAGCCACGTTCTTTCCGCAGACAGTGTCTAAAGTCAAAGTTGAGCCGGTCTTTGCAGCCCATGAAGTTCCAGCGCTGTAGTACGTCACGAAGTCAAGAATTTGTTCACGCTCTTTGTTATCAGTGAAGGAGGAGATTCCCGCCTCGTACTTGCCTGACTGAATACCGGGAATGATGGAATCAAATGGTGCATTAATGAACTCTGCTTCCAGACCAAGTTTCGCAGCGATCGCGCTGCCAAGATCAATATCCATTCCTTCCATCGTCTTGCCATCGGTGCCAACAAACTCGTTTGGCGGATACGTACCATCTGAACCAAACGTGAGTATGCCGTCAGCGGCAACATCAGTTGGAACCATCTTGACCAGGGCTTCGTCGCCAGATGCTGTGGTGGAGGTAGCAGAATCTGTGGAGGTCGAACTAGAACAGGCCGAGAGCACGAGAGCGCTTACAGCGATCAGGGCGAAAGCCGAGGCCTTAAAACGTGTGGTTGTCATTTAGTAATCCTTTGTTAAATTTAGTGATAGGAAGAGTTAGCACATCCTAGACCTTAGGACTCAACTCTTAAACCTAGTTTCGCTACTCAATCTATGGAAACCGAAGAATGTGCGAATTAGTGTGCACTATCGCGAGACAGGCCTCGAACGAAGGCGACTCCCCATGAAAGAGAGTGCCTGATTCCTCGAATGATCGTCGAGCGGAATAAGTACTCGCCCGCCTACGAAGTGATCAAGCTCCACGCCCGCACGCCACCGATGATGCCTGCTTCATTGGGGACGATCACCACATCATCACCCAATTTATGGATAACCGAATCTTTGATTCGCCGTGAGTTTCCGCCGCCCAAGTACAAACGATCCCAAAGAAATACTGGTCGTAAGTCATCAACCATTGTGCGAACGCGTCGCGACCAGAAACTATCCCCCAATCTCCGACGTTCGTGCTCCCCTATCCATTCGTCATACATGGTTGAGCGACGGACTGGTGCATGCGAGAGTTCAATGTGCGGTGCAAGTACACCTCCATCAAAAACTGCGCAACCCAAGCCGGTTCCTAAGGTAAGTACAACTTCGAAACCAGAACCAGCCACGACACCTGCACCATGGACCTCTGCATCATTCAAAACGAGAGTCGGAATTTTCAACGCATCGATCAAAGCTTGACGCATATCAAAACCATCCCAAATCGCTTTCAATTCAGGAACCATGCGCGTCAGCGGTCCGGCAACATTAATGTAGTGGGGAGTCGCAACGACAACCCCATGTCGAATCATTCCTGGAATACCTACCGTTGCGCGATCTGCCTTCGGCAATGACTTGGCAAGATCTGCGATGGTTTCCACTAACAGTTGTGGCGAAAGCGGATAAGGCGTAGAAATGCGAACAGCAGGGGTTCTCATTGTTCCAGCGCTATCAAGCACTGAAGCTTTAATTCCCAGACCGCCGCAATCAACTGAAAGCGTGAGTTGTTCCATGAGGATTGAAGTTACTCGTTAATCGCTCTGTTCACCAGACACACCCAAGTAGCCCCTACAGATATATCCGAAACCTGAAGCCATCCGTGCCACCGTGGGATTGCGGCTTAACAAACTTCTCATGAAGTACTCCACCATTTTTCTGTATAACTCGTTGCGAAAAGAAATTATCAGCATCAGTAGTAAGTTCAACGAAAGGCATTCCCAACTTAACCGCTTCAGGCAGTATCTGCTTGAGCGCCTCTGATGCATAACCTTTATTTCGCTTCCACGAAAAGACTTCATACCCAATATGCCCCAAACAGTGAGGGGGCAGTTCAGTCGATCCCTCTTGCCAACGAAAGTTGATACTTCCGCATGCTTGCCCATCCCACATCCAGCGGGTAATTCCCGGTAATCGAGGAACGAATGAACCATCAGGAAGTTTCACATCTCCACCTAGAGCTTTGGGGTCTTCTTGTTTGGCCAAGAAAGATTCGGAATCTGCTTCTATCTCTAAAAGTTCGTCTTGGGCTTCTGCAAGACTGGCGGCCGTGCCTGAAGAAATAGCCTGAATTAGCGCCTTCTTATAACTCTCCAGATAGGCCTCTGCAGGACGGACAATTTTCATGTCGCAATCCCACCACAAACGAGATTACTCTCGCGAGCAATTTGGTGGCTGCCTCCACCAGGTACACACAAGCCGCATTGATCAGAGGGCTGCCATTTCAAGTAAATTGAGTGCGCGGACTACGTAACAAGCCGACGATATTTGGCCACGTCCTCGTCGGTCCAATGCTCGTATTTCAACGCCGCATATTCCGAATTAGAGAATCCCAAAGCCGTTCTTGCGAAACCCACTCCAGCGTAACGGGTGTATTCGTCAGTTTCACCATCTTTTGGCGGAGAATCATTTTCATAGGCCTCCACTGCCTCCGTGGCTCTATCTATGTCGATGGCTAGTTGGCGAATAGTGGAATACCCGACTGCCACTAATTCCTCAACAAATTCAGAGGTTATTTCCAAGGGTGCGCTTTCTCTATCGGGAAATCGAGCTGCCAAGAAGGCTTCAACCGTATCGCGGTTGATGGGAAGGTCCGCGAAATCAGTTGCCTTCCCAACTTGCTTGAGTGATTCAACCGCCTCCGCGCGAGAACCAAGCGACTCCAAGAAAAACAATTCAAAATGTTTATCTGCAACATAGAAAAGCCCCGCAAGCGCGTGAAAATCTTTCCTTAAAGGTTCAGGGATACTTGCTTCTCCCTTGTATGCGAGGCGATGAGACACATTTGCCCAAGCGTCCTGGAGGATAGTGCGACATTGGACCTCAAATTTCATTCCATGTAAGCCTTGATATCGTGGTCCCACGTTTTCGGCCAGAAGAACGCATACAAAATGCACGGACATATATCCGAATGAGTCAGCAGTACCACCTTCAACTTTGTCGTCTTCATCCACCACTGTAAACGTCTCGCGAATGATTGACTTAAGACGAGGCATATCCGAGAGAAAAAGGCACACCACACGGACGCCAACAATATCTTCGATTTCCTCCGTCGGCGCTGCATAAGCCTTGCGGTCGACCTTCTCCAAGAAGCTAGCCTTGCTCTTGATTCTAGAGATGAGTGATTGCGTTTCAATTCCAACCAAATCCACCGCGGCCTTGAGTGAATATTCCACTTCTTCCTGTAAGCGACGAAACGCCTCCAGATTATTGTCATATAACTGGCTCGGAGTTATCGGTTCTGGATCGAGTGTCATTTTCAAACCTTAACGAAGGAGTGTAGAAAATCAACCCTCTTAGAATGTAATTGCCTAGAATGTAAGAGCCATTGGCCGATCGTTAACGATTCGTATAAGGGGGTAGCGTCTTTACTTCAATAGTCAATAACAAGGTTTTGTTCTTGCCCGCTAAAGGCTCAAGGCAATGGGAAGTTTCGATAACCGGAGTAGCCCCCATATTGTCACTGCTCTGCCTCAACGCTCGTAGAGACATTGACTTCCGTAAGGAAGCCTTTTGCTCACGCGAGGACCATAAAATCCTCCGCAGGATGGGGGTGTCTTACCGATTAGTGGGGTTGCCCGTTGTGCTGATGCGTATGCGTACGTCAAGATGGGATAGTGGCAAAGGCAAGCCCTAAGGGCTGGAATACGATTCGTGTCATTGCAGTAGCCAGAGCAGTTTCTCTCCTCGGTGACGAACTCGCGATTTTTGCGCTCTTGCTACGTGAGAAGCACAACGGTGGAGGCGCTCTTTCTATTGCTGCTATTTTGGCGGCGGGACAGTTGCCTCTGATCTTGCTCTCGCCCTGGGCAGGAACACTCGCTGACCGCGTGCCAGTTCGTCGCCTGGCTCCTATCGTGAACGTCATTCAAGCGATGTTGGCAGCATTGCTCGCTTTCAATGCGCCGTTGTTCGTTTCACTCGTACTCATATGTTTAATTGGAGTCGGCCAGGCGTTTACCGCGCCTGCGTGGTCAGCCACATTGCCAGAACTCGTAGGCAAGGAGGCGATGCCACGTGCCATGTCTTTGATGATGGCGTCGTATGCCCTCGCGGGAATCGCTGGACCTGGAATGGCTGGAATCATGGTCAGTAAATTTGGCTACGTAACGCCGATGATCACTAATGCCGCGACTTTTGCAGTACTCGCGATCGTTCCCGCATTCTTAGTGTTGCCGTTTCATGCGCGAGAAAGAGGTCATCGACAACGAGGCGATGTATGGGTGGGATTGCAGATTGTGCGTAATGAACCTGTCATCAGAGCCCTGACGATTCTGGGATTTAGTCTCAACGTTACGGTAGGGACATTTAGCGTGGCGGAATTATTTTTCGCACTTGATAATCTTCACGCCACAATGTTTATTTACGGTCTTGTCGGTTCAACTTTCGCCGCTGGCGTCCTCGTTGCCGCGCTTGTCAATGAGCGGCGCGATGTGAGCCAGGCTCGACTACCAGCAAATATTATTGCGGGAGGGTTGCTGGCTGCTCTTGGAGTGCTTCTTACTGGCTTCTCTTGGCATTGGGCATTGCTATTCCCCACGGCGGCTCTGGCGGGTATCGGCGTTAGCACGTTGAACGCGTACTTCTTCGCCCTCATCTTGCAACGTGCGCCGGATGAAAGTCGGGGTCGCGTCTCGTCAGCAGTCCAAGGAGTGTCTTCGGCTGGACAGATGGCCTCTCTTGCAATCGGAGGAGTAGTTGTTTCGGTGATCGATCCAAGAATCGCCATCCTCCTTAGTGGCACAGCCTGCTTTGTAGTACTTGGCGTTCTGTCATCGACAGTCCTTGGCGCCTCAGCACGAAATCAAGTCCATGACATCTCACCGACACAACCTGCCGAGGATTTGTCACCTAATGAAACGGAGTAAGGAATCCGGATTTGAATGTGAGAAGTCCGTTCGATGTCAAAATCGCATCCTCCAGAGTTCGATTAGGGTGAGTATTAACAATTGGTGGGACTACTGAGTTACATTGTCGATTGATGTAGAGAGAAAACGCATTTATTCACTGGTCCGCAGATTTGCCATTTCTATGGGCAGTCTCAATTCGTTGGCCGAAGAATGTCGCACCAACTATCAGAACGGCACCGACTCCGCCAAGAATCGACAGTATCTCCCCGCCGAGGATTACTCCCACTGCAACAGCCCAGATGGGTTCTGTGCCAAGAAGCAAACTGGCTCGCGATGCCGAGGTGCGGCGAATGGCCCACATCTGTCCAAGGAACGCAAAAACACTGCACGCCATACTTAAAAATAGGAGCCCCCACCACTGCGGCGCTTGGAAAGTTGTTATTGCCGTTCGCACCCCATCAAGACTTAGTGAAGTAAACACAACTGCACCGGTTACGTTTTGGAGAAGCGTCAAATTCACCGAACTGTACGAATGACCGCGGGTCAAGTGACCCATCGCAGTAACGTGGACTGACCTAACAAAGGCAGCGGCCAACATCAGGAGGTCACCAAGTCCCGGACGACCGAATCCATTTCCGGAGACAAGCAGAAGCACTCCGACGACCCCGACGACAGAGGCAACGAAGTAGGCCCTTGGCAGCCAGTTTCTTGCCGCTATCGACTCAAGAATCGGAGTCATCACGATCGTCAAACTTATGATGAGTCCGGCGTTTGTCGCGGTGGTCTTGGAGACACCGGCAGTTTCAAGGTAGAGAATTACTGATTGCGTCGTTCCGAGAAGTAGTCCAAGTTTGATTTCGCCGCGCGAAAAGGATTCTCGCTTCGCCACCCAGATTGCGAGCATCCCTATGGCTGTGAGGATAAACCTGAGAGCGAGAACTACCACAACGGAGGCATGCGTAGTGAGGACTTTCGCAGCCAAGTAACTGGCTCCCCAGACCATGGCCACTGCGAGAAGAACTAGATCGACTTCTCGTTCTTTCAATTTTCCTCTCAGATTCACCAACAGAGTGTAGTGGTGCGTTTTCGTACGATGCTTGCCAATAAAAATATAAGAGAAATAAGAAACGGACCTCGCGTTATGCGAAGCCCGTTTCTTCTTACTAATTAATTAGTGAGAATGTCCACCAGGACCATGCGAGTGGCCAGAGCCACCTGCATCATCAGTGTCACTCTCTGGACGCTCATAGACAACCGCTTCGGTTGTAATGAACATTGCTGCGATTGAGGCAGCATTTGCGAGCGCAGAGCGAGTGACCTTTACCGGGTCAATCACGCCTTCAGCGGTGAGGTCTCCGTAGATTCCAGTCGCGGCGTTGTAGCCCTCGTGAGGCTTCATTGCACGGACTTTGGCAACTACGACGTAACCTTCAACGCCAGCATTCTCGGCAATCCATCGAAGCGGTTCATCGCATGCCTTGCGGACGAGACGAACACCAACGGCCTTATCGCCGTGGAATCCGAGATCGCCTTCAAGTGAGTCAGCTGCGTGAACAAGTGCTGCTCCGCCTCCGACAACAATGCCTTCTTCAACCGCTGCGCGAGTGGCAGAGATCGCATCTTCAAGGCGATGCTTCTTCTCTTTCAACTCGATCTCGGTATAGGCACCAACCTTGATAACGCATACTCCGCCTGCGAGTTTGGCAACACGCTCTTGCAGCTTGTTGCGATCCCATTCAGAGTCTGTGTTCTCTAGTTCGCTGCGGATCTCACCGACGCGAGCAGCAACGGCTACCTTGTCTCCGCCACCATCAACGATGGTCGTAGTGTCTTTGGTGATCACAATGCGACGAGCGCGACCGAGAACATCAAGGCCAACCTGATCCAGTTTCATTCCAACCTCAGCCGAGACAACCTGTCCACCGGTGAGAATTGCAATATCTTGCAACATCGCCTTGCGGCGATCACCGAAACCTGGGGCCTTTACTGCGGCAGATGTGAAAGTGCCACGCATCTTATTCACGACGAGAGTTGAGAGAGCTTCTCCCTCAATGTCTTCAGCAATAATCAGAAGTGGCTTGCTGGCCTGTGCGATCTTTTCCAAGATAGGAAGTAGGTCGCCAAGTGCAGAGATTTTATTAGCGCTGATCAGGACGTAGGCGTCTTCAAGGACGGTCTCCATACGATCCGGGTCAGTGACGAAATATGGAGAGATATAACCCTTGTCGAATTGCATTCCTTCGGTGAACTCCAATTCGAGTCCAGTCGTTGAGGATTCTTCAACGGTGATAACGCCATCTTTCCCGACCTTGTCCATCGCCTCAGCGATTAGATCGCCGATTGCGCGATCCTGTGCGGAGATGGTTGCTACGTCGGCGATCTGCGACTTGTCTTTGACGACTGTGGCATTCTCGCGAAGACGCTCAATAATGGATGCAACCGCGGCTTCAATTCCCAACTTAATATCCATTGGTTGTGCACCGGCAGCCAGGTTACGAAGACCTTCCTTCACCATTGCTTGCGCAAGAACGGTTGCGGTGGTTGTTCCATCACCGGCAACATCGTTGGTCTTAGTTGCAACTTCCTTCACCAACTGTGCGCCCATGTTCTCGGCGGGATCAGATAGTTCGATCTCTCGCGCGATGGTTACACCGTCGTTGGTAATGGTTGGTGCGCCGTACGATTTAGCGATAACGACGTTACGACCGCGAGGTCCGAGCGTTACCTTGACGGTGTCAGCCAGAATGTTGACGCCGCGCTCCATGGCACGACGGGCGTGCTCATCGAACTCAAGAATTTTTCCCATTTAGTTCTTCTCAATCACTGCGAGAATGTCGCGAGCAGACAGAACCAAATATTCTTCATTGTTGTACTTCACTTCAGTTCCACCGTACTTGCTATAAAGAACAACATCGCCAACTTTGACATCCATCGGCACACGTGCGCCATCATCAAAGCGACCTGGACCAACTGCAACAACAGTGCCCTCTTGTGGCTTCTCAGTAGCGGTATCAGGAATGACCAACCCAGATGCGGTGGTCTTCTCGGCTTCTAGAGCCTTAACTACGATGCGGTCTTCTAGTGGCTTAATGGCAACGGCCATCTTTATTACTCCTTTAGTTATTGCGAACGTGGTTTCGTATCTCAACACCGGCACCACCCGCCCGCGAGGGCGGTTGGCAGACTCGGGGTGAGAGTGCTAACGCCAAGCCTAGGAGGGTCGTTCCTCAGGGTCAATTTGAAGTCAGGCCGGGCTTAAATCAGGCTCACCGTGGTCACGGGAAGGCTGGAGTCGGCCTCAACATCAATCCGACTAGCTGGTCGCCCGGCTGAGACCATGAGCGAACCGAGGGCGGCAACCATTGCTCCGTTATCCGTACAAAGGCCTGGAGCAGGAATACGGAGGCGGATTTTCGCCTCATCACAGCGTTTCTGGGCAACTTCCCGAAGGCGGGAATTTGCCGCGACTCCGCCGGCGATCACGAGTGAATCAATCCCAGTCTTGCGAGCGGCGGCCACAGCTTTGAGAAGGAGTACATCAACAATCGCCTCTTGAAATGAGGCGGCCACATCGGCTCTGACATATGCAGGCGTGGCTTCCAGATAGCGGGCGACCGCGGTTTTAAGTCCAGAGAAAGAGAAATCAAACGGACGGCTCGCCCAGTCACTTGCCCGAGTAAGACCGCGCGGGAAATCAATCGCCTGCGGATTTCCTTTACGGGCTTCACGATCAATAGCCGGACCACCCGGAAATCCGAGTCCCATGACCCGTGCAATTTTGTCGAAAGCTTCACCGGCGGCATCATCCATACTCTCGCCGAGTTTGGTCACAGAGGAAGTGATGTCATCGACTTGAAGTAGCGATGAATGCCCGCCACTCACAAGCAGCGCAATCGTCGGTTCGACCGGCATCTCGTGGGTGAGCAGATCGACCGAAACGTGTGCAGCTAAATGGTTCACGCCATAGAGTGGTTTGCCTAAGCCCAATGCCAATCCACTCGCCGATGCAACACCCACAAGGAGGGCACCAACAAGTCCTGGTCCGGCAGTAACCGCAACTGCGTCAATATCTTTGAGCGATACTTTCGATTCCTTAAGTGCGGCTTCAAACACCATCATCATCGATTCGAGATGTGCTCTGCTGGCAATTTCAGGAACGACTCCACCAAAGAGCGCGTGTTCTTCCACGCTAGATGCAATGACGTTGGCAAGGAGGGTGCGTCCACGGACAATTCCGATTGCTGTCTCATCGCATGAAGTCTCGATCCCAAGTACTAGTGGCCCGCTACTAATTCCAGTTGTCATTGGAGATCCTTTTTCATGACAACGGCGTTGACACCCAAGGAGTAGTAATTACTGCGACGAGATATCTCCTCGAAACCTTCTGATAAATACAAGGGTGCCGCCTCTTCATTACCTTCACGCACCTCAAGGAAGATGGCAGGCGCTCTGCGCTCTTGCGCCCAGGCAATCAAGTCTTGCAACATTGCCCGGCCAATTCCTTGCCTTCGAAAGGATTCCGCAACGGTCAAGGTCAATACATCTGCATCAAGACCATAATCGGGTGAAAAAACGCCTGCATATCCAACTATTTCGCTCGTCTGGCTTACTGCGACGAGATAGAACCTATTTTTTGGAACATTGGCCAACTCTTCCTTGAACTGGTCGACAGACCATGCATCAGTGCGGTAGACCTCACGTTCCATGGCTACAACAACTGGTACATCCAAAGAGATCATCGGACGGTAGGTAATCATTTGTTGCGCTCGCTCGTCGGGACCGCATCTGGATGACGGATGTATAGAGGTTCATCTATGCGCATGTCAGAGTTTTTGCTCAAATCAACCAGTGCCAGCAGATCCGGGTACTGGTCCTCATCGGAAGCCGCGATCGAATACTTAACCGCTCCCTCGCCGAACATAGGAATTCCCTTTGTGGCTACAAGTGCGGGGAGGTCAACGCTTGGTCCCTCGACTCGCATCCCACTTTGATAACGAGTCCAATAAATCTCCTTGCGGCGCGCATCTGTGGCAACGATAAAATCATCTCTCTCACGTACGCATGCCGCTATCGCATCCAATGAACAGATCCCGATAATCGGAATTGTTCGGGCCAAGGCGAATGTGCGAGCAAATGCAATTCCAACGCGCAAGCCGGTAAATGGTCCGGGTCCCATACCAACAACAACTTGCTCAACCACGGGTTGTGTCATGAGCCCCTCCAATACAAGTGCAGGGAGAGCATCTCCATGAGACGTCGCTCCATCGCGGTAACCATGCCAAAGGAGTCCACCCTCATCAATGATTGCCACAGAAGTCCGAGAGGTTGAAGTATCGATCGCTAAAGAGATACTCATATCGCAAATCCCTCCCACCGCGCGCCATATCCTTTTGCGGTAACGGTACGAATATCGCTACTTCTATCAATATTGATTTCTAGCCTCTCTTCAGAGAGGCGGGAAGCAAGTTCGCCACCCCACTCAACCACGGTTACTGCGCCCTCTCTTTCGGTATCCAAATCGAGATCGTCAAAAGAAAATGTTGGGTTCTCTGAAATCATCAGTCGGTATGCATCAACATGGATAAAAGGAATCTCCCCTTTATGAACCCTGGAGATCACAAAGGTAGGCGAGGTAATACCTGTAATCCCTAATGAGGCACCTATCCCCTGCGTGAGGAGAGTCTTCCCAGCACCAAGGGGACCGTTGAGGATGAGCAAGTCGCCTGGGTGCAACTGGGTGCCGATTCGTCTTCCCAATTCAAACATCTCATCTGGCGTAGCAACATTGACCATAGTTCTTCAAGGCTAGTAGAAGGTGGCGCAGACGCAAAGAAAAGGGCAAAGGAGAGGGGCATAGAAAAGGGAGTCCGGTTTCCCAGACCCCCTCTTCTTTTTTTGGACGGATTTTTAGTCGGTATAGAACTTCATCAACGGAGGGCTGAAGAAGGGATCCGTGCTTAAGTTCTTTGCAACTCGGATCATGTGAGCCAGCGTGCCACCGTGGATGAAAGAACCCGTGGTGCCAACTGTTGTTAGCTCCTTCGCAACTACCAAGTACTGCGCGGCTGTGAAGTTACAGTGGTTCGTTCCGGGAGCAGCAGCCGTTGTGGTTATGGGGGCACCAGCTGAAGTAAAGGTGGTGTAAGCCGCAGGTGTTGTGCTCCAAATGGTTAACAACTTCTTCATTGGAGGCACAAACACATGTGTCTTTCCATAATCGGCAACAACTTTTGCGTATTCCTCTGCATATTGTTCTGCGTAAGCATTCGCGATACGCATCGTGGCACCGGCGGGAGTAACTGGATCAGCAGTTCCAACCATCATGATTGTTGGAACATTGATCTTTCCGGTGTTCGAGAGCAAAGAATTCATCTTTGCAATCGCAGTTGCACTGCCTACGGCACGTGGCGCTCCCGGATTTAGAGGACTCAATGCACCAAGAAGTGCATCAATAACCGTGTTGCCACTTAGTGCAGCATTGAAGATCACTCGCTCGTCAACCACCCGTGCTGAGTAATCAGTCTTGGTGTTATCAAATACTGCACCACCCGTCTGGTTTTCGAGATCGTGCATAACCAAGATGGCAAGTGCGCCTGCATTTGCGCCATTCTCAAGAATCGCTAGCGCGGGGCTAATCGCCAATGGGAATGTCACTTTTAGCGTACCTTCGGGACCCGAAATTGAGTCAAAGTTAGCGGATTGCGTTGGCAACCCCGCCATGAGACCAAGCAACAACAATGCGCTACGGGATGGAACTCCAGCAGTAGCGAGAGCTTTTCCAGTTGTACTTGATGTATCTGGCCAAACACCGGTTGATATACCTGCCTTCAATTTGCCCAGGACAGTGAAGAACTTGACCATGTCACCCATGGCCTCGCCGTATCCAGCTGCGCCTGCAGAGTAATTACCGCCTTTGATCGTTGGATCAAATAGCGTTTTTACACCCCACAGGAAATCGCCGGCTGCGGTCAGTTCAGCATTGATGCTATCTGCTACACACATAGGTGCAACTGCATCAACGAGATCAGGATGCGTTTCAGCGAGTGCTTGAGTAATAACACCACCAAGAGATTTGCCCCATGCCACAACATGCGTTGTTGCCGGGAATTTCTGCTTAAATAACCCGATTAACTCGACGTCTGTTGCAACTCCAGAGTCAACGTTCCAACCTTGGCGGGCGAATCCAGAACCAGCAACCGCATAGCCGTTGCTAAGTAAATAAGCGATTACTGATGTGTCGCTTGTACCAACGATCGGTCCAGGTTCCGGGGTATTGTCGACTTTATATCCACCATAACCAGGAATTCCTGCAGGTACATTAATGTTGGGGCGATATCCATGTGAATAAAGCACCAGCGTTCCGTTGAAGTTCCCTGGTACCTGCATGACGTATGGCGCAGAATCACTTGTGACACCTTGACACGAGTTAACCGTGAGTTTTCCGTCACAAGCAGGATCGGCCGCTTGCGCCGCAGTTGGAATTGCAATCACCATCATCGACACAAGTGCCGCCGTTGAGAGCGTTGAGATAATGCGTGTCTTCTTCATATGTATTGTCCTCATTATTTGATCGGCAATCCGTTAGCTGGCATTGCTGGACGCTTATAGGTGGACTTAACCACTGCGCCAGTTCCAGAGTCGGTTGTGTAGACGGTATACGCGCCGCCGCTTGGCTTCATTTCGCCCGTCG
Source organism: Candidatus Paceibacterota bacterium (assembly GCA_035530615.1). Taxonomy (NCBI): domain Bacteria; kingdom Bacillati; phylum Minisyncoccota; species Minisyncoccota bacterium. The sequence continues at coordinate 137,986 of DATKUL010000001.1, forward strand.
GGCTATAAGTACCAAACCAGTAGCCGTTGTATCCACCATGGTTTGTCGCTGAATAATTCAATGGAGCAAGGCCAGCACCGAAGAATGTTGCGCCCTTCTTCTCAATCGCAGCAATCAATGATTTCCGAGTTGGCTTCGCACCTGCTGCGGCAATTGCTTGAACTGCGACAAATGCACCATTCATTCCAACCAGAACGTTATTATCAAATACCGCGTTATTGTTGTACTTGGCATTGATCTCTTGGAACAACTTAATGTAATCATCAGTCGTATCAGTAGGTGCCGGTAAGTACGAGGCGCCAATCGCGCCGTAGAGAACCCCTACAGGAACACCGAGTGCCTTGATCGTCGTGGCATCACCACCGACTGAGCCCAGTATCCACTTGGGTCCGTACTTCATCACCGCAGCGGTACCTAGGGCGGCAGCAGTCGCGCTGGTGACACCGAAGAGAACTACCACTTCAGCACCAGCGGCAGATAATTTCTGGATCCATGTTGCGGGCACACCTGAAACACCTTGTGAACCAGATGCGTAAGGAACTTTCACTGAAAAGGTTAAGCCAGCTTGTTTGAAACCAGCCAGGGCATCAACACCAAAATCATCATCTTGGTAAAGAAGACCGATTTTCTTATCCGGAAAAGTCTCCTTAATGTACTGGGCCATTACCTTTGCTTCCATTATGTAGGAAGGAAATAGAGAGAAGGTCGTTGGGTAGGTTTTCTTAATTGCGAATCCGCTGTAACCGGTATTAACAAAAAGAACCGGAATCCCACGGCGAGCAGGATTGACAGAAGCGGCAACTGCTTTGATATTTGCGGTACCTAGTGGACCCAGTAGTGCAAAAACCTTGTCTCTTAGAATCAATTCGTTGGTCTTCGCAACAGCAAGGGTCGGGACATACTGATCATCTTTAACGATTAAAGTAATTTTCCTACCGTTTACTCCGCCATTAGCATTGACATAATCAAAATATGCCTTCATGGCTGAAGGGATCTTGTTGTATCCGGGCGATGCTGCTCCGGTCATGGGAATTGTGACGCCGAGTTTGATCGACTTTGCCGTTACACCAACTTCAGTGCGAGGCGAGAAGGCTTGCGCGGGAACCGTCGAAATGACGAGTCCGCAAGTCGCGAGCACCGCAGAAGCCACAAGGAGCCTCCGACGATTAATTACGATCATGTATTTCCTTCCATCAAGGGATAGTTAGCCCGTGTTACTTGTGAGTATCCGCCTTCTTTCGATGGCGAACTGTTCGCATCTGCTCTACTGGCCCATTTGGAACGAGAAGGACCACCAGAATCAATAATGCGCTCACCAATAACCCGGGAAGGTTTGTGGTCACGTTCTCCGAATTCGCAAAGCGATTGGATATCGCATCGGCGATCTCGGGGGTCACGACCAAGGTCAGTGCGCCAATCATGACCCCAGCAAGGGTGGTTACGCCAGAGAGAACCGCCCCAGTTAGTAGGGCAAAAGAAAGGGTAAGTGGGAATGCGCTGGGAGAGACGGTGCTAATCGTCATCGCCAGAAGGGCACCTGCCAGGCCAGCCAGTCCTGAACTGATAGTAAAAGCTAGAGTTTTGGATTTTCCGGCGTGGATTCCTGCCAATTCTGCCGCCACCTCATTGCCGCGGACCGCCCGCCAAGTCCTGCCATAGCGCGATCGGAGAATGTTCTGGAGCCACCACAAGGAGATCAAGGCAGCCAGAGAGGCAATCCAGAAATACCACTTATATTGAGTGAACTCCTCCCCCAGGCTCAGGGGTGGGAAACCGACATCGAAGAGGAGTCCTTGCTCGCCTCCGAGAATCCCAAACTGATTGGCGATCGAAGGTAATCCCACCGCCAGTGCCAAGGTGGTTCCCGCCAGGTACGGTCCCGACAATCGCGCAGCGGCAGTACCAAGGACCGCGCCGGCCAGCCCTGCAACGAGGATGGCGATGACGAAACAGATCCATACGGGTGCAGAGAGATGATTGCGGGCAAGGGCTGCCGAATATCCACCGATCGCAAGTAGCGCGCCATGTCCTAGCGAAACTTGGCCGGAGTAGCCCGTGAGAAGAATCAGCGAGGCAATTGCGACAACGTACATCGCAAGCGTCGCACCTTGATAAACACGCAGTTCGTCGACACGGTTGCCAAGGAGAAATAAGAAGATACCAATCCCAATAAAGAATGTGAGTCGCCCAAAATTTGAGTGGAGAAATTTATGCACGGCGAACTCGTTTCGTCCCAATCAAACCATTTGGTCTCACCAGCAGTACGACGATCAAGACGGCAAATGCCGTGATAAAGACAAGCGATCCACTTATGTAAGTCAAGACAAATGCCAGAACGAGACCAAGTAAGAGACCACCAACAACAGCACCAATCAGACTCTCCAAGCCTCCAATGACCGCGGCGATGAATCCAAAAACGAGTAACAAACTAAATTCGAGTGAGTCGGGCGAAAGAGCCCCATTACCGTCGGGAGTTTGCAACATCCCGGCCGCCGCGCCTGCGGCTCCAGCAAGTGCCCAACCAAGAGTGCGAATTCCATCTACTCGCACACCTGCCAGGCGAGCGATCTCTGGTGCATAGGCAGAGGCACGCAATGCCAGACCTACATTCGTGTGCTGAAAGATGAGCGAAAGGACCAGCATAAGGAAGAGAACGGAACTGACTATGAGGAGTTTGAGAGGAGAGAATGCCAGAGTGTGCCCCGAGATCGTGTAGCCGATATTAGAAACAGGAGGACGGATGCTCATGTCCTTGTTCCCAACAGCGAATCCTAACAAACTGCGGATTAATCCAAGTAATCCAAGGGTTGCGATGATCGGTGCCACTCCTGCAATGGGACCTTGTGCTGCCCTCTTGAAAAGCGTGCGCATAAATAGCGCGTCAACCAGGGCAGATACTGCGGCTCCTGCAAGCATGGCGATCAACAAAGCAAGCCAGAAGGAGTGAAAACTTTGGATGACAGCATAGCCAATATACGTAGAGACAAGAGCCTGACCCGCTTGGGCAAAATTCACTACTCGAGTGCTGCGCCAGACCAGTACAAGTGCGATAGCCATCAACGAGTAGATCGCCCCAGATGTAATTCCAATGAGAACGGTATTAATGAATTGATACATAGTTATTTGGTATCTCCTCAATAACCAAGGTAGGCCGCGCGGACCTGGGGGTTGGCAATGAGATGTTGTGCAGAATCATGAGCTGCGATTCGTCCAAGATTAAGAACGATCCCCAGATCTGCAATCTTAAGGGCGCTCATTGCATTCTGCTCTACGAGCACAACGGTCAAACCCATCTGCGACGTAAGAGCCTGGATACTCTGGAATATTTGCGCAACAACGAGAGGTGCCAAGCCCAGCGAAGGTTCGTCTAGCAGCAGAAGCGATGGTTTCGACATTAGCGCGCGTCCAATAGCAAGCATCTGTCGCTCGCCGCCCGAGAGAGTATCTGCTTGCTGATCAAGACGTTCAGAAAGGCGAGGAAACGTTTCAAGAATCATCTCTTGTGTTGCGCTGGCTTCATCAGAATTCTTTCGCCATAACGCACCCAAATCCAAATTCTCTTTCACAGTTAGTTCGGCAATAACGGATTTACCCTCAGAGGCGTGCGAAACACCACGTCGGACTAATTTCTCTGGTTTCGAGTAAAGCAACTCGGACCCATGCCACGTCGCAGAACCTCCCGTTGCTTGCGTGAGCCCCGAGAGAGTCCTAAGTAACGTGGTCTTTCCTGCTCCGTTTGCACCGATGACTGCTGCGAGCTGTCCTTCTTCAACTCGGAAGGAAATATTATTGATGGCGCGAATTGCACCATGATCCACGACCAGATCAGAAACGATAAGTGTCATGTCTCACTCACTCCGAGATAAGCAGCAATCACGGCAGGGTCGCGGCGGACCAATTCGGCTGCGCCACTTGAAATCGTCTGTCCAAAATTTAGAACATACAAACGATCACATACGGACATGACTACATCCATGTGGTGCTCAACCAGAAGAATTGAACACTGGGATTTAAGATTGTGAATAAGCGAATTCATCCAGGCAATATCTTCACCACCAAGACCACCGGCGGGTTCATCGAGCATAAGAATCTTGGGTTCACTGGCAAGCGCCCGCGCGATGGCTACTCGCTTGGTATCTGGATAAGAAAGAGTGTCTGCGCGTCGATTCGCGAGCCTCGTAGCGTAAACGCGTTCCAAGGCGAGCATCGCGCGGTTGCGCAACTTGGTCTCATCCCTGCTTCTTCCTAGAGCAGCCGAAATCAATCCCGAGTGAGCGAACTTCTGCGCGCCGATCATGACATTCTCCACGACCGTCAGATCAGGAAAGAGGCCGACACCTTGCAAAGTTCGGGCTATTCCCAAGTCTGCCAACTCATGGGTCCGAGGCCACTTGTGAGATTTTCCATTGAGAATGAGTTCTCCATCCGAAGGAGTAACCAGTCCACAGAGCGCGTTAAAGAGCGTCGTCTTGCCTGCACCATTTGGGCCGATGACACCGACCACTTCATTCTCGTGCAGTTCAAAATAGATATCGTGGAGGGCTTTCAAGCCACCGAATTCGACGGAGAGTTTTTTGGTGGCTAAAAGAGCGGTTTGCGAGTTCATTGATCTTCCACCCGGATAATAGGTTTATAAACTCTGGGAACACGTGGTCCAATACGGGTAACAATTTCATAATTGATGCTCTGACTTGCGTGGCCCCAGTCATCGGCGGTGTACTCGCCGGCATCACCTGAACCAAAGATCGTGACCCACTCTCCCGCCTCAGCAGTCGAATCCGCCCCAAGATCAACGACAAATTGATCCATGGACACCCGGCCGATAATAGGCGCCCTTCTTCCATCGTGAAAGACGCCAGCATTCTTGGCAATTCTGGGGATTCCGTCGGCATATCCCATCGCGATAACTCCAAGCTTTGTATCTTTTTCCGTACGCGCCGTTGCCCCATAACCAACTGGTGTTTCCGATAACACGTCTTTAACAAGATGAATTTTTGCCCTTAATGTCATCGCTGGTTTCAATCCTAAATCTTTAGAAGTACCAAGATGCTCAAGATCAGGAGTCAAACCGTACATTGCGATCCCGGTTCGTACCATGTCGAAGTGCGATGCGGCATCTATCAGGCTGGCTGCCGAGTTAGAGAGATGGTGAATCGCAGGTTCAATTCCTATCTCATTGAGATCGTCTGACATCTCTATAAAACGCTTGAGTTGAAGCGAATTTTGAAGTTCTCCGGGTTCATCGGCACGGGCAAAATGCGAAAAGAGACCAACCACTTCTACTTCATCTCTTGAAATAGTAAGCAAGTCAAGAAATGACTGCCACTCATAGAGAAATCCTCCTCGAGTCATTCCTGTATCGACCTCGATGTGAATCCGTGCGCGTTTGTTGAGATGCCGACTTGCAACGCAAATTTCTTGAAAGATCGCGATGGAGGGGACCGCCAAATCAATATCGCCCGCTATTGCGCTTTGGTAATTCGATCCGGGTGGAACTAGCCAAGCAAGAATGGGGATTGCAATCTCAGCGCTTCGCAACGCGAGAGCCTCCTCAAGAAGTGCAACACCTAACCATGAGGCACCTGCAGTTACGGCCGCTCTCGAAACCGGAACTAATCCGTGGCCGTAAGCATCCGCCTTTACTACCGCCATAACGGCTACACCCGCGTGCTGCTGCAATAAGTGAAGGTTGTGACTAATTGCAGAAAGGTCGACCTCGACTTGCGCGCGATTGCCCATTACAGTCGTTCGACAATCACGATAGCGGAGGCAATGCCAGAGTCGTGGGAGATTGAAAGGTGCACGCTAGCTCCATCAATGATCTCGGCGATCTCACCTCGGAAAAGAAAGACGGGCTTACCGGTCTCAAGATTGATTACTTCTGCGTCCAGCCAGAGGAGACCTTTGCCTGCATTGAGCGCCTTTGCCAGAGCCTCCTTTGCGGCAAAGCGTGCCGCCAACGAGGAGATGGACTTGCTCTGCTCCGCTTGCGTAAACAGGCGATCAATGAGGCCGGGGGTTCTTTCGAGTGACTGAGCGAACCTCTCAATATTTACTACATCAATACCGATGCCCTCGATCATGCACCAATACTAAGTCAGGAAGGTTGTCTTTCAGAAGGAAAATATCGATCTATAGCAATTATTAATACCAGCAGAGAGCCACCAATGAAGAGGCCGCCGATCAGGTCCGAGAACCAGTGGGTGGTTCGGATCAACGAAACGATGCAGACGGTCATGGTGATGACACCGACCATGATTGCCAGCACTTGGCCATGAAACACCTCGCGGTGCGTGTACCGATAAATCAAGTAAGCGAGCACGCCCCATGAGAGAAGTGCGTTAGAAGCATGCCCGCTGGGATAAGACATGCCGCCCGCATGTATGAGATCAATATTGAGGCGGGGCTTGGTGCGCCCTATTGCTAGTTTTGAAACGCCTACAACAAAGTTGAGTGATAGTAGTGCAAGTATTGCGAGGTTGAGGGGGCGCCAAGATTTAAATTGGCGCGAGATAAGAATCGCCGCGATTATGAGAATAGTTCCGGTCAAACCGCGCAGACCCAAATTATCCAGTTTGCGAAGTGCGAAGTCGGCAAAACCGCCAAATCGATATCTTTGCGCCTCCGCGATTTTTGCATCTACATCAATGAGAGGGCCATTCGACATCACTTGTTGAGTGACAATGAGAAAACCGACAAAAAGCAGCCCCGACCAACGAAGTGCTCGACCCATCTGTTGCCGACGAAGACCCACCTGCATGATCATTTATTCGACAGTCACCGATTTTGCAAGATTACGCGGTTGATCCACATCATTGCCCCGTGTGACGGCCATTTCGTATGCAAAGACTTGTAGTGGCACCGTTGCCAAAATTGGCTGAAGCAAAGGTAGTGATCCTGGAATGCGAATGATGTGAGCCGCTCCTGTAACTTCGGCCTTCTCCTCGGCAATGACGATCACCTTCGCGCCGCGAGCCTTGACCTCTTGCACATTACTAAGCATCTTCTCGTCCAAACCATGCTCGTGGCCGAAAGGAAGAATGGCGATAACCGGTGTGCCCTCTTCGATCAGAGCAATCGGCCCGTGCTTCAACTCACCTCCGGCAAAGCCTTCGGCATGCATATATGCAAGTTCCTTAAGCTTGAGTGCCCCTTCAAGGGCAACCGGGAAGCCGACGTTTCGGCCGAGAAAGAGAACTGAAGTTGACTGTGCGAAAGTGCGAGTGAGCTCACGCAAAGGCTCGACTGTTTCCAAAATTTGCTCGATTTTTGAAGGCAACTCGGTCATTTCATCGAAAATTGATCGGACCTCTTCTCCCGACATCACCCCGCGCATCTGAGCCAGGTAAAGACCAATGAGATAGACGGCGATAACCTGCGTTAAAAATGCCTTTGTCGATGCAACGGCGATCTCAGGTCCTGCGTGCGTATACAGAACCGCATCGGATTCGCGCGGAATGGTCGAACTATTTGTATTACAGACTGCAAGAATTCGCGCGCCCCCAGCTTTCGCATGGCGTAGAGCCATCAACGTGTCCATAGTCTCCCCAGATTGCGAGATCGCAATTACCAGCGTTTGGGAGTCGATCAAAGGGTCGCGATAACGAAATTCACTGGCAAGTTCTACTTCTACGATAATGTTTGCCCACTTCTCAATCGCGTACTTCGCGAGCATTCCCGCGTGATAAGCAGTACCGCAGGCAAGAACCACTATCTTCTTCAGATTCTTAATTTCCTCACTTGTCAAATGAAGTTCGTCTAGAACAATTTCATTATTTTCGTTTAAGCGACCAAGTAAGGTATCCGCAACGGCCTTAGGTTGCTCGAAAATTTCCTTGAGCATAAAATGGTTAAAACCGCCTTTTTGTGCGGCGCTTGAATCCCAGGTGATCTCGTACTCCCGTGGCTTAAGAACCACGCCTTCAAGATCGGTAACAATGATTCCTTCGGGAGTTATCGTTACGACTTCATCCTGACCCAATTCGACCGCACGCTTGGTGTAGTCAATAAATGCAGCCACATCGGATGCCAGGAAATTCTCGCCATTGCCCAAACCAACCACCAGAGGAGAATTCCTTCTAACGCCGACGATCACATTCGGTGCATCGGCGTGCATAGCTAGGAGAGTAAAAGAACCACGTAAATACTGCACTGCTTGACGCATGGCCGCAGATAGATCTCCATTATGTGATTTGCGAAGGTCGCTCAGCAGATGCGCGACCGACTCTGTGTCAGTTTCGGATTCGAATTTGTGACCCTTGGATTCGAGATCTACACGAAGTTGCGTGTAGTTCTCAATGATTCCGTTGTGAATGACAGCAAGCTTGCCCTCGTTGTCCAAATGCGGATGTGCATTGCGGTCAGTTGGTCCACCATGTGTGGCCCACCGAGTATGACCAATTCCGCTATGGACTACCGGAAGGGTTCCGTTAAGTGCCGCCTCGAGATTCGATAGTTTGCCAGCTTTTTTTTCTACATATAACTTGCCTGCGGTTCCAAGAGCGATTCCAGCGGAGTCATACCCGCGATACTCAAGACGACGCAGTCCCTCGATAAGTGGTGTGATGGCAGATTGCGGTCCTGTGTAACCCACAATTCCACACATGGTTTACCCCAATTCCTGCTGCACGACCTCGGCAAGCGATGTTGCAATAGTAGAGGCAACGCTATCACTTGAGGCTTCGACCATCACGCGAATTAATGGTTCAGTTCCCGATGGGCGCAGCAAAACGCGACCGCTTTCGCCCAATTCGGCTTCAGCCGCACGAATCGCATTTTGAATGGCCGTGGATGCTGACAGTTTTTCCTTTGCAACATCTCTAACATTTATCAGAACCTGTGGAAATTTAGTCATTGCACTTGCCAACTCGTTGGCACTCTTACCGGATCGCTTTAATTCTTGCAGCAAGGTAAGAGCAGTAAGAACTCCATCGCCGGTGTTGGCGAAGTGTTTCAAAATAACGTGTCCGGATTGCTCACCGCCGAGTGTGCAATCAGAGTCGATGAGTCTTTCCAATATATACCGATCCCCCACAGGCGTCGTGATGACATCGATTTGAGCTTCCTTCATCGCCTTCATAAAACCCAAGTTGCTCATAACCGTGCCCACAACACAATTGCTCTTGAGTAAGCCGCGCTCTTTCAAACCTATTGCCAGAATCGTCATGATCTGATCGCCATCGATGATATTTCCGTGTGCATCAATCGCTAAGCAACGATCGGCATCTCCATCATGTGCAATGCCGATATCAGCTGAAGTTTCAATAACTTTCTCACGCAGTGACTCCATATGGGTAGAACCGCAATTCTCATTGATGTTCCAACCGTTTGGGTAATCCGAAATTGCAATCACTTCTGCACCAGCACGGCGCAGAGCCTCAGGAGCTACATAGGAAGATGCGCCATTTGCGCAGTCAACAACGACTTTCAATCCATCAAGCTGAGTATCAACGGTAGAAAGTAGGTGATTCAAGTACCGCTCTGCCGCTGTGTCATCGTTTATCGCGCGCCCAACATCTTTGCCGATGGGACGCTTCCATGGCTCACGAAGGCGACCTTCAATCGCCGCCTCCAGTGAATCATCTAGTTTTCCACCACCCCGGGCAAATATCTTGATCCCGTTATCGGGCATCGGATTGTGAGAGGCGCTGATCACCACGCCAAGATCTGCACCACTATCGGCCACCAAAAAAGCGATTGCGGGAGTCGGTAAAATACCAACTCGGTAAACATCAACACCCGCACTGGTCAATCCAGCGACAATTGCTGCCTCAAGAAATTCTCCAGATGCACGTGAATCCTGACCGACTATTGCACGCGGACGAGTTTTGGTTGAGCCCAAACTTTCTACAAGAATGTGGGCAGCGGCAACCGCAACGTCAAGCGCCAACTCAGCGGTGATATCTCGATTGGCTAAGCCACGAATACCATCGGTGCCAAAGAGCGCCATATTCGCGGACTAAATATCGCGGATGTGAATTAACGCTTGCTGTACTGCGAGCGCTTACGAGCCTTCTTTAGACCATACTTCTTACGCTCAATGACGCGAGCGTCACGAGTAAGAAAGCCGGCCTTCTTGAGTGCTGGGCGATGCGCTTCTTCATCAATTTGGTTGAGCGCGCGCGCAACACCTAAGCGAAGTGCACCGGCCTGACCAGATACTCCTCCACCATCGATACGTGCAAATACGTCATAACCATTCTCTGCACCAACGGTACGGAATGGTTCGGAAATCAATTGTTGGTGGACCTTGTTTGGGAAGTACACATCAAGTGCCTTACCGTTTACTACCCAGCGACCTGTGCCTGGTACCAGACGTACGCGAGCAACTGCTTCTTTACGACGGCCTGTTCCACCACCTGGTGACTTGATTGCAGGGCGGTTGGTTGCCGCGGCAGGAGTCGAAGAAGTATATGAAGTAGGAACTTCAGTCTCGTCTAGATCATCAATTACGTTGTTATCAGACATCATTTATTCGTTTCCTCTACTTAATGATCTGTGAAACTTGCTCGAAGACATATGGGGTTGGTGCTTGTGCTGCATGTGGATGTTCGGCGCCGGCATAAACCTTGAGCTTGCTACCAACTGCACGTCCAAGCGTGTTCTTGGGCAACATGCCCTTAATTGCCTTCTCGACCGCGCGGGTTGGGTGCTTAACCAAGAGGTCGCCATACACGGTCGACGTTAGGCCGCCTGGGAAACCAGAGTGTTGGTGCGCAAACTTCTGAGTTGTCTTTGAACCGGAGAGTGCAATCTTCTCTGCATTAATAACGATGACAAAGTCACCCATATCCATGTGAGGAGCGAAGGTTGGCTTGTGCTTGCCACGCAACAGCGCGGCCGCATGAGTAGCTAAGCGACCCAATACAACGCCTTCGGCGTCGATGACGTGCCACTTACGCACTGCATCGCCAGGCTTTGGACTATATGTACGCACGCTCTTGCCCTCGCTTCTACTTAATGACTTTTTCCATACGGCGCCCTCGTAGCGCAGGAGAGTAAGGGTACCTGTGTGGGTGTAGGTGGGTCAAAACAGGGATTTATGGGCCCGAGAGACTGGTTTTGAGAGCCTGTTGAGCCGTAGAGAGCATGGAAATCGTCGATTCTGCGCCCTGATTCAAGTTAGGACCTCGATCGTGGAGTCCGTCATAGCCTCCTCCGGTCTCAGGATCAAACATCGCAACGCCTCTGTCATTATTTCCTAGGAACCAGCTCCAAGCCAGTTGGACTTTCTCCGCCCAGCGCGCCTCTCCGGTGACTTGAAATGCCCTAGCGCATGCGTCTGCAATTGCTGCGATTTCAATCGGTTGCTGATCAAAGCTCATTCCCCCGTCATCTCCACGCCCATCAACTGGAGTCACGGAAAAATGGCCCGAACTCATCTCTATATCAAGCAGGAACTCCAGCATGGAAATTCCTTGGGCCAACGTTGGTGCGTCACCTAGTACCCATCCAATAAGTATGACCGCCTCGGCAACAGAGCCGTTGCTATAACTCAACCGCTTCTCCGGCCAGATCCAATGTGTAGAGCTCGAGCGCGCCAATCGTTTCCGAGCTCCCTTTAAAACGCTTAGTGCATCGGAATTGTCTGGGTAGGCGAGCAGTAATTCGCCAGCACCTAAACTCGCAAAAGAGAGCGACTTCAAATCAGGTGACGTAGTTCTAGCAAGCGTGTGAAATCCTTCAACTGCTCGAAGGCGTTGACCTGCTAGAGGCGCATGGGCAGCGGCAAATCCAAGTCCCCACATCGCCCGCCCCCACCAATCACCCCTGCCAGGTTGGTCCGCCCAATTTCCTTCTGAATCCATCCGGTTGTGGCAACCACCATCTTCAGAAACCGCTCTCAGTGTGAAATCCAAATAGAGTTCGAGCATCGCAAGTTCTATTGAATCAAGTTCTGGTTCGCGACAGAGCAAAATTAATCCTCGCGCAACATCATCAACACAGTATCCATGTTCGGGACGAGGCACATCCAGGAGTGCGTGTTCCTGTAGTCCAAATTTCGTAGTGAGACGCTTGAGGTGCAAGAACGTTGGCCGAGGAAATGTCTGACCAATCATGCTGCAGCCTCCGCCCGAATCAACGCCCTTGCAAGTTTCACATATCGAGCGGCAACAGATGGCCAGAGAAGTTCGGCGCCAATTTCTTTTGCGCGCTGCGAGAACGCGGTAGCAGCAGCAGGATCTTGGATAATAACTCGGAGTGCTTGTGCAATCGCATCTGGATCATGGTGCGGTACAACTATTCCCACGTCATCTCCAAGAAGTTCAATGGCATGAGGAAAATTCGTTGCAACCACCGGGCGACCGGCTGTAACCGCTTCAATAAGGACACCAGAAGTCATTTGCTCAGTTGAGTCATACGGGAGTAAGACCACAGATGCGGATGCGACGAGGACCGCGAGTTCGCCGTCACTCAAATAATCAGCATTGAGTTCTACTACGTCAGTCAGGTTGAGTTTCCCAATGCGCCGCCGAAGGCTCTCTCGGTACGCCTCCCCTTCGTTTTCAAGAACTTTAGGGTGCGTACGCCCAGCCACGAGATAGCGAGGAGCAGGCTCCAGGTCGCGAAGTCTGTCCATCGCGTCAATTCCCCATTCGATTCCTTTGCCAGGTCCGATCAATCCCCACGTAAGAATCAGTGGCCGACTGGCAAGATCTTCGGCCATTACATCCGGAAAAGCAGGAGCGCCATGAGGCAGGACAAAAATCTTGGAGGGTTCGACGCAATATTTTGAGACCAGCAGATCACGCGCAGTATTGCTCATCGTCACCACAGCTGAGGCGCTTTTAGTTAACTGCGTGAAAACTATCCGTTGATGCCATGTGGGAGTGATTAGGACCGTATGTACCACAACGATCGAGGGAATCCGCAAGCCTTTAAGGATGTCGAGAACCTCGTCACCGTCCACTCCACCGTAAATACCAAATTCGTGTTGAATCACCGCAATGTCCATCGCGTTGAGTGCGGCGACCGCACTGGCGAGTGATTCAGAATTGCCCGCATGAAGAGTCCTAAGAATTTCAGGACTTACCGAACGTTCAGGCTCATTTGCGCCCTTATCTACTAGGCGCACTACCGAGGTTGTATGTCGTCCAAGATCACGTATTGCACTCATGAGTGAGTTGCTAAAAGTGGCAATGCCACAGTGCGTCGGTGGATACGTACTGACGAATCCGAATCGAATACTCATGTTGGACGCCTTTCAGAGGATAGAGTCACCTTCCAGAACGCCGCGGTTTAGATATTCCCCCGCATTCAGTAACTTTTTGATACTAGACCTGCAATCTTCATTCTGGCTATTACGATCAAGCGTGCAACGACAACTCGCAGGAGTTACACAGAATCATGAGCGTGCAACATTCTTTTTCACAGCCAATCGCTGAGAACTCGACTCACCTACGCAGTAAGGTGGAAGTAACGAGAGGCAGATGCTCATGATTGTAGAAACCGAATTACTTCGGCGAGTTGCGCCGGAAATTAAGGGGGACTCACGTCGAGTTATTGCCCGCTTATACCTGCCTGGACAAGAAATTACGGATGACGAAATTTCCCGAGCCGACGCAGTTATTGAGCGTATTATGGGCATGACCGACGAGGAAGTCTCCACCACTCTGGCCGAGACCATTGGACGCTTCGGCGATCGCCATCATGACCTCCGTGCCACACTCACCGAGAATTTCGGACACGTTGGGCACCGACTTCCGAGAGCGGTGGATGTCTCCGTGGAAAGACGGGAATTAATCGGCGCGTATTTCACCAAGGAGTACTCAATTGAAGGCGCCGCGCTCTTTAATCCATCCATATGCGTCCATCCCGATCAGACGGGCCTACAACCAGGCGAACTGCGATTTATTATGAGCGCGCGGGCTGTGGGAGAGGGTCACATTTCATCGATCGAATTTCGCACGGGAATACTCACTGCGAGCGAAGTCCGACTTGACGAGCCAGGAAAGCGACTCCTCACGGGTACTACTGTCCACACGACTATGACGTGTGACTTCCTCCGCGCCTCCCTGGAAGAATTCCGAGACGTAACTCCGGCAAAGGCGGTCTTTGATCTGCTTCCAGATACTTTTGATGCAAGCCACTTGGACAGTGCTATTGCTGCCGTGGAGAAGGATGAATTAACTCAAGGAAGTGCCCGAGAGATTATTAAAGATATGAAGTCGATCTTCGCCTGCAGCTATCGAGTGGATTTCCCGTATGACCGTCCAATTTCAGAACGCATTCTTTTCCCGACCTCCGTAGATGAATCCCAAGGGATGGAGGACGCGCGCTTCACCGCATTCGTCGACGAGACTGGGCTAGTCAATTACTACGCGACCTACACCGCATACGATGGCTCTCGCGTAAAACCCCACCTCATTCAAACAGTGGATTTCCAAACTTTTGACATCACTCGTCTCATTGGTCCCGCCGCGAAAAACAAAGGAATGGCTCTTTTCCCTCGTCAAGTCAATGGGAAGTACCTTGCGCTTTCACGATGGGATCGAGAGAGCATAAGCGTCGCGACCTCACCAGACACCAAGACCTGGGGTGATGCCACTGAAATCTGCATACCTGAACAGCCATGGGAGTTCATTCAACTTGGCAACTGTGGATCGCCAATCGAAACCCCGGAAGGTTGGCTAGTGGTTACTCACGGCGTGGGGCCAATGCGTGAGTACGGTATCGGTGTAGTTCTACTAGATTTGGTTGATCCAACTATTGTGCTTGGCGTGCTGAGTCAACCACTTATTACTGCGGATATTGATGAGCGAGATGGATACACGCCAAATGTTGTTTACTCATGCGGTGCTTTGGTCCACGAACAAACCCTCGTTTTACCGTATGGCTACAGCGACGTAGCAATTCGATTTGCCTTCGTCGACCTTCCGGAATTAATGAATAGGCTCCGCACATCTCTCTGACTTCACTTGGAATTTACGCTTCCCACCCAACTATCGCTTCGATAACCCGCTTTGTTTCATTGTGATCTCTTACTTGGATAGAGATGACACCTGCCTCCTTGACTGGATAATCATTGCCACCGGGGAAAACAGCATCTCCGACGAAGAGCATTTCCGCCCTATCTATATGAAGAATCTCTTCAAGTTTTGCAATCCCATATGCCTTGTCGATACCGGGTCGCGTGACATCAATGGAGGTCGTACCTCCTAGACGGACCGAAAACTCCGGAATTAGTTCCGCCAGAAGAGTCTGCATCTTCGTTCGCTTTGCAAAGTCCGGATCCCACTCCTTCTTTTCAGCAATCGGTGCTGATTGTCCCAAGGCGGAGAAAGTAATTTGGCTCCCTCGATCCTCAATAATTTCACCCCACACTTTCTTAGGTGCAAGTTCAAGGGAAATCATGGCCATATTTAATGCACTTTTTATCTGCTCTTTCTGACCATCAGAAAGAGCGTCCGAATAGATTTCCTCCCATGTCAAGGAGAATCTATAAAATTTTGTTCCGCATGTTGGTAATAAGTACAAGTTTGAGAAAGCATTCGTGTCAAACCCTGATGTAAGCAACTGCTTCTGGAATTGCGGCCAATCGCCACCCGAAATCACCGCCACTTTTGTCATTGATAGGAGGGAATTAAGTAGAACAATCATCTCAGGGTCCACCGCTGATTTACTTTCGGCGAGAGTTCCATCGAGATCAAAGACGACGAGTTTCTTCATCACAAAACCTAACTAATAATGTTCTGAAGCCAATTTATTGGTTAGGTAAGACTAGTGCTCGAAGACTGGTTCTGGACTCTCGAATACCTTGCCATTTGCCCCAAAAATCAGATAGCGCGTGAAGCCTCGAGTAAACCAGCGATCATGAGTCACCGAGACCACCGTCCCGACGTACTGCGCCAAGGCCGTCTCTAAACTTTCAGCACTTGCGAGATCCAAGTTATCTGTCGGCTCATCAAGAAGCAAAAGTGTCGATCCAGATAACTCGAGAAGAAGAACTTGAAAGCGCGCCTGCTGGCCACCGGAGAGAGAGGAGAATTTCTGCTCGGCCTGGTTATGTATTTCATACCGACGCAGAACACTCTTTGCAGGGCCTAATTGAAGAGAATAATTCTCCCAGAGAAGTTCGAGCAGAGTCTTATTGAAGAACTCCGGATGGGTATGAGTCTGCGCAAAATAACCCGCTTTGACGCGAGCTCCTAATTTGAACTCACCGGAGTACTTCACCGCTTTATCGCCGGAAATCATCCGCAGAAAGTGGGACTTGCCAGTTCCATTCTTTCCGAGCACCGCAACACGATCGCCAAAGAAGATTTCGAAATTGAAAGGCTCAGTAAGTCCCGTAAGTGAGAGGTTCTCCATGGTCAGTGCCCGGACACCTGTACGCCCCCCGCGCAATCCCACCTGCACATCTTGTTCAATCGGAGGCGCTTCCGGTGGACCGACCTCTTCAAATTTGCGTAGGCGTGTCTGCATAGCGCGATATTTTGACGCCATATCCGGGCTACTCGCGGCCTGCCATTGCAAAGTGCGGACAAGCTCTTTGAGGCGATCATGTTCCTGTTCCCAACGGAGTAAAATTTCTGCAAATCGCTCGTTTCGAGCTTTTCGCGCGTCATGCCACGTTGAGAATTTTCCGCCATGAACCCAGGCAGTATTCCCATTGGCGCCTTGCTCAAGAGTGACAATTTTGTTGGCGGTGCGATCAAGAAGTTCGCGATCGTGGCTGACGAATAGGACAGTCTTCTTTGTCTCGGTAATCACTTCTTCAAGCCAGCGTTTGGATGGAACATCCAGATAGTTATCTGGCTCATCAAGGAGCAGGACTTCTTCCGGCCCTTGTAAGAGGGCACGCAGAACCAACTTCTTCTGTTCTCCTCCTGAAAGTGTGTTCACACTCCGCTGCGCAACTTCGTCAAAGGATTTGCCGAGTGACTCGGTGCAGCAGACATCCCAGATAACTTCGAAGTCATACCCTCCTGCATCGCCCCAATTCACGAGGGCTTGAGCGTATGCCATCTGGTCACGCTCTTCGTTTCGTGCATTCATTAATTCTTCGCTTGCCTCTACAGCGGCGGCGGCATCCCTGATTCGTTTGGGTGCCACTGAGATAAGTAAGTCGCGAACATTCGTGTCATCTCGTACAGAGCCGATAAATTGGCGCATCACTCCGAGACCGCCAGAGATAGAAATAGCACCTGATTCTGGTTGAATATCCCCAGAAATCATGCGTATGAGCGTGGTTTTGCCCGATCCATTGGCACCGATCAGTGCCACCTTTGCACCGTCACCGACTCGGAAATTGACGTCGTTAAGGAGCACTCGGCCATCGGAGAGAGAAAACTCCACGGCATTTACATCAATGTGACCCATTACTCTGCTTCGTCTCTGCGTCTAAGTGTTTCTTCTATCCGAGTCAGAAGCTGGTCTTCCGGTGGATAGTCAACTTGGACAAGCGTTAATCCACGCGATGGAAATACCAAACTATCAGAAACTCTCTTCCGGTTGTCGAGTACTTCTTTTATCCATTCGGCGGGGAACCGTCCGTCCGCCACACAAACGACTGCACCAACAAGATTACGCACCATCGAATAACAGAACGCATCAGCAACTATTTCCGCCAGCAATCCGTCTTCATTTCGTATCCAAGAGAACTTTTCCAATGTTCGGATTGTCGTTCCGCCTTGCCGGAATTTACAGAAAGCGGCGAAATCATTTTCGCCAACCAGAAGTGTGCTTGCTTGATTCATGACATCTACATCAAGAGGGCGATACCAGGGTGCGACATCGAAACGACGCATGGGCAGAATGGGACGGTTGTTGTCGACGATTTTGTACTGGTAGTACCGACGCAAGGCTGAGAAGCGCGCGTGAAAACCTACGGGAGCAATACTCGCTGACAAGATTCGAACATCTTCATCAAGAATCCGGTTGAGCCGATACGGCAACTCATCAATATTCCAGTCATCTTTCTTAGAATATGGGCCGATCTCTAAATCTGGAATATCAACGTGAACTACTTGCCCCGAGGCGTGCACTCCCGCATCAGTGCGCCCCGCGACAATTGTTTCAACATGTACCCGGGTGAGTTTCTGTAGCGCACTTTCGACTTCGCTCTGAACGGTCCGTCGCTCTGGTTGCTTACTCCATCCAGAAAAATTCGTGCCATCGTATGCAATATCCAGGCGTAAACGAAGAAACCCACTCTCGGCAAAGAGAGTGGGTTCCGTCATGAGAATTTCGGTGAGTTGTTACTCAGCGTCTTTCTTTACAGCGGCTTTTTCAGCTGTGGCCTTTTTAGTAGCAGTCGCCTTTTTATCAGCAACAGTCTTTGCGGAAGAGGCTTTCTTTGCAGCTTTCTCAGCTTCGGTAACAACTGCCTTCTTGGCAGGGGTGCCTTCCGTCAAAACCTCGATAACCGCCATAGGAGCGTTGTCGCCCTTACGTGGGTTGATCTTTGTTATACGGGTGTAGCCACCATTGCGCTCTCCAAAGCGTGGTCCAATTTCAGTGAAGAGAGTATGAACAACGCTCTTGTTTGAAATTGTGGCCATTACTTGGCGACGAGCTGCCAGATCGCCCTTCTTTGCGAAGGTGATCAATTTTTCTGCGAGTGGGCGCAGACGCTTGGCCTTCGCGTGCGTCGTTGTGATCTTGCCATGCTCGAAAAGCTGCTCAGCAAGAGTTCCTAGGAGTAGTCGCTCATGTGCTGGGCCACTGCCCAGACGAGGACCTTTACTTGGTTTTGGCATGTTATCTCCTAGGCCTGCTCGTTCTCGACGAATTCATCGTCAAGATTTACGTCGTAATTCTGGTGTTGGGTTGGATCGAATCCAACTGGACTGTCCTTGAGAGACATTCCCATAGAAACCAACTTGGCCTTGACCTCATCGATGGACTTTGATCCAAAGTTGCGGATATCAAGAAGATCGGCTTCGCTGCGGCCGACAAGTTCGCCAACCGTGTGAATGCCTTCGCGCTTCAAGCAGTTGTATGAACGAACGGTGAGATCAAGATCTTCGATGGGAAGAGCAAGATCGGCGGCAAGAGCCGCATCGAGAACGGAAGGTCCCATTTCGATGCCTTCAGCATCTACATTGAGTTCGCGAGCAAGCCCGAAGAGTTCAACCAGAGTCTTACCAGCAGATGCAATTGCATCACGTGGCTTCATTGATGGCTTGGTCTCTACATCAACAACCAGGCGATCGAAGTCGGTGCGCTGTTCAACGCGAGTGGCTTCTACTTTGTAAGTGACCTTGAGAACTGGTGAATAGATTGAGTCAACAGGAATGCGACCAATTTCGGCGCCAGCTTGCTTGTTCTGGACTGCAGTTACATATCCACGACCACGTTCGACGGTGAGTTCGATCTCCAGGCTTGCCTTCCCGTTGAGGGTTGCCAGGTGGAGAGCTGGATTGTGAACTTCAACTCCGCTTGGCACAGCAATATCTGCACCGGTCACGGGGCCAGCCCCTGATTTACGGATGTAAAGAATGCTTGGTTCGTCATTATCTGAAGAGAGCACCAAGTTCTTAATATTAAGAACAATATCGGTGAGATCTTCAAGAACGCCTTCGAGAGTAGTGAATTCGTGTAGTGCGCCACCGACACGGATGCTCGTAACTGCTGCTCCTGGAATTGAGGAGAGCAGGGTGCGACGCATTGAGTTGCCGAGGGTGTAACCGAAACCAGGCTCTAGTGGTTCGATGATGAAGCGTGAACGCGTATCACTTAGTACTTCTTCACTGAGGGTGGGACGTTGTGCAATTAGCACTGTTGCTCCTCCATATGTCTGGGAGATCCACTATTTGATCTCCTGCTTGTTCCTCTTTTATTCAGTTTTTCACTTCTTTAAAGCAAATCCAAAGGGTTACTTGGAGTAAAGCTCAACGATTAACTGCTCTTGAACCTGGGTATCGATGACAGCGCGTGCCGGAACGCCGTGGATGATGATGCGCATTTGCGAACCAACAACCTCCATCCATGCAGGTACTGACTTCTCGCCAAGCTCGGCGCTAGCAACGATAAATGGTGTGAGATCCAATGACTTTGGAAGAACATCAATGATGTCCATCGCAGAGACTCGGAAGGAAGGAATATTTACCTTCTTGCCATTTACAAGGAAGTGTCCATGACGGACCAACTGACGTGCCATGTCGCGGCTCTTTGCAAAGCCAGCGCGGAACACAACGTTATCCAAACGGGTTTCTAGAATTACGAGAAGGTTTTCACCAGTTTTACCTTGGCGACGGTTTGCCTCTTCGTAGTAACCGCGGAACTGCTTCTCCAGTACACCGTAAATACGTGCGCACTTCTGCTTCTCACGCATCTGAAGTAAATACTCAGATTCCTTCGAACGACCGCGACCGTGTTGCCCTGGTGGGTATGGACGAGATTCGATCGGACATTTTGGTCCATCGCACTTAGAGCCCTTAAGGAAGAGCTTTACTTTTTCGCGACGGCAGCGCTTGCAATCTGCTCCGGTATAACGAGCCATTTATTCTCTTCCTTCCTTAAACTCGACGTGGCTTGGGTGGACGGCAACCGTTGTGGGGGGCTGGTGTGACATCAGAGATGGCACCAACTTCCAAACCAGCAGCCTGTAATGAACGAATTGCAGTCTCACGTCCAGAGCCTGGACCCTTGACGAAAACATCGACTTTCTTCAAACCGTGCTCCTGTGCGCGACGAGCAGCAGCTTCTGCAGCCAACTGCGCGGCGAACGGAGTTGATTTACGTGAACCTTTGTAGCCAACCTGGCCTGATGAAGCCCATGAAATAACGGCACCGGTTGTGTCGGTGATGGAAATAATCGTGTTGTTGAAGGTGCTCTTAATGTGAGCATGACCGACAGCAATGTTCTTCTTCTCCTTCTTGCGAAGTTTTACTTTGCCTTTAGCGCCTTTTGCGGCGCCGGCTTTAGCTTTAGGAGCGGCCATTACTTAGTCACCTTCTTCTTGCCAGCAATTGCTTTACGAGGACCCTTACGCGTACGTGCGTTGGTGTGTGTACGTTGACCGCGAACAGGAAGTCCCTTGCGGTGACGAATACCTTGATAGCTCTGGATTTCAACCTTGCGTCGAATGTCTCCAGCGATTTCGCGACGTAGGTCGCCCTCGATCTTGAAGTTAGCTTCGATGAATTCACGAAGTTTCGCGAGCTCTGGCTCTTGCAGATCCTTAACGCGAACATCTGGACTAATGCCAGTTGCCGCCAATGTTTTTTGTGAACGAGTAAGACCCATTCCGAAGATATAGGTGAGCGCAATCTCAACGCGTTTTTCACGCGGAAGATCGACACCGACAAGACGTGCCATGTATTCAACCATTCAGTAATCCGACAGGTCCTCCGCAATGCTCCCCATCAATTGATGAGCCTCAGCCTGTCGGACCAAGGGTCTGCTCTCTTAATCTTTCGATTAATCAAGCAGTCGCATCACGCGCTTGCTCTACTTCAAAATCAGAGAATTAACCCTGACGTTGCTTGTGTCGGAGGTTGTCGCAGATAACCATGACGCGACCTTTGCGACGGATAACTTTGCACTTATCGCAAATCTTCTTCACGCTTGGCTTAACTTTCATGACTGCCCTCCTTCTACTTGTAGCGGTAAACAATCCGACCTCTTGTGAGGTCATACGGACTCAACTCCACGATGACACGGTCAGCTGGAAGAATACGAATGTAGTTCTTTCGCATCTTCCCACTGATGTGAGCGAGGATCCTGTGCCCGTTAGTTAACTCAACACGAAACATCGCATTAGGCAGAGCTTCGGCAACGGTGCCCTCGATTTCGATAGCACCATCTTTCTTGGCCAAGCGATACCTTCTTTTCTGTGACTGTTCGTGAGTGCTTCTTGCGAAGCGAAGGGTAAGTCTAAAGCCAGGCGTGGGTATAAGGGAAATCGGTGCCAAATTGCCCAATTTCGCGCATCCGCCACATGAGACTTACACCACAGTGACCTTCCCACCCAAGGACAGAACTCCAAGATCGCCGCGTCCAACCAAGGCTGCCGGTCGAGTCGTCATACTGGCCAGAACTGAATCAAATGGGACTCCAAGGGCCAAAAGTCGCTGAAATGACTCTTTTAAAGACCCAACTCCCCCTGCCAGGACCCCATCGGAGCGAACAGCCCGGCCATCCCTTACCGTCACCATAAAGGTGCCAAAGGGGAACGTTCCCTCTCCCAACCCTGCGGGTGAAACCGCGTCATTGGTAACGATAAAACGGTCCGGTGCATTTTCCACTGTGTAGCGGACCAATTCGTCGGTGAGATGCACGCCATCAACAATGAGTTGGATTGCGATCTCCTCCCGCTCAAGTGCTACTCCTGCAAGCCCAACACCTGGAGTCTGATCCTTGCTCATAGCATTCCAAATATGAGTCACAGTTGTCGCGCCTGCATCAAACCCGGCATGCGCTTCTTGCGTTGTGGCATTGGAGTGACCCAACGAAACAATCACACCCATCTGCGATAAGAATCTAATGGCATCCAAAGCGCCAGGAATTTCAGGTGCGAGAGTAACCATGGTGACCGTCCCAGCACTGAGATATTTTCCTAACAACTCCTGCGTTGGCTGAGCCAAGAAATTTGTTGGATGCGCTCCAGGTTTCTCTGGCGATAGAAACGGTCCCTCAAGATGGATACCGATCACTTCGGCCTCGTCGTCTTGAGGCGATCGGCGAACTTCCTCGATCAATTTCATGACTTCGACGGTTCTAATAAGTGGACCTGTGATCAACGTGGGCAAGTATGCGCCGACACCTTGCGAAAATAGTGAGCGTGAGACTTTGCGAATATCTTCGGCGCTCTGCGCCGTAAGTAGATCAACACCACCGTGCCCATTGACCTGTAGGTCAATAAAGGCCGGAACCGTTTGTATCATTGTCTGCTAGACCGTCTTGGTGACTTTTAACAAACCAACGGGAGCATCGGGATTCTTTCCCGCTGAAACTGCCAAGAAGAGGGCGAATAACTGCAATAGGACGCTATCGGCAATGACGGCATCCATTTCAGATAACTTCGATGCGCCGCCTAAGAAGGTTTCATTGGCAATCCGGGGAAATCCTGCACCAATCCAGTAGATGTGATTGGTGATCTCTCTGATCCTCTGCACCGTCACTGACATAGCATTCTCGGCGATTCCCATAGGAGCCAAGAAAATTACGCGCGAGCCACTATGAAGGGATGAAATTGGACCGTGCAGGTAGTCTGCTGAAGAAAATGATGCGACGGGGATCTTTACTGTCTCTTGAATCTTAAGAGCACACTCGTGAGCATTTGCATATGAATAACCTCGGCCCATCGTGGTGACGCCAGAGTCATAATCAAAATGTGAGGCGATATTCTCGATTGTTGGTGCTTGTTCAAGTGCCTTCTCCGTCTCTTCAATAAGTGCATCAAAATCAACCTTCTCGCCGCTCCAAACAGATACGAAAGTCCGAGCCACCAACAACTCGGCGGAATAACTCTTCGTGGCGGCAACTGCCTTCTCTGGGCCGGCATGCAGATACAAATGGCAGTGAGAGATCAATGCCAGTGGACTCTCTTTGTCGTTTGTCATTGCAAGAAGAGCGGCTCCACCATCACGCGCTGCTTGGCAATAGCGAACTAAGTCCGGAGATTGGCCACTCTGACTCAGTGCGATTACTAATACGTTCTTAAAGCGGAGTTCGGCACCATAAATGGAAACCACTGATGGAGAGGCCAGACCACACGGAATGCCAATCTTTGTTTCGATCAAGTACTTCAAATACAGGGCCGCGTTATCCGAAGTGCCTCGAGCGACGAGGATAACGGAATCAAAAGTAGAAAGAGGCAATTGATTAATCTGTCCAGCCATCTCATCTGCGCTTGCTTTGATTCGCCGGAAAACTGAAGGAATCTCTTCAATCTCCGAGCGCATTATCATTCCTAATTCATCACCCATACGACCATCCTACAACAACTAAAGGTACTCAACCTTTAACAGCACCTGCAGCCAAACCAGCGGTGACTTGGCGTTGGAAAATAAGAGCCACAACGACAGGAGGGATTGCGGCTAAAACACCACCAGCTGCTACCAAACCGAAATCTGTTGAATATTTTCCACTAAATTCTGCAACTGCTATCGGGATTGTCTTAGATGCAGAGGTAGAAGTAAAAATGAGGGCATACAAGAATTCGTCCCAGCAGAGCAATACCGCAAAGAGAACTGCCGAGAACAATCCTGGGCGCATAAGAGGTAGAAGGATTGAACGCAAAGTCATCATTTTACTCGCACCATCAATGGTGGCAGCTTCATCAAGTTCCATTGGAATTGAATTAAGGAAACTCGTTAAGGTCCACATAACAAAAGGAGTAATAAAACTCGAGTAGACAATGATTAGTCCAATTTTTGAATCTAGCAAGTGAAGGCGAGCGAGAATTAAGTAGAGAGGGATAATAATTGCAATTGGTGGCATCATATAACTGGTTAGAAATACAAGTAATAGTGGTCGCTTGAATTGGAAACGTAAGCGTGACAGCGCATACGCTCCATAGACGCTAACAACTGTGCAAACCAACGCTGTTCCTGCGGCGATAATGAGAGAGTTCGCCATCGCAATTCGAAACCCTCCTGCTGGAGAATTAAGAGCGCCGGTTGCAATGTCGACCCAGCGTGAGAAATCAAAACGAGATGGCCACCAACGCAGTGGCCTATCCAGCAGATTCGATGAAGGAGTCAGCGATGCTAGAACCAACCAAATAAACGGTGTTAAAAATAGGAGACTGAAAAAGTAAGCAACTGCGTGAATCCACCATGCGGCATATTTCTTTGGCGAAGAATCAACAGATTTCATCAGATCTACTTGCCTCCCTTATCAAAACCAACATTCACTAAACGCATGTAAAAAAGCGCTAATGAGAACGTGACGACAACAATAAGGAGTGCCAAACTTGAGCCATATCCGAAGTTCTGGTTGGAAAATGCCATCTGATATGAATACAACGCTAATGAGGTTGTTCCACCGGCCGGTCCACCACGGGTCATAATGTAGACAATGTCAAAGACCTTAAAGGCCTCGATAGTGCGTAGGACCATTGCGACTATCAGCACTGGCTTCAATAGCGGCAACATAATTGAAAAGAAAGTACGAAGCGCATTTGCCCCATCAACTTTTGCAGCTTCTAAAACATCGCCAGGAATAGTTGTCAGTCCAGCCATAACAAAGAATGCAATAATCGATGAGTTCTTCCATACATCAGCAAAGATCACCATATGCAGGGCAACATTTGGAGTTCCAAGCCAGGGCTTATAACTCTCAATGACTCCGAGTTGAGTCAAAAGCGCATTCAAGGGGCCATAATCAGCATTAAATATGTATCGCCACATCGTTGCGTTTACCACAGTAGGTAACGCCCAAGGTAAAAGAACTGCCGCTCGCAATAACCAGCGCCCACGAATCTTTTGAGACATGAGCAAACCCAAAATTAGACCTAACGACATTTCCAATGCAGTCGATAAGACTGTGAAGTAGACAGTTCTACGAAAAGAATCCAGCAAACTTGAATCAGTAAGAGCATTGTGAAAGTTTTTAAATCCAACAAAAGGAGTGGCAGTTCCTGGCATCGGAGAGAGCATCTGATGAAATGAGAGCCACACAGTTCGAAGAATCGGCCAAGTGACCAACCCAAATACAACGATCGCGGCTGGCAACAGCAAAACTGTTGCCAGACCACGGTCGCTGGTGGTGCTCGAACGCTTTTTCAATTGAAGCAACTATTAGCCAGCCAAGAGTTTGTTAACTTCAGCCTCGGCATCTTTAAGCGCCTTAGCCGGGGTAACAGAACCAGTGAGAGCTTTCTGAATTGCAACTTGCAATTTCTGTGAAACGGCGTTGTACTGCGTAGCAGCTGGACGGTTTACCATGTTAGCTAATTGCTTTTTGGCAACTGGAACCACATTTGGCGCACTGGCAACTACCGCGGCTGACTCATAGGACGCACCCCAAATTGGCAATGAATCTGCAACATATTGTTCCTGAATTGCCTGGCTAGAGACGAATTCAGCAAAAGCCCATGCTGCATCTTGATTCTTTGAATTTGCAGTAATTGAAAGAGCCGAAGAGCCGTTCACACTCTTATGCCCTCCGCCAGAATCTGGAACTTCCCCAATCGCAATCTTTCCTGCCATTTTGGACTGCTCAGGGTCATTAGCTGCGGCATACATGTATGTCCAGTTCAAACCGATCGAAGCGTCTCCGGCACTTATAAGCTTACGTACATCATCCTCAAGAGCTTGCATTGAGGATGGGTTGGTTATGCCATCGACAACAGTTTTGCGCATGAATTCCAGCGCTTGCAATGCGCCACCATCTGCGAAAGCTGGCGCTCCGGCTTCATCAAATATCTTTCCACCAAAGTCAGCAGTCATGGCTGTCCAATCACAGATCACTGCTTCGGCCTGAGCCCAAGACCAGATCAATGGATATCGAATACCAGCCTTGGCTTTAATCGCCTTGGCTGCAGTGGCGACACCATCCCAGCTAGATAAAGATGCTTTATCTACGCCTGCCTTTGCTAAATGGTCTTCGTTCCAAAAAAGGTACTTAGTGTCCAGGAGCCATGGAACACCATAATACTTTCCGTCGTACACGGCTGAATTCAATGCGCCACCAAGGACATCAGTCGCCCAGGTACTAGGAATACGATTGCTGATATCTGCGATCAAGCCTTTACTCGCAAATTCGGCTGGCCAGATTACATCAATGAAAACCAGATCGTAGGTACCTGCTGGAGCAGCCGCGACGATTTTGTCATGCAGTGCCTCATATGGAACATACTCAGGCTTTATTGTCACGCCAGGGTTCTTCGCCGTGAAAGCGGCGATCATTGCATTAATATGTTCTTCAGAGTAGCCAGCTTGCTTCATAAAAAGCGCACCAAGTGTTCCAGTTAGTGCAGCACCGGTCGCTGATGTTGCATTTGTGGTCTTTGAAGAATCCGAATTACTTGAACATGAGGCAAGAACGCCTGCAGCACCTAAACCGACGGCACCAACAAGTAAGCCTCTACGAGAAACACGATAATCAGACAATTTTTCCTCCCCTTGCTTCGACGTTTCTTACCCGATTTACCCTATTCTCACTTACCCACGTAGGCAAGAGACCTGATTTTTAGCCGTTTTATACGAATAAATCTTTAACGTGGAATAGGTCCTCAGTTGGCTTCATTATCAATTACTAATTGCCTATTTGCGCATTCAAAAAAAACACTCGCTGGCCAATCAGAATCGTATGCTCTCCGCTTGAGGAGTTCTGAAACTGCCTTCTTCTTATGTTTTCCGTGCATAACCATCACCACCCTTTTAGATAGAGATGCGATAGTGTCAATACCAACCGTGACACCGTACTGAGGAACATCTTCAACAGATTTAAATTCAGGAAACGTTCCTAAGTTGTCGATACGCGTTGAAAGTGCCACCTCCACAACGCGCGTTTTTGATTCTCGCGCACTACCTGGTGGATTAAATGCAATATGTCCATCGCTGGCACCACTTGCCAAAATGAAGAAGTCGATGCCGACCTCTCGTAGCCAATTCTCGTATTCTTCAGGGCGCTGCGCATCGGGGATGCGAACAGATTTCAATTCGCGAGCCGATCCAGCCGCCGTGTTAAGAGGGTGACCTATTTCTAATTGGGCGAATCTGGCACATGAATAATGGGCAGCCGGGTCAATGTTGGAGAACTTCCCTTGGTTCTCAACAACATACTCATCCATCATCGCAATATTTACATGGCTAAGAGAAATATTCCGCTTCCCAACTTCTTGGGCAAGGGCTTGAAATATCACTCGAGGCGTCCGGCCTCCTGGGCACCCCAGGACAAACTCCCTGCCTTGGATAGAAGTTTGCTCTATGTCATCAATGATTTGCCTAGCTACGAAATTGCCTATCTCTAATGGGCTATCAAGAACTATTGGAACCACGCAATATCCGATCTCTTGAAGCATTAAGGGAACTGACCATGCTCTTCTGTCCTGCGGAGACTATAGTACAAAACCATACCATTGCAAGACAAATCTGATACCTTTTCCTATGGTGAAGCGGATAGGCGTGGATATTGGTGGTACGAAAATTGCGGTCGCAATCATTGATGTATCAGTAGGAAAAGTTCTCAAATCAGTACAAGTTCCGACCCCGCCGGCGGGAAGCCGAGAAGAGGTCCTTCAGACGATCCGCTCTGCAGTCAGCGCTCTTGGATTAGTCGAAAAACTGCCGATAGGGATCGGAGTGTGTGAGTATGTCGATAATGCGGGGAGAATACTCTCTTCCTACGCGGTAGATCTCAAAGATGCGAACCTGCCTGCTGAATTTGCCGACCTGGGCGATGTTGTTGTTGGCTCGGATGTTCGCGCTGGAGCCATGGCTGAGTTCAGATTTGGTGCCGCCCGTGGCACTGCTTCCACATTTTACGTTTCAGCCGGAACTGGAATTAGTTCGTGCTTGCTACTAAATGGGGTGCCATTAATCGGAGCACACAGCGTTGCAATCGTACTCGGTGCACCACCAGTCGAAATTCAATCAAGCGGACGAGCACTAGACAAGAAGCGACAGGAGAGTGATTTGACCGAACCTCAACTTCATGAACTCGTGACACTAGCTGGTCGACGAACTGGTGAAGTGGTAGCAACCATTGTTAATGCCATTGATCCTGAACTGATTGTTATCGGCGGAGGTTTGGGATTAAGCGAAACTTTCTTCAATTCTTTGGCCGAAACGGTACTCCTCCTCGCACATAAGGATACTCCAAGTCCCTATCGTGTAGTCCCTGCAGAACTTGGTACTGATGCTGGTGTTATTGGTGCCGCATTATTGACATACTAAGTCACGGCGAGAACAGATCAACTTGGTGCACTTCCAAATAGTAAGGAATGAACTCGAGGAATTAAATGCCTAATATCTCTGGTCTTCCACAACCACTTTACGAACAAGCGAGTATTGCTATCACAAAGAGTCTTCGTGAAGGCGTGTACCGACCTGGTTCACGGCTTCCTTCTGAGCGGGTCATGAGCCAGGCTCTTGGCGTAAGTCGGCTTACTCTGAGACATGCCTTAGCTAATCTTGTTAAGCAAGGCCTAGTAGAACAAACTCAAACTCGCGGTTGGTTTGCCGCGCAGACGGTAAGTGAAGGTCAAAATCAATTATTGAGTTTTTCCGCCATGGGGGAACTCCGCGGATTAAAGCCCTCCACTCAAATTATTGAATCACAAGTTCATCCAGCGAGTATTGAGGAATCCATTACTCTGCGAATTGCGCCAGGCTCGGATGTCTTCGATTTAACGAGATTGCGTATGTTAGACGGCATTCCCATTTCTGTAGATCGTTCCCGCCTTTCACTCCAACGTTTTTCATGGCTATCTAACATCGATTTTAGAAAGGAATCACTTTACAATCAGCTAGAGAAACACGATTGCAAGCCTACGCACGCCGATTATGTCATCAGTGTAGAAGATGCAGACCAAAAGACGGCTGAACTTCTTCAGGTAGAAATCGGCAAAGGTCTTTTATTGTCAAATGGAACAACCTTTGATCAAGTCGGTTTCCCAATTTCACTTGATAGAATCCTCTATCGATCAGACCGTTACCGTTTACAGACAAGATTAAACCGAGATAGTTCGAATATCTTCACAGACAAGTGAAAATCAAGAATCCTTACTGTAGCAACTCAGAAATCTCTATCCCTAGTTCGCCTAAGCGCTCTTTCCCGCCGTCCAGCGCCGTCAGCACGAATGGTTTTCCATCAGGCAAGAGCGCATAGGTGTGTTCGAAGTGGGCGCCATGTGATTTATCTGCCGAGACCACAGTCCAGTCATCTTTCAGAACCTTGGTTCGATGAGTGCCGCGAGTGATCATTGGTTCAATTGCAAGGACTAGCCCTGGAGTTAATTCAGGCCCGAAACCTCGTTTGCCGAAATTAAGTACATGTGGTTCTTGGTGCATCTCCGTGCCAATCCCATGCCCACCATACTCTTTCAAAATTCCAAAATTACCTTGCGAATTGATGTACTGCTCGACCGCATGACCAATGTCCGAAAGGTGCGCACCGACGCACCCCGCCGCAATTCCTCGCCACATCGATTCTTCGCAAACGTCCAACAATTTTTGATCCTGTGGATCCACTGTCCCAATAATTGTCGAAAATGCTGCATCCCCATGCCATCCCTCAACGATTGCCCCACAATCGATCGAGACGATATCCCCGTCCTCAATAATACGATTACCCGGAATTCCATGGACAATTTCATCATTGAGTGAGACGCAGATAGTGCCAGTGAAGCCGTGGTAGCCGTTGAAATTGGAGGTTCCGCCGCCGCGCTTTATATTCGCGGCAGCAATCGCATCAAGTGCGTCAGTACGCATTCCGATCTTGATTGATGATTTCACTACCTCAAGTGTCTGCCCAACAAGCAACCCTGCGCGGCGCATGA
The DNA here is from genome assembly GCA_035530615.1 of Candidatus Paceibacterota bacterium. Taxonomy (NCBI): domain Bacteria; kingdom Bacillati; phylum Minisyncoccota; species Minisyncoccota bacterium. The sequence goes on from DATKUL010000001.1 coordinate 168,384, forward strand.
CCTTCATTTGGTCCAAAGTCTTCAACTGAATTGCCACTATAAATGCCTAACTAGTGGACGCGACTAAGCGCGGAGATAGCTCGCTCAGTGATCTCTGATACCGAGCCAGATGCACTGATGGTGATGAGTAAGCCTTCGGTACGATAAAAAGAAATAATTGGGGCTGTTTGCTCTTGGTAAACCTCAAGCCGACGGGTGATTACCTCTTCTTTGTCGTCTTCACGTTGGTACAACTCACCTTGACAGGTATCGCACTTCTGCGGATCTGTAGGTTTATCAAATTCAAGATGCCAGACCTTGCCACAGTTGCGACAGACGCGGCGTCCAGAAAGACGGAGAATGATTTCTGAGATAGCAACAGAGAGTTCCAACGCAGCGCTGAGCGGCGTCCTCTTCTCTGCCAAAATAGCTCGAAGGACTTCGGCTTGCGCGACATTTCGCGGAAAACCATCGAGGAGAAATCCGTTGGCGACGTCATCCTTGCCTAAGCGATCACGGACCATCTCATTTGTTACTGAGTCCGGGACTAAATCGCCACGATCCATAAAAGATTTCGCCTCAATTCCCAGCGGGGTTCCCTCTTTTAAATTGGCGCGAAAAATGTCACCCGTGGAGATGTGCGGAATTGCATAGTGCGAAGCCAGGAATTGAGCCTGCGTTCCTTTGCCAGCACCTGGTGGACCAACCAGGACCAAACGCATTAGCGCAAGAACCCCTCGTATGAACGTTGCTGTAACTGACTTTCGATCTGCTTGGCAGTATCAAGTCCAACACCTACAACGATCAAGATCGCGGTTCCACCAAATGGGAAGTTCTGGGTGGCACCGAAAAGAATAAGCGCAAGGATCGGAATAATCGCAACGAAGGCCAGATAGAGAGAGCCAGGGGCGGTAATTCGAGAAAGTACGTACTGCAAATATTCAGAAGTTGGACGACCAGCGCGGATGCCCGGTACGAATCCACCGTATTTCTTCATGTTGTCAGCAACCTCATCCGGGTTGAAGGTAATTGCGACATAGAAGTAGGTGAAGAAAATAATCAGTGCTGCGTAAGAAAGGATGTAGACCGGGTGATCACCCTTGACGAAGTTCCGGGAAATCCACACGGCCCAACCGGCCTGACTATTTGTGAAGTTAACTATCAAGGATGGAATGTAGAGAAGCGAGGAAGCGAAAATCACGGGGATAACACCAGCCTGGTTGACCTTAATTGGAATGTAGGTGCTTGTTCCGCCATATGACTGGCGGCCAACCATACGCTTGGCATATTGAACTGGGATACGCCTCTGCGCTTGTTCAACGAAGACAACTGCTGCCACTACAAGTACACCAACTGCAAGTACGAAGACGAATGCGAAGAGGCCCTTCTGCAATTTGATGCTCCACAAGTTTCCGGGGAAACCAGCCGCGATAGAAGTAAAAATCAAGATCGACATACCGTTACCGACTCCGCGGTCAGTGATCAATTCACCGAGCCACATGATTACCGAAGTACCTGCCGTCATAACGAAGATCATGGTGACGATGCGTGGCCATGAAGTATCAGGAATGATGGGGGCATCACATCCAGAAATCAATCGACCAGGAACGCGCGCTACTGCAACCAGGCCAGTTGACTGCAAGATTGCAAGGCCAATGGTCAAATAACGGGTGTACTGGGTGAGTTTCGCAGTTCCTGATTGGCCCTCTTGCTTCAAAGTTTCAAAGCGAGGAATGACAACGGTCAGAAGCTGAATAATGATCGAGCTGGTGATGTAAGGCATGATGCCGAGAGCGAAAACAGAGAGTTGGAGAAGGGCTCCACCGCTGAAGAGGTTGATGAGACCAAAGAGGCCGCCGGATTCAACCTGCTTGAGACAACTCTGCACGTTGGCATACGAAACGCCCGGGGTTGGAACAACCGAACCGAAGCGGAAGAGACCCATGATCGAGAGGGTGAAGAAAATCTTCTTGCGCAGATCTGGAGTCCTAAAGGCCTTACCAAATGCTGATAGCACTGATCTTCCCCATCTCTCTCAATACAGGTTCTTTCTTGGTTTCGTACCCACCGCATACTAATGAATTCACCTTGGAATTGGCATTAGAAAAGCGATTTATAGCGTCTTTGTTGATCCTCCCGCCGCTGCAATCTTCTCAGAGGCTGAGGAAGAGAATGCATGAGCGTGAACACTGACCTTGACTGCGATATCGCCATTTCCGAGAACCTTGATCGGTAAGCCACTGCGAGCAGCGCCCTTCTTGACCAAGTCCTCAACGGTGACATCGCCGCCCTTTGGATAAAGAGCATTAATGGTTGCGACATTTACAGCCTGGTACTCAATGTGTGCAGGGTTCTTAAATCCACGTAACTTTGGAAGACGCATAACGAGAGGCAGCTGGCCACCCTCGAATCCGGCGCGAACCTGGTTACGGGCACGAGTTCCCTTACCGCCACGACCGGCAGTCTTACCCTTTGATGCTTCTCCGCGACCCTTGCGAGTCTTTACGGTCTTAGCACCGGGGGCTGGACGAAGATGATGAACTTTGAGTGTCATCGTTATTCAACCTCCTCAACCTGGATCAGATGGCGAACGGCGTGAACCATGCCACGAATTTCTGGACGATCTTCTTTTACGACCACGTCATTGATTCGCTTCAACCCAAGGGATCGCAATGTATGTCGAATCTCTGGCTTGCTACCAATCTTTGATTTGATCTGGGTAACTTTCAAACGAGGCATTAGGCACCTACCGGAATCTGTGAAGCGCGGATAAGTGCTGCAGGTGCAACATCTTCAAGTGGGCGACCGCGACGAGCAGCAATTGCTGCAGGGCTTTCGAGTTGCTTCAATGCAGCGACCGTGGCGTGAACCATGTTGATTGCATTATTTGAACCCAAAGATTTTGTAAGTACATCGGAAATTCCAGCGCACTCAAGTACGGCACGAACGGGACCACCGGCGATAACACCGGTACCAGGACTTGCTGGACGAAGAAGAACTACACCAGCCGCAGCTTCACCCTGTGTTTGATGAGGAATGGTGCCTTGGATGCGAGGAACAGTGAAGAAAGACTTCTTCGCTTCCTCGACAGCCTTGGCAATTGCTTGCGGAACTTCTTTCGACTTTCCGTAGCCAATTCCAACTTGACCATTGCCATCTCCAACTACAACAAGTGCCGTGAAGGAGAAGCGACGTCCGCCTTTTACAACCTTTGATACGCGGTTGATGAAGACAACGCGCTCGATATACGGGCTCTTCTCTTGCTGACGGTCATCGCGTCGTTCGCGTCGTTCGCGACGGTCACTGCCCTTTGGGGCATCGCCCGCTGGAGCGCCACTACGTGCTTGAGTTGGATTACCAGCCATTAGAAGTCCAATCCGTTCTCTCGTGCACTCTCAGCAAGAGCTGCAATACGACCATGGAACTTGTTGCCGCCGCGATCGAAAACGACCGTGGTAATTCCTGCTGCTTTGGCACGCTCTGCGATCAAGGCACCGAGTTGGCGAGACTTTGCAGTCTTATCACCGGCTGCCACCCGAAGATCGGCTTCCATTGTGGATGCGCTAGCCAAGGTACGACCGGCTAGATCATCGACAACCTGGACGACGAGGTGACGAGCAGAGCGCGAAACGACGAGGCGTGGTCTGGCAGAAGTTCCGGAGACCTTCTTGCGAACACGGAAATGACGACGGGCACGGGCATTAGTTGCCGAGCCTTTTACGACCTTTACACCGATAGCCATTACTTCTTACCCGTCTTTCCTTGCTTGCGGCGAACAACTTCGCCTGAGAGACGCAAGCCCTTGCCCTTATAAGGATCGGCCTTACGCAATTTCTTAATCTTCGCGGCAACTTCGCCTACGAGTTGCTTATCAATACCCGAGATTGAGAACTTGGTTGGAGATTCAACCTTGAAGGTAATCCCGACAGGTGCAGGGAAAAGAATTGAGTGGCTGTATCCAAGTGCAAACTCAAGGTCTGCGCCCTTCTCAGCTACACGGTAACCCACACCAACAATTTCGATCGTTTTGCTGTAACCATTGGTTACGCCTTCGACCATGTTGGCGACGAGGGTTCGAGAAAGTCCATGAAGTGAACGGCTCAAGCGCTCATCATTTGGGCGAGCAACTGTAAGAACGCCTTCACTCTGTGAAACTTGAATTGGTTCAGCGACAGAGAGCGACAGGGAGCCCTTAGGTCCCTTCACGGCAACGTCCTGACCAGAAATAGAAACTTCTACGCCCGCTGGGACGGTGATTGGCATACGACCGATACGTGACATATCAATTACCACACATAGGCGAGAACTTCTCCGCCTACGCCCTGTTTGTTGGCTTGCTTATCAGTTAGCAAGCCGGAAGAAGTTGAAATAATGGCAACGCCTAGACCGCCAAGAACTTTTGGCAGTGCAGTCGACTTTGCGTAAACACGAAGTCCTGGCTTACTTACCCGACGAAGTCCGGCAATCGAACGCTCGCGATTAGGTCCGAATTTCAAATCTAGAACGAGTGTCTTGCCGACGCCATTTGCATTGGCGTCAACACGGTACCCGCCGATGAAACCCTCCTGTTGAAGGATAGTTGCGATGCGCGTCTTTACCGATGAAGACGGCATGGAAACCGAATCATGGTAGGCAGAGTTTGCATTACGCAGACGCGTTAGCATGTCCGCGATCGGATCTGTCATTGTCATACGTGGCCTGTGGCCTTTCTCGAACTGGTTTCCCGACAGGGTGTCGGGACCTTTTTCGTAGTTGTTGGGTTAATTACCAGGAAGCTTTAGTGATGCCAGGAAGTTCGCCGCGGTGCGCCATCTCACGGAAGCAGATGCGGCAAATTCCAAACTTTTGGTAGACAGCATGCGGACGTCCGCAACGCTGGCACCGTGTGTATCCGCGAACCTTGAACTTTGGCTTACGGGCTGCTTTTACTTTGAGCGATGTCTTAGCCATTTAGTTCTCCTTGAAAGGAAAGCCGAGCGCCTTGAGGAGTGCGCGACCTTCTTCATCGTTCTTTGCGGTGGTAACGAAGGTGATGTCCATACCGCGCGGACGATCAACCTTGTCTTGTTGAATCTCAGGGAACACAACTTGTTCGGTGAGACCAAAGGTGTAATTGCCATTTCCATCAAATTGCTTTGGTGAAAGTCCACGGAAGTCGCGGATACGTGGCAAGGAGATGGAAAGCAGACGGTCTGTGAACTCCCACATGCGGTCTCCGCGAAGTGTCACGTGTGCACCAATGGGCATGTTCTCGCGGAGTTTGAACTGCGCGATGGACTTGCGTGACTTGGTGACCTGTGGCTTCTGACCGGTGATCGTGGTGAGGTCGCGAATTGCGCCTTCGATCAACTTGGCGTCCCGTGCTGCTTCACCAACACCCATGTTGACCACAACTTTGGTCAGGGTTGGAATCTGCATCACGTTCTTGTAGCCAAATTGAGCCTTGAGAGCAGGTGCGATCTCACTGCGGTAGCGTCCCTTGAGACGTACTAGGGTCGACATTAGATGTCCTTTCCGGTGCGACGGGAAATTCGCACGTTCTTGCCGTTTTCATCTTTGCGAGCACCAAGGCGAGTGGCCTTGCCGTCCTCATCAATGATCATGACATTTGAAATCGCGATTGAGGCTTCAACATTGACTATGCCGCCGACCTTTACTCCGCGATCACCCGTGGTTTCGCGGGTGTGCTTCTTTACGCGATTGACGCCCTCAACCAGGATGCGCTTGGAATCCAAGTCGAGCACCTTGCCGGTTACGCCCTTATCTTTTCCAGCGATAACAAGAACGGTATCGCCCTTCTTAATCTTGGCCATTGTTAGAGCACCTCCGGCGCTAGCGAAATGATCTTCATGAACTTCTTGTCACGAAGTTCGCGTGCAACAGGTCCGAAGATACGAGTGCCACGTGGTTCGCCATCCGCCTTAAGGATGACTGCAGCATTCTCGTCAAATTTGATATAGGAACCATCTGGACGACGGCGCTCCTTAACAGTTCGAACGATGACAGCCTTGACGACTTCACCCTTCTTTACTTGACCGCCGGGAATTGCATCCTTGACGGTACAGACAATGATGTCTCCGATACCGGCATAGCGTCGCTTGGAGCCACCGAGAACACGGATGCAGAGGAGTTCTTTCGCTCCTGTGTTATCCGCGACGCGTAGACGCGACTCTTGTTGAATCATCTTTTACTACCGGCCCCTCTACTTAGCTTTCTCGAGGATTTCGACTACACGCCAACGCTTGGTTGCCGAGATAGGTCGAGTCTCCATGATGATTACACGATCGCCTACGCCAGCAGCATTCTGCTCGTCGTGGGCTTTAAGTTTACGAGAACGACTCATAACCTTGCTGTAGAGACCGTGCTTTACACGATCCATTACTTCAACAGTTACTGTCTTATCCATCTTGTCGCTTACAACAATTCCCTCACGGGTCTTGCGAAAACCGCGATCCTCGACAGAAGCGCCATTTTGCGTCATGCAGCACCTCCGATACCTAATTCACGTTCACGAATAATGGTGTAGATCCGAGCGATCTCTTTACGTACCGCGCTGAGTCGACCGTGGCTCTCCGTCTGCCCAGTGGCAACCTGAAAGCGAATGTTGAAGAGTTCTTCTTTCGATTCGCGAAGTTTTGCGTTTAACTCATCAGATGGTAACGCGCGCAGTTCATCGTTAGTTGTAGTAGCCATTACGCCTCCTCACGTCGAACAACTCGGCACTTCATTGGAAGTTTGTGAATTGCTAGACGCATTGCTTCTTGAGCAATTGACTCAGTTACGCCGGAGATTTCGAACATCACACGGCCTGGCTTTACGTTTGCGATCCACCACTCTGGTGAACCTTTACCGGAACCCATGCGAGTTTCGGCTGGTTTCTTGGTAATGGGGCGGTCTGGATAAATGTTGATCCAAACTTTTCCACCACGCTTGATGTAACGCGTCATTGCAATACGCGCTGCTTCAATCTGTCGGTTGGTGACATAGGCGGGCTCAAGAGCTTGAATACCGAAGTCTCCAAAGGAAACGGCGGTGCCGCCCTTTGATGCACCACTGCGAGATGGGTGGTGCTGCTTACGGTGCTTGACTCGACGAGGAATTAACATTTAAGCCTCGCCTCCTTCCACGGGAGTTTCAGGAGTTTCAGGTGCTGCTGCTGCTGCTGGTGCTGCTGGTGGTTCAACAACCGCAGTTGCGGCACGAGAAGTTGGTGTTGATGAAGTCACTTCACCACGAGTTGCGCGTGGCGCTGGACGACGTGGACGATCAGCCTTTGGTGCACGTGCAGCAGCAAGTGCTGCGGCCTCACGCTCTGCACGTGAATGAATAACTTCGCCCTTGTAAATCCAGACCTTTACGCCAAGACGGCCGAAGGTGGTGTGAGCTTCATAGAAGCCGTAGTCAATATCCGCACGCAAGGTGTGGAGAGGGACGCGGCCTTCGCGATAGAACTCAGAACGTGACATTTCAGCGCCACCCAGACGTCCACCGCACTGGACACGGATGCCCTTAGCGCCGGACTTCAATGCGGTCTGCATTGCCTTACGCATTGCGCGACGGAATGAAACACGTGCAGCAAGCTGCTCGGCGATTCCCTGTGCAACGAGTTGGGCATCAATCTCTGGATTCTTGACCTCAAGAATATTGAGCTGGACCTGCTTGCCAGTGAGCTTCTCGAGCTCTAAGCGAAGCTTGTCTGCTTCCATTCCACGGCGACCAATAACAATTCCTGGACGTGCCGTGTGAAGGTCAATCCGGACACGATCACGGGTGCGCTCGATTTCAATTCGAGAAACACCAGCACGCTCCATGCCCTTACTCATCATGCGACGAATTGCGACATCTTCTTTTACATAATCCTTGTACAACTTGTCTGCATACCAACGAGATTTGAACTCCGTGGTGATGCCAAGACGGAAGCCGTGGGGGTTTACCTTTTGACCCATTACTTGGTCGCTCCCTTCTTAACGTCAGACACGACAACAGTTATGTGGCTGCTGCGCTTAAGAATTCTGAAACCGCGACCTTGAGCACGTGGACGGAAACGCTTCATCGTGGTTCCTTCGTCAACGGTTGCGGTAACAACCCAGAGTTCGGATGCGTCACGAATTGCTGGATTCTTCTGCTTTGCGTTAGCAACAGCTGAAGCCACCAAGGTGTAGACATCTGCGCCCGCGGCTTGCGGAGCAAACTTAAGGACGGCAAGTGCTTGATCGGCGCGGGAACCGCGGATCAAATCGACAACTCGGCGTGCCTTCTGTGGTGTGTGTCGGATGTCGCGCAGAACTGCACGAGCTACCGTCGCGTCAATTGCCTCTGGTGACTTAGCCACGTGTAGCCCTCCGATCATCCTTGACGTGTCCTCGGAAGGTACGTGTTGGTGAAAATTCTCCGAGCTTGTGTCCAACCATTGCGTCAGTCACGAAAACTGGAATGTGCTTGCGGCCATCGTGTACTGCGATGGCGTGCCCAATCATGGAAGGAGTGATCATCGACCGGCGCGACCAGGTCTTGATAACGTTCTTGGTGTTATTTGCGTTCTGCGCATCTACCTTCTTGGTGAGATGGCCGTCCACAAATGGACCCTTCTTCAAACTACGTGGCATGAGAACCCCTACCGCTTCTTATTCGATTTACGACGACGGACAATGAGTGAATCGCTCGCCTTTTTCTTGCGGGTGCGACCTTCAGGCTTACCCCAAGGTGTAACAGGATGGCGACCTCCAGAGGTCTTTCCTTCACCACCACCGTGTGGGTGATCCACTGGGTTCATAACAACACCGCGAACAGATGGGCGAATACCCAACCAACGCATACGTCCGGCCTTGCCGTAGTTGATGTTGGATTGCTCGGCGTTGCCGACTTCACCAACAGTTGCCCGACACCGGACATCTACGTTACGAATTTCGCCAGATGGCATACGAAGTTGGGCGTATGCGCCTTCCTTTGCAACCAACTGAACACTCGCGCCTGCAGAACGAGCAATCTTTGCTCCTCCACCCGGGCGAAGTTCGATTGCGTGAATGACAGTTCCTACTGGAATGTTGCGAAGTGGCAAGTTGTTTCCTGGCTTGATGTCGGCCTTTGGACCGTTTTCGACCATGTCACCTTGCGACAACTTATTTGGGGCGATGATGTAGCGCTTCTCTCCATCTGCGTAGTGCAGAAGAGCAATGCGAGCTGTGCGGTTTGGGTCGTACTCAATGTGAGCGACCTTTGCGGGTACACCATCTTTATCGTTGCGAACAAAGTCAATGAGGCGATAGGCACGCTTGTGTCCACCACCTTGGTGTCGCACTGTGATGCGACCAGTTGAGTTACGTCCACCCTTGGAGTGAATTGGACGCACCAGCGACTTCTCAGGTGTGGTGCGTGTGAGCTCAGCAAAATCTGGAACGCTCGCGCCGCGCTGACCCGGGGTCGTGGGCTTTAACTTACGAAGTGCCATTATCTTTCCCTTGTCCTATTCCTGTAGTCCCGGTCCCCGTTAGGAAACTGGGCCTCCAAAGATGTCGATGCGGTCGCCGGCTGCTACTTGCACGATTGCTCGCTTGGTGTCCTTGCGCTTTCCATCACCAAAACGTGTGCGCTTGTTCTTGCCCATACGGTTCATGGTGTTCACACTCAGAACCTTGACGCCGAACACTTCTTCGACCGCGATCTTGATCTGGGTCTTATTAGCATCTGGAGCCACCAAGAAGGTGTACTTGTTTTCGTCGAGCAGCCCGTATGCCTTTTCAGAGACAACTGGTGCTAACAAAATATCGCGGTGGGTCATGCGGACACCTCAACTTCGCTTTCGAAAGCAGTGGCTGTTACGCCCTTGCCCTTTGATGGACCGGCAAGGAAATCCTTGATAGCGGACTCAGAGAAGACCATGTCATCGCTTTTAAGGATGTCGTAGGCATTCAACTGATCTGGAACCAGCAAGTGAAGATCATCAGCATTGCGAAGACTGCGCCAAGCAGCATCCTCGGTGCGTGAAACAACTACCAATAGGTTTTTGCGATCACTGAACTGACGAACGGCCGCGAGCGCTGCCTTTGTTGAAGGAGCAGAAGTGACCGAGTCAAGAACGTGAATACGATCATTGCGTTGGCGATCAGAGAGAACTCCGCGAAGCGCTGCGGCAATCATTTTCTTAGGAGTGCGCTGTTCGTAGTTGCGTGGGCGCACTGCGTGCGCAGTACCTCCACCCTTGTGGATTGGAGAACGACTCGAACCCTGACGGGCGCGACCAGTTCCTTTCTGCTTGAAAGGCTTCTTACCTCCACCACTTACTTCACCGCGGTTCTTTGCCTTCTGGGTTCCCTGACGGGCCGCAGCAAGCTGAGCGGTTACGACTTGGTGGATTAAAGGAATGTTTGTCTGAGCGTCAAAGATTTCTGCTGGCAGATCAACACTGCCAACTTTCTTTCCTTCGGCGTTCTTGATTTCGACTGTAAGCGCCATGGTTATGCACCAACCTTCGTGGCTTGATAAACAACTTCAAAGACTGCTTTCTTTGCAGCTGAACGGATGAAAACAAGTGCGCCATCTGGACCAGGAACTGCGCCTTTAATGAGCAGCAGGTTCTTCTCGACATCTACTGCGTGAATAAGTAGGTTTTGGGTTGTAATGCGCTCTCCACCCATACGACCAGACATACGCATTCCCTTGAAAACACGACCTGGTGTTGAACATGCGCCGATCGAACCTGGCATACGGTGCTTACGGTCAACACCGTGCGATGAGCTCAGACCAGAGAAGCCGTGACGCTTCATAACACCGGCGGTTCCTTTACCTGTGCTGGTAGCGGTAGCGTCAACCAGTTCGCCCGCTTCAAATACATCAGCACTAAGTTCTTGACCCAGCGTGTAAGCAGAAGCATTGGTCGTACGCAGTTCGGCAACGGAGCGACGTGGTGTCACACCAGCCTTTGCATAGTGACCAATTTGTGGCTGTGAAATCTTCTTAGGGTCGATGGCGCCAAATGCGATTTGAACCGCAGCGTATCCATCTGTCTCTAGTGTGCGGACCTGCGTTACGACGCATGGACCGGCTTCAATAACGGTGACTGGCACCATTTTGTTGTTGGCATCGAATACCTGTGTCATACCGAGCTTCTTGCCAAGGATTCCCTTGATGGCAGCGCCCTGCGATTGGGTTGTGATTGATCCAGTAGTTGTCATTGTCGTCTGGTCCCTTAAAGCTTGATCTCGATGTCAACGCCGGCAGGAAGATCGAGACGCATCAATGAATCAACCGTCTTAGGGGTTGGGTCGATGATGTCGATGAGGCGCTTATGTGTGCGCATCTCGAAATGTTCACGGCTGTCCTTGTATTTGTGAGGAGAGCGAATCACGCAGTACGTGTTCTTCTCAGTAGGTAGCGGCACTGGGCCAGCGACCGTTGCACCAGTGCGCTCGACTGTCTCGACGATTTTCTTCGCCGAAGAGTCAATCACCTCATGGTCGTAGGCCTTGAGCCGAATGCGGATCTTCTGTCCCGCCATTGTCTTCTCCTCTAGTCTCTCTAAACTTCCTAAATCCATTTAAATCTTTTTTTATTGAACCCGGCGGTTTCTATACCGCCGGGGTCAACCTCAGCCACTACTTATCTATTGAGTAGTTACTTCTTGATCTTTACAACACGTCCAGCACCAACGGTGCGGCCACCTTCGCGGATAGCAAAGCGGAGACCTTCCTCCATGGCGATTGGTTGAATCAGCGCAACGGCCAATTCGATGTTGTCGCCAGGCATAACCATTTCGGTGCCGGTTGGAAGTGTTACAACACCGGTCACGTCAGTTGTACGGAAGTAGAACTGTGGTCGGTAGTTGTTGAAGAATGGAGTGTGACGTCCGCCTTCATCCTTTGAAAGGATGTAAACAGAAGCATCGAACTCGGTGTGAGGTGTGATGGTGCCTGGCTTGCAGACAACCTGTCCGCGCTCAACGTCTTCACGCTTTGTTCCACGAAGAAGAAGACCGACGTTCTCGCCAGCTTGTCCTTCATCAAGCAACTTACGGAACATTTCCACACCAGTAACAGTTGTCTTCATGCTTGTTGGACGGATTCCAACGATTTCAACCTCTTCGTTGACCTTAACAACACCGCGCTCAATACGACCGGTGATAACAGTTCCTCGACCTGTGATCGTGAAGACGTCTTCCACTGGCATCAAGAATGGCTTGTCAATTTCACGGACTGGCTGTGGGATAAATGAGTCCACTGCATCCATGAGTTCCATGATCTTCTCTGCCCACTTAGCATCTCCTTCGAGAGCCTTAAGTGCAGATACACGAACGATTGGTGTGTCATCGCCTGGGAACTCGTACTTGCTGAGAAGTTCGCGAACTTCCATTTCTACGAGTTCAAGAATTTCTTCATCGTCAACCATGTCTGACTTGTTGAGAGCAACAACGATTGAAGGTACGCCCACCTGGCGAGCAAGGAGAACGTGCTCCTTGGTCTGTGGCATTGGACCGTCAGTTGCTGCAACTACGAGGATTGCGCCGTCCATCTGTGCTGCACCAGTAATCATGTTCTTGATGTAGTCAGCGTGGCCAGGGCAGTCAACGTGCGCGTAGTGACGCTTCTCTGTTTGGTACTCGATGTGCGCGATCGAGATCGTTATACCGCGCGCGCGCTCTTCTGGCGCCTTATCGATCTGATCGAATGGTGTGAATGGGTTTACATCTGGGAACTTATCGTGCAACACCTTGGAGATCGCAGCGGTAAGAGTGGTCTTACCGTGGTCGATGTGCCCGATGGTGCCGATGTTTACGTGCGGTTTTGTCCGCTCGAACTTCGCCTTTGCCACTTTTGGTCCTTCTTTCTTCTCTTTGGTTGCTTTAGTTAGGGTTTTTTAGTTTTTGGTGGGTCGTTTGGGACTATTCGCCGCGAGCCTTGGAAATGATGTCCTTCGCAACGTTTGCTGGAACTTCGGCATACGAATCGAATTGCATGCTGTAGCTCGCGCGACCTTGCGTTCTGGAGCGGAGATCTCCGACGTAGCCGAACATCTCTGACAACGGAACGAGCGCCCTAACAATGCGGGCACCTGACCGCTCGTCCATGGCCTGGATCTGACCACGACGACTATTAATATCGCCGATGACATCACCCATGAAATCTTCAGGGGTGATGACTTCAACTGCCATTACTGGTTCGAGAATTGCCGGGTCAGCAAGTTTTGCTGCTTCCTTAAACGCTGCGATACCGGCAATCTTGAAGGCCAATTCCGATGAGTCAACATCGTGGTAGGCACCATCAAGAAGAAGGACGCGGACATCAGTGAGTGGATATCCAGCAAGTGGGCCTGCCGTCATGGCCTCTCTGCAACCCGCATCAACTGAAGGAATATATTCCCTAGGAATGCGACCACCGGTAACTTTGTTGACGAATTCGTATCCACCCTCGACCGATCCTGCTGGAAGTGGCTCAATCGCAATCTGAATCTTCGCGAACTGGCCAGAACCACCGGTCTGCTTCTTGTGGGTGTAGTCGTGACGCGCGACACCCTTGCGCAGAGTTTCGCGGAAGGCAACCTGTGGCTTACCGACGTTGGCATCGACGCCAAATTCGCGACGCATGCGTTCAACTGTAATTTCCAGGTGTAACTCGCCCATTCCGGCGATGATGGTCTGACCGGTCTCTTCATCGGTCTTGACACGGAAAGTTGGGTCTTCTTCGGAAAGACGCTGAATCGCAATGCCGAGTTTTTCCTGGTCGCTCTTAGTCTTTGGTTCAATCGCAACTGAGATAACTGGATCTGGAAAATCCATTGATTCAAGAATTACCGGCTTGGCAATATCGCAGAGAGTCTCACCAGTTGTGGTGTTCTTAAGGCCCATAACCGCAACGATCATTCCGGCGCCAGCGCTCTCACGCTCTTCGCGCTTGTTGGCGTGCATCTGGTAGATCTTTCCGATGCGCTCTTTTCGATCTTTATTGCTGTTAAGAACAGCAGAACCGGTTTCAAGAACACCAGAGTAAATACGGATGAAGTGAAGTTTTCCAAGGTGTGGGTCTGACATGATCTTGAATGCAAGGGCCGAGAATGGCTCCTTGTTATCTGGGTGACGGATAACTTCTGCCGTCCCATCCCCGCTCATGCTGTGTCCAACAATTGATTCAACATCAAGCGGACTTGGAAGGTAGCGAGTTACTGCATCGAGCATTGGCTGTACGCCCTTGTTCTTAAATGCAGAACCGCAAAGAACTGGAACTGCCTTAGCTGCCAAAGTTGCGCGACGGATTCCGTCGATGATCTCTTGCTCAGAAAGATCAGCACCGTCTAGGTACTTCTCCATGATCTGGTCATCCGCATCAGCAAGAGCCTCGATGAGATCGTGACGAGCTTGCTTGCACTTCTCAGCCAAGTCAGCGGGAATTTCCTCGACGATGTAATCCTCACCCTTCTTAGTCTCGCCGGGCCAGACAAGCGCCTTCATTGCGATCAAGTCGACAACGCCGAGGAATGAAGCTTCGTTTCCGATTGGAACCTGAAGCACAAGTGGCTTCGCGTTAAGGCGAGAAACGATCATGCCGACGCACATATCGAAGTTTGCGCCGGTGCGGTCTAGCTTGTTTACGAAACAGATACGTGGAACGCTGTAACGATCAGCTTGGCGCCATACCGTTTCAGACTGTGGCTCAACACCTGCAACACCGTCAAACACTGCAACCGCGCCATCAAGTACGCGCAGCGAACGCTCTACCTCAATGGTGAAGTCAACGTGACCGGGTGTATCAATGATGTTGATGAGGTAGTCGTGCCACATACAGGTGGTTGCAGCGGAAGTAATGGTGATTCCGCGCTCTTGTTCCTGCTCCATCCAGTCCATGGTGGCTGCGCCTTCATGGACTTCACCGATTTTGTAGTTAATGCCAGTGTAAAAAAGGATGCGCTCAGTGGTCGTGGTTTTGCCCGCGTCGATATGAGCCATGATCCCAATGTTGCGGACCTTGGCTAGGTCGATGTTCTCTGCGGCCACTTAGTTGCTCCTTCTTTGCTTCTGTTAGAACTTCTTAAAAACGGTTGGTGTGATATTTAATTCTTAGAGCCGTAAGGCGGGTTACCAGCGGTAATGCGCGAAAGCCTTGTTGGCTTCAGCCATCTTGTGTGTGTCTTCGCGACGCTTCACTGCGGCACCAAGACCATTGCTCGCGTCAATCAATTCATTGGTGAGGCGTTCTGCCATCGACTTTTCGCGACGTGCGCGTGAGAAGTCGACCAACCAACGAAGTGCAAGAGTTGTTGAACGGCCAGCCTTTACTTCAACTGGAACCTGGTAAGTAGCGCCACCAACACGACGTGATTTAACTTCAACAGTTGGTTTGATATTGTCGAGTGCGCGCTTCAAGGTGATGATTGGATCAACCTGAGTTTTTGCACGGCAACCCTCGAGGGCGTTGTAAACAATTGCTTCGGCAGTTGAGCGCTTGCCGTGAAGCAGAATTTTATTAATAAGAGCAGTAACAACTGGTGAGTTGTAAACAGGATCAGCAATTACTGGTGACTTGACCGCAGGACCTTTACGTGGCATTAGGAAGCCTTCTTCTCTCTCTTGGTGCCGTAACGGCTACGTGATTGCTTACGGTTTTTAACACCTTGGGTATCAAGTGAACCGCGAATGATCTTGTAACGAACGCCGGGAAGATCCTTTACACGACCACCACGAACGAGAACGATCGAGTGCTCCTGCAAATTGTGACCTTCACCTGGAATGTATGCCGTAACTTCCATGCCACTGGTTAAGCGAACACGTGCGACTTTACGAAGTGCAGAGTTCGGCTTCTTAGGTGTCGTCGTGTAAACACGAGTGCACACACCGCGACGCTGAGGACTTCCCTTGAGCGCAGGCGTGCTCGTCTTCGTGGTCTTTTCAGCGCGACCGCGACGAACCAGCTGTTGAATTGTTGGCATCTTTCTCCATTCGTTACTACTTCAATTTTTGCGCAATGTCCGACCCACGAGGTCGGGCGTGTCGCCTGACTTCGCACGAGTGCTGATGCAAATTAATCGCAGGGCAGTCGGACAGAGCTCTAAAAAAGAGCAGGGCCAGAGCGTAACTCACCCAACCCGCGAAGGTCAAAACGAGGGTTTTACTCCTACTGTCGCCGAAATGGGCACTAAGACACGCCGAAGCTTCTCTCGAACCCGACCAAAGAATTGAAGAATTGAAATTGAACTAGTACCACTTGGACTTATCAACGATATTGAGCAATTGCTCGCCCCTCACGAAGCGCTGGGCATTCTGGCAGAAAAATTGAAATCGTTTCTCCTCAGTATGAGGACCGACTACTGCCACATGTGGAGTAAGCAGAGCATTTGGTTCTGACCAGAGCGCATGATTCATCGGTAGCGGTTCTTCTTCGAAGACATCCAGGCCCACCCCACCGAGCTGCCCCGACTGGAGGGCCTTGACAACGGCTTCTAGTCGGACGGTCTGGCCACGACCAATGTTGATGAGCATGCTCCCCCGCTGGAAGAGAGCTAGCCGCCTGGCGTCGATGAGACCCTCGCTCTCGGGGGTGTGCGGGAGGGTCAGGACGACAATGTTCGCCTGCGGGAGGAGGTCATCCAGTGAGTCGGGGCGGTGGAGCGCTTCCATTCCCGGAGGTGACACTTCCAGGCGCGGGTCCACACCCAGGACTCGACAGCCGAATGCTGATAAAAGTCGCGCAATTTCGGCGCCGATACCGCCAACGCCAATAACAAGCGCAGTGGAATCGGCCAGCGCTACGACAGAGGAGTCCTCGAGGTGACGCAGCCATAGGGCCGATGATTGCTGGCGGAGGTAGACCGGTAGGTTGCGAGCCAGAGCCAGTATCAAGGCAAGAGCATGATTGACGACGTGGTCGTTGTGTATGCCACGGAAGTTGGTGACCTGCACGGGGTGCTCTTCTAGCTTGGGAAAAAAGAAGCCTGCGTCGGGAGCGGTTGCCGGTGCCTGCAACCAGCGAAGTCTCGGAGCGGCCGCAAGAAGTTCGGGGTCGAGCGTGCCGAAGGCTGCCAATGCTCGCGGAAGGATCTCTAAAGCATTCGCCCGATCTTCGGGAACATGAACACGTAACCCTTCGACTGAAGACTCCAGGAGATGTGCCCAGTTGCGAGTGAGTTCAGACTGCGGTGGCAGCATCACAAGATCAAAGCTCATACAAACCTTCCATCCTGTCCAAGGCGGTTGCGCCACGTGCCACCGGATGAGAGAGCGGAAAGGTTAGCTCGGAAAATGTCCCCCCAACGACTCCCGAACCGAGGACTGCTAGCCGCGTTATGTGCAGTCATTACCACGTTGGGAAGAGTCCACAACGGTGAATCGTGAGGCAGCGGCTCTGATTCGAAAACATCCAGGCCTGCGCCCCGCAAGCGTCCATCCTGGAGCCTTTCCAAAAGTGCCTTTTCATCGATGACACTGCCCCGAGCAACGTTGACCACCCATCCAGAACCCAAGAGGTCCAGTTCTTTTGCGCCAATTAGGTGCTTGGTCTCAGATCCCGCTGGGATACTCAAGACCAGGATCTCCGCCCATGCGCACATCTCCTGTAGTGCCTCGGGTGATCTGACATCGGAGAGAATCCCGTCATAGCGTTCCGGCGAGCGCTTTATTCCGACGATCTCCATTTCCCAACCCACCGCCCTCCGAGCGATGGCCTCGCCGATTTGCCCTAAGCCGACAATGAGCATCCGCCTTCCAGATACCTCTTCGCCAATGATTGGCCTCCACACTCCCCTCGACTGATTCCGAGCGGATTCACCGATCGCCCGCGTGCACGCCATGAGTAATCCAAATGCGTGCTCAGCCACGCAGCCCGAATGAATACCGTAGGCCGTGGTAAGGGCAACATCGCCGTCAGCCAACTCGGCTAGCGGGTACTGGTCAAAACCCACACCAGTTCCAGCAATCCACCGCAAGGAAGGCGAGAGAAACTCCCGTTGCCAGGTGTAGGTGACCAGTACTTCACCTCCAGCGGCGAGGGCAGCAACTACCCCCTGGTCATCGGTCGGACGGA
The DNA here is from genome assembly GCA_035530615.1 of Candidatus Paceibacterota bacterium. Classification (NCBI taxonomy): domain Bacteria; kingdom Bacillati; phylum Minisyncoccota; species Minisyncoccota bacterium. The sequence goes on from DATKUL010000001.1 coordinate 186,365, forward strand.
CCAATTCGATTCCTGAGATCGCCTCTAGGACAGCCTCAACTCCCGGATCATGACGTGGATGAAGTACAACTTGAATCATGTCAGTCCCTACGCCTAGACCAATGTTGCAGATGGGCGAGGTGCAGTGTGATCCCGTGGGTCGAGCACATCGCGAACCGCATCACCAAGCACATTGAATGCAAGTATCAATAGCACCAGAGGGATAATCGAGCAGATCGTCATCCAGGGTGCAACTGTTATGAAGTCTCTGGCTTGGGCGAGCATGCCACCCCAGTCTGCTTGCGGAGGACCTACTCCAAGACCGAGGAAACTTAAGGATGCATATGCCAATTGCGCGTTCGACATGCTCAACGCCGCAAGGACAACTAGTGAAGGCATGACGTTTGGTACAACATGCTTCACCAAAATCGTTGGCGTGCGCACTCCCGATATTCGCGCAGCATCTAGAAACTCACTGGATTTAAGTGTGAGAACTGTTGAACGAGCCAGTCGGGCAAACCTCGGAATATATACAACGCCGATCGCAAAAGTGGCATTCAACAACCCAGGTCCGAGAATCGCAACAATTATGATTGCCAGGAGAAGAGTTGGGAAAGCAAAAATAATATCTTGACTTCGGTTTAGCAAGCTATCGACCACGCCACCTGAGTAGCCCCCAATTACACCAATCAATCCACCAATTATGAGTGCGATGAGCACTGAGACAAGTGCGACGGTGACTGCAATACCCGACCCGTCAATAATTCGGCTGAGGATATCGCGACCAAGTGCGTCGGTACCGAATAGATGTTTTGATGATGGAGATTGCAATGCCTGCATGAAGTCACCAGAGTTCGGGTCATAAGGTGTGATCCACGGCGAGAAAATTCCAAGTAGCGTGAAACCGACAACGACCGAGAGTGAAACCATGCCTGCTCGGTGTTTACTGAAGCGACGCCAAAGAGGAGTGCGGGTGGCCCGTCCGATTGGGACGGGGATGATTTCGTCTGAAATTGTCATCGGGACCTCTGTCGGGGATCAAGGATTGGATAGAGAACATCGATTACGGCATTGACTACAACGAATGAAAGAGCAAAGACCAATGTCGTAGCCGTAACCATGGGGTAATCGCGAGTGCTAATAGCATCAAGCATCCCTCGCCCCAAACCCGGCATGCTGAACATCTGCTCTATGACAATCAATCCACCGAGCATCACGCCCAACTGAAAACCCAAGAACGTAATGATATTCGGAAGTGCATTTCGTAATGCATGTCGATACTGGATTCGTTGAACCCGTACGCCAATAGCTCGTGCAGTAACAATGTATGGAGCAGAGAAAACTTCGAGCATTGCACTTCGCGTCATCTGCATTGTCATGGCCGCCATTGGTAGAGCGATCGTCGCCACCGGCATAACCATTGACTTTATATGGCCTATGAGATCCTGCGAGGGTGATACATAGGAAATCTGTAAAAGTCCCGGCATTAAAAGTGGTCCGAGAAGCAACAGCAGTGCACCGATAACGAAGACCGGGATGGAGAAGATAACTAGAAGCGAGGCGCGCAGGATCGCATCAATTCTCTTATTGGCATGAACAGCGGCCATGATTCCGGCAGGGATACCCAACAAAGTAGACACAAGGAAAACTAGAAGTGCCAACTCCAGTGAGATTGGAATTTGTTGGAGCAAATCCTGCGAGACATTCCTACCGGTAATCGGAGATACTCCAAGGTCTCCCTGCAACGCATTTCCAAGCCAATGGTAATACTGCACATACAGTGGCTTATCTAGTCCTAATCTCTTTGTTACCTCAGCGAACTGTTCGGCCGTGGCGCCTTCTTGACCGACTACGACGCTTGTTAGGTCACCTGGGATCAAAGATCCCAAGGCAAAGACCAAAGCCGAAACAATCAGCAATACAGAGGCCATTCCTGTTATTCGAATAACAAGTCTTCTGAGCATGTTAAGCCTCCTTTTCCAATATCGAACGCGGCCGTGAACTCATAGGCGCTATCTCTGGAGACAATTGTCCTGGGAAGTGGCAAGCGACCAAATGGTCATTTCCCACTTGCTGCTGGACCGGCTTCTCCACTGAACAGCGGGGTTGCGCGATTGGGCAACGGGTATGGAATCTGCAACCAGTCGGCACATTAAGAGGGCTTGGCACATCGCCTTGTAGAATGATTTCCTTCCGATTTCGTTCGAGTACGGGATCTGGAAGAAGTGCGGACTGTCGTAAAGCAACGGAATATGGATGCTGGGGGCGGCTTACAAACTCGTCCACCGGTGCTGATTCCACGACTTCACCTAAGTACATAACCGCAACTCGATGACTGATTACCTGTACTGCTGCCAGATCGTGACTGATGAACATATAAGAAACACCAAGGCGCTCCTGCAGACTGACAAGAAGATTCAAGATCTGTGCTTGAAGTGAAACATCCAGAGAGGCTACGGCTTCATCGAGCACAATCAGGGCGGGTTCAGCGATAAGTGCCCGCGCAATGCAAGCTCGTTGCTGCTGTCCTCCCGACAACTCATGAGGAAGCCGCCTCGACATGGTGGGATCAAGCCCTACCAGCCCAAGAATTTCATCCACTGCTTGGTCGGTCGTCTTTATCCCACGAGCTCGTAATGGCTCAGCAATGCTTGAACTAATCGTGCGTCGTGGATCAAGTGCGCCGGCTGAATTCTGGAAGACCATCTGGAGACTCTGTCGCCGACGACGCCCTTCTGCTCCACTAGCCCAAATATCCTGGCCATCAATGAGAATATTTCCAGCAGATGATGTCAGCAGGCCTACTGCAAGTCTGGCCAGGGTTGACTTCCCACAACCGGACTCGCCGACGATACCCAGCGTCTCACCAGGATTCACTTGGAGAGATACGCCATCAACTGCGCGGAGAAGACCAACTTTGTTCTTGGCATTCACATCATGGACTCGAAAATAACGCTCCAGTCCCGTGAGTTGCAGTCGCGGATGCTTTGTAGAGTCGAAGTCAGTTGCCATCGTTTCCTCCAGATTCCACATTCGAAAGCGCCATCGGATCTCTCTGCGTAACCCAACACCTGACTTTGTGTCCTGGTTTCATCTCGATGAGTTCCGGGTGCTGGCTACGACACTGTTCTTCGACAAAGGGGCAGCGGGCCGCAAAGCGACAGCCTGCAGGCACTGCTGTCATATCAGGTGGGAGGCCCTTCATTGTGGGAAGTGCGCCTCTTGCCTCATCTGCACGCGGAATCGACTCAAGCAATCCCAGTGTGTAAGGGTGAAGAGTTCCCTTAAATAGTTCTTCGACCGGTGCTTCTTCGACGATTTCCCCGGCATACATCACAATCACTCGATCGCACATTTTTGCGATTACACCCATGTTGTGCGTAATAAGTAATAGAGCAGTTCCGTGCTCAGAAGTCAGTTGCTTCATCAATTTCAAGACCTGCGCTTGAATCGTCACGTCTAATGCGGTTGTTGGTTCATCGGCAATAAGAAGGGAAGGCTCATTGAGTAGGGCCATTGCAATTACGACTCGCTGTCTCATGCCACCCGAAAGTTCATGCGGGTAAGAGTCTCTCTGCCGAACTGGATCCGCCATACCCACTGCCGCTAGTGCAGCGAGAATGCGATCATCAGCCGCGCTGTCGAGTTTCACGCCATGCGCCTTTAACGCTTCGCGGAGTTGCCAGCCGATGGTGAATGCAGGGTTCAGCGCTGTCATCGGGTTCTGGAAGACCATCCCCGCATGAGCTCCTCTTATTTGGCGCATTTGTTCCTCATCTAGAGAGAGAATGTCTTGGCCATCGATTTTGATACTTCCGGATTTAATGTGCCCAGGTGCGGCAACAAGGCGCAATACTGACATTGCAGTAACACTCTTCCCGGAGCCAGACTCGCCCACCAGTCCAAGGGTTTCCCCACGTGCTAACTCAAATGACATGGTGTCAACCGCGCGGACGGTTCCGTAGCTCGTGTAGAAATGAGTAATTAATTCTCGTACTTCGAGCACGGGCGCCTCGAACATTCGGTTCGTCCTTTCGATAAATATTATGTGGTGCGGTGAGCCGGGACGGGCGCTAGGCCCGCCCCGGCTAACGGCTATTTTTTAGCTTTAATACTGGCGAGGAATGAACGACTCAGAGTTGGACTGAGCTTTACCTTTGTGAGATTGCTACCGTAAGCAGCCCACGCTTTGCGGGCGGCAACGGTGATATCTGGGAAGACTAGGTCGTCTTCCATTATCTGGATCTTGCGGAGACCATCGGTGTAATTATCTGGATCACCAGTCGAAACCGCTGCGATGAGAGCATCAAGCTCTGCTGGGTTTGGTCCTTGACGACCTGGTCGTGGACTTAGGTAGAAGAGTGGATCGCCATTAAATGCATACTCATTAGTCATGATCTGGTAGTTAGCCTTGTTCTGCTTGTCTAACCAGACTGCGTTCTGATTTGCTTCAATGGTGACCACAATGCCAGCCTTAGCTAGTTGCTGCTTCACAATCTCAGCAAAACGATCTAGATAAGTTGCGTAGCCAGCCAAGTGGTTCAGAGTTAATTGAATCCCCTTTGGATAACCGGCCTTAGCCAGCAATTTCTTGGCTGCAGCAACATTTACGCGTTGGTACTGGAGTTGGTTGATTGGAATCGACCAGGCATATGCAGGAGGAATTTGCGCGCTTGGAACTGCCTGTCCGAGGAAGGCACCCTTGACGATCCCGCGTCGATCCAGTGCCAAGGAGATGGCTCTACGGACATTCACATCATCCAACGGAGCGTTGTTTGTCCCAATGTTGAGGCGAATGGTGCTTGCCGAATTGACGGCCACAGTCCTGATAGTGGATATCCTTTTAATCTGAAGAAATGACTCAGCATTCGGGAACATGAGGTCAATCTGTCCGGCCTGTAGAGCTGCAACCTGCGCAGACTGGTCTGGCATATAGCGAATAGTGAGATTCGCCACGGTATCCAAACTCTTCTTATTCCAATACAACTCATTCCTCTTGAGAATAAGTTGTTGGTTTGGCGAGTATGAGACCATCTGGAAAGGCCCGGTTCCCATCATCATAAGCTTGGGGTCGTTGCTCTCAGTCCATTTCTTATTAACAATGGCCGAGCCGATGAGGTAAGGGCTTCCAAGGTTAAGTAGGAATCCGGCCGTTGGGCTGGATAGCACGAATCGAACCTGGTCATTTGCAATCTTCGTTACAGAAGCGATGGTCGCGAAACGAGCCTGGGAGTATGGAAGTCCTTTGGCTTTGAGTCGTTCAAAACTGTAGACCACATCGTCTGCGGTCAATAAGGCGCCGTTGGAAAACTGGACACCTTGTCGAAGAGTGAAGTCGTATGTCAACCCGTCTTTGCTTATTGTCCATTTAGACGCTAATACTGGCTGAATCTTCCCATCAAGACCTGCGATTACAAGACCTTCATAGACGCTCTGCCATGCATACATCGTGGCAATCTGTGATGACTGGATTGGATCGAAAGTCTGGGGAGGAACGCCCTCCGCAACCACCATCGAGGTTTGATTGATACTAACTGCTTTCTTTGCCGCAGATGCCGGTGAGGAAAAACCCATCAGCCCAACTGCCAGCAGGATACCTGCGGCAATCGCCTTTCTAGTTGCTAGTTTCATGGTTCCCTTTCATAGATTAATTTTCCCTAGTAGTCGAAGCATCTAAAGCGCGGAGATAACTCCGCCGTCAACTCGTATTTGACTTCCAGTGATATAAGACGAACGTGAACTGCAGAGGAAAGTTGCTACTTCCGCGAATTCCGTCACCTCTCCGTACCTATGGGTTGGGATGAGTTCTGTCGATGCTTTCCGTACAGACTCAACAGCAATCCCCTCCCGTTTTGCCTTGTGATCGTCGAGAGTTGCCACCCGCTCCGTGTCGATCCGTCCAGGCAAAATCATGTTGACAGTCACGCCATCTGCAGCAACTTCACCGGCAAGGGTCTTTAGATATGCCGCAAGTGCCGCTCGCGCGGTGTTCGATCGGACAAGGTTTGGAATTGGCTGCTGTACGCCGCTCGAACCAATGGCCAGAATTCGACCCCAGCCCTTGGCGCGCATTGACGGCAGGAGAAGTTGGACGAAGTCGATTTGGGCGAGGAGGAGCAACTCCAAACTCTGGCGCATCTCGACTACCGTGAGACTGGATGCCATTCCTGGCGGTGGACCCCCGCCATTGAGGACAAGGATGTCGACCTCACCCAGGCTCTTTTGAACCTGATGAACAAGTTCGGCGCGTGAAACCTCGTCCGCCAGATCAACTTCCAAACCGACTGCTGAAGGTGCGGTCTCAGCTATCTCTTTGGCAAAATCGCCTCTGCGTCCGCAGAAAACTACTTTCGCTCCCTCGGCCGCCAAGCTATGCCCGATACCCAGACCCAGTCCTGAGGTCGATCCGAGAACCAAGGCCACTCGGCCTTCTAGAGCAAGATCCATTAAATAACCCTCTTATCAATTAGTGCACTAATGTGCTGTGAAAGGTGATGCCGAAGGGCACCCGGCATTGGCATTGCTGGCGGGCGTACTACTCCCGATGTGAAAACTCCTCTTTGCTTGAGAATCTCTTTCCTAATTGCCAACCCAATTCCAACCTGGGCTTCGAAATTGGCTAATGGGAGCCATGAGGCGAAGGCATCCCTTGCCGCTTCAAAACCACCGCGCTTCCATGCACTAAGGGTCTCCGCAAGCCCCTCGGGATGCGAGAACCCCGTCATTGCCCCCGATGCCCCAGACATCAGTTCATCGAGCAAGCCCACTCCGCCAAGTCCGCCAAAGACTGGAACTGATGTCTTCGAAGTGAGGCTGGAAATAGCCAGTGAGGTTGGCGGCGCCTCTGATTTAATGGCAACTGCATAGGTATTGTGCTCAAGAGCGTCAAGTATCTGCTGAGAACTGATTTTTACTCCACTGATGAGGGGATAGTCCTGTACAACGATTCCGACTCCAGTCGCAGCATGGATTGCTTCAAAATGCGCCATAAGTGCCTGCGGGTCGGTACTGTTAATTTGGCACATGAACCCGGCGGGTGGTTGGGTTGCTGCGTCAAGAAGGCGGAGCGCAACTGCAATCGCTTGATCCGTCTCTCGCTCTGAAAGCCCAATAACTAACGGCAAATCTGGTGCTTGCTCGCTCACTAACCGGACAAGATCTGCCTGTTCTGAGAAGTCCAGTTGAGCTGCTTCCCCAAATACCCCGAGGGTGACCACGCCAGTCGCGCCGACGGCACGGTACAAGTCGAGTTGTCTGATCATGGATTCTTCATCAACCTTGAGGTTGGCCTCGTCAAAAGGAGTGGCAAGAACGCCCCATAGCCCTTTCCCTAACGCGGTTGGGGTGATGCTTCCTTGGCTACTCATGTGAGGACTTCGCGGGTTGGTTGGCGAAGCTAAAAGATTCGAGGACCATATCCATCACGTACCGGATATGTCGAGCCATTACTTCGGCGGCCGTAGCACCATCGCCGGCAGTTATTGCCACTGCAACTCGAAGGTGTTCGTCACCGCAGAGAACTGAGTTACTGCGGGCTGGTGCATCTCTCCCGCGAAGCGCGGACGTCAACAGAAGCAACTTCTCGACTTCTTCACGGATCATTGGGTTGTGCGCGGAGTGTGCAACGCGTCGATGAAATTCTCGATCCCAACTTCGGAAACCAGCCTCATCCCCCACGGAGGCGGCTGATAAACTCAATTCAGCAGCTTGCGTAATCGCCGCATGTTCTGCCGAGTCGGCCCGACCAGACGCAGTGGCCGCAGACATTTGCTCGATACCGCAGCGATACTCGTAAGCATCACGGATCCGCTCGAATGATGGTTGGGTCACTCGCAGACCATCGGGTGCCACTTCGGTAAGACCCATACTTTTCAATCGAAGGAGCGCTTCACGGACAGGGGTCTTGCTGACCCCAAGTTGGGTCGCCAGACTCGCCTCACTGACTCGGGTTCCTGGTGCCAAAACTTTGCCGATGATCCCTTCCAAAATTTTGTCGAAGACGACTTCCGTCAAACTTTCGCGCTTGAATTCCAGTTGGCCTAATTCCGTTTGCCCTAACACTGTAGTCGACAAGTACTCACCTCAATATCTCGTATCTCATATACAAGACACCGTACACTAGGGTACGATCCGTGACAAGGGTCACGATTCCAACAGATCCACCACCTCCCGACCGTGCGTGAAAGTTATGTAGAAGGGTGATCCTCTGTGACTTCGAAACAGACCCTGCTTGTTACCGGGGCAACAGGTCATATGGCAGCGATGCTTCTGCCCGCACTCGAGGAAAAATTTGCTATACGAACGGTCACCGAAGATCTCTCAGTATCAGATCACCAGAGCCTTGCCCCCCTATTTGAGGGGGTGGACTCTGTTCTTCATCTGGCATATCACAAGTCCAGCCCGACACATGTCTATGACCCAACAGTCCCGCAGATCGAGAAATTCGACGATGAATTCTTGAATATTCGCATGGCGCAGAACATTTACAGATGCTCCTTCGACGCCGGCATTAAGCGCATAGTGGTTGCAAGTTCAAACCACGCCACCGACTGGTATGAAAATGCATTAGTTCACACCAATAAGCGTGACATGGTGACGCCGACAGAGACTCCCCTAGCTGACAATTTCTATGGTTGGTCAAAAATCGCGTATGAATCCCTAGGTTTCGTGTACGCCTGCGGCTCTCTCGGGCGATCGATGGAGGTTGTTCAAGTGCGTATCGGCGCACCCCGAGAGATCGATGCCGCAACTTATTCTGCTGATGAACCTGCCGCTCCCCAACTCGGTCCTGCATTCCAGACGGGACTGACTCGCTACAAACGAGATCTGGGCGCATGGCTCAGCAAGAGAGATGCACAGCAACTGTTCCTTCGCAGCCTGACGGTCGAGAACATCAATGACCAATATGGCGTGCCTTTCCTCATCGTCTACGGAATCAGCAACAACACCCGCGCTTTCTGGTCTCTTATCAATGCAAGGGAAATCTTGGGATACGAACCTCAAGATGATTCGGAAGTTCAGTATGCAACTGATATTCAGAGGTTGCTCACGGGCCCGACCGCAAATGTTCGTGGTGGAAGAGTGGGCGCATGATCAACCAATCTCTAGAGTTCTTTGACTGCAATACATATATAGGGCAGGTTTCCATCCCGCGTTTCTTCCCAGAGAGGGTGACCCCAGAAGTCCTTCTTGGAGAACTGGATCGAATCGGCATTAATCAAGCTTTAGTCACGCACGTCGCGGCTCGTGAATACTCGCCTGCGAAGGGAAATGATCTTCTTCGCGATGAACTCGCCAATGTCGAGCGCTTGAGTCCATGCCTGACGCTCCTTCCCCATGCGACAGGCGAACTCTGGTCCCCCGATGTGTTACGTGAAGAACTTCGCCAAAGAGGGGCCAAGGCAGTTCGCCTCTTCCCTGGCCTAACGCTTCACCGATACCCACTTGATTACCGCGTTGTTGGGGAGCTCTTCGAGGTCCTTCAAGATGCACGGGTACCCGTGCTGGTGGACTTTGACCTAGGACGCCGCGACGAGATGGACTGGCCAGGTCTCTATGACATAAATGAACGTTACCCAGAACTTCCAATGATTCTCATTCGCCCCGGTGGTCGTAGCGATCGCGGTCTCTATCCGCTTCTATCTCGCACTAAAAATGTCTTTGTTGAGACTGGTGGATATTGGGCTCACCGAGGTCTCGAACGGATCTGCGATCAGTTCGGTGCCGAACGGCTCGTCTACGGATCAGGATTTCCTTACTGGACGTTGAGTGGGGCTGCCTACCACGTCGCCACCGCGCGAATTTCAGAGTCCGAACGTACCGCCATTGCTAGCGGTAATTTGAAAGGCATTCTGGAAGGGGTGAAGTTGTGACCGTTTTCTTCCGGCACTTTGAGAAGCAGACTCCCATCATCGACGCGCATTCCCACATGGGATCTTTTCGCAGCTTCAATATCCCGATGAATGGTCCTGATGGAATGATCCAGCAGATGGATTCCGTTGGAATCGATGTTGCATGTATCAGCCATCACTCTTCGATATCCGCAGATGTTAATTTCGGCAATAACGAAATCGCAAGAGCTATTCGCGAGTACCCAGCACGCTTTATTGGCTTCTGTGTTACTAACCCAAACTATCCGAGCGAGACTCATGAGCAGATTGAGCGATGCTTCTCTCAGCCTGGATTCGGAGGTTTCAAAGCGCACCCCGAACTACACGGAAATTATCCTCTCGATGGTCCGGGGTATGCGCCGATGTGGGAGTACGCGAATGCACACAGTCTTCCCATACTTTCACATAGTTACTTTGGCGGTGACCGCCTGGATGTCTTCAAGAAACTTGCAGAAAAGTACCCGAATACAACAGTACTTTTGGGGCATGCAGGTTTAGACCTTGGGCTCGAGAATGCCGTTGCTCTTACACAATCCGTTCCTAATGTTGTTCTCGACATGACAGCAATGCAGCGACATTGCGGAGCAGTCGAACATTTAGTTTCTCTCGCAGATCCATCCAAGTTGGTTTGGGGATCTGACATGCCGTTCATCGATCCTGGCATGATAATCGGTGCGGTCGTCCTGGCTGATATTTCAACTGAGGTCCGCAATGCGATTCTCTACGACAATATGTCAAAAATTCTCCGCATCACTGTCTCCTCGACAGGGATAGTTCGACAAGATTCCAAGGTTGCAAATTGATAATCCAAAGAGTCCAAGCTTTTCCCGTCAGGGTTCCACGAGTGCACGCAGCTCGCAGTGCATTCGGTGTGCGCACTTACACTGATGCTGGAATTGTTCGTATTGACACTGATCAAGGTGTGATTGGTTGGGGTGAGATCTCTCTTGTGTGGGGTCGAATGGGAAGCGGCTTGACTCTCGATGTTAATCGCATCCTTGCTCCTGCTCTTGTCGGACTAGAGGCTCACTCCATTACCCAAATTTCCCAGATGATGGAGAAAATACTCCCGGGTCGGGAGGATTCCCCTGCGCGCGCAGGAGTCGAGATGGCACTAATCGATGCAATCACCAAAGCTGCAAACATTCCGGCACACATGGTCCTTGGTGGTGTTACACAGAGCAGTGTCAATCTCAGCATCTCGCTTCACATGGACGAGCCGAGCCTCATGGCGGAGGAAGCGGCCACTTGGGTCCAACGCGGATTTCGAACTCTGAAAGTTAAAATGGGTCGTGATTGGGAAGATGATCGAAAGGCGATACGCGCGGTTCGAGAAGCAGCCGGTCCGGATGTGTCGATCCGCGTTGATATAAACGAGGGATGGCATTCCGTCTCCGTAGCGGCCCGTCGGATCAGCGAACTTCGCGACTTTGATGTGCAATTAATAGAACAACCGCTCCCCGCGCATGACTTGGCAGGAATGGCAGAACTGCGAAATCGCTCTGAGATTCCTATCGCTGCCGATGATGCAGTCTGGTCAATCAGAGATGCACTCGCAGTAGTGCAAGCAAGGGCAGCCGACATCATCAATGTTTACGTAAGCGAAGCAGGGGGACTATTCCCCGCCCGCGCCATTGCGGAAATCGCAGCTGCGTCAGGAATTAGTACCTGGGTCGGCAGCATGCCCGAACTCGGAATCGGCACAGCAGCGAATTTGCATCTTGCTGCATCACTGCCTTCCTATGAATTAGCAGCAGATGCCTGCGGATTTCTTTACCATAAAGGTGACGTAATTTCAGAAACATTTGAAGTCGTTTCTGGATGCATCAATGTTCCAACTGGTCCGGGCCTGGGCGTGGAAGTCGACATCGATGCAATAAACCACTATCGCTTGGACCTTTAAGGAAAGCGTCGGATTCGCCGGCAATAACGAAAGGACACTGTGACTACAAATACTCACCTTGAGGAATGGACACGGAGCGAGTGCCAAGAAAACGGCCCGCGAACTCTCGTTGTACTGCCCATCGGTGCCCTTGAGCAACACGGCCCACATCTACCTCTGGGCACAGATACGATTTTAGCTGAACACATTGCACGCGCAGCGGTTTCACAAGTGGAGAAGCGCATTCCCGTAGTCGTTGCCCCATCTTTCTATTACGGAAGTTCACACCACCATCTGTTGCACGGCGGAACTGCTTCGATCACCACGGAAGCTCTCTACGCTGCCCTACGCGATGTGGTCACCACACTTCTCCAGAGCAAGTTCAAAAGCGTATTCATAATCAATGGGCACGGTGGGAATCAAGAAATTGTTCAACTCGTAGCCCGCGATGTGGCGCTGACGGAAGGGGTGCGTGTCGCGGCTGGAAGCTACTTCCACATGGCCCGTCCCGCACTCATAGAGAGCGGAGTTGAAGACCTCGGTGAATTACCTGGACACGCGGGCGCTTTTGAAACCTCACTCATGTTAGCTGCGCGACCCGACCTCGTACGTTTGTCGTTGGCTCCTAGTCGAGAGAAGCCAGAGGCGAACTGGCCGAAGGGTTCGTTGTATCGAGTCGGCGCTCCAGGACCTTTCCGAGGCGCCGCCGGTTACAGCGACAGCCCATCGAATGCGGACCCGATTCTAGGTGCCACCATGTTGGAAGCCTGTGTAACTGCAGTCAGTATGGCCCTCATTGAATTCCACGGAGAAAACTTGGATACCAAGTGAAATCAACAACCGAACCGACAATCAATACTCTAGGAGAAAGATGACAGAGTTAATGCGTATCGCAACCATTCGAGACGGAGTCAACGAACGCCCCGCACTAGTTGATACCAAACGAGGTGTTGTCCTCGTTGGCGATCTCCTCCCAGAGTACTTTGGCGACGCTATGTCCCTTTTTGAAGGAGACACCTATAAGAATCTTTGCCGACTTGCGAAGGTCGCTCCCGATAATGTTTTCCGAGCACCTGAGAGTGTTCAGTACGCACCTCCATACCGTCGCCCCCATAAAATTTGGGGAATCGGTTTGAATTACCGAGAACACGCGGGAGACCTCAACGAGGTACCACCCACCGAACCGGCCTCGTTTATCAAGGGTGACCACACCATCATTGGTCAAGACGACAACATCTACCTTCCCCCACAGAGCACTCGAGTCACCGCCGAAGCTGAGCTCGGGCTCGTGATCGGACGGACCTGTCGCAATGTTTCCGAAAAGGATGCGCTTGACTACGTGTGGGGCGTCTGTTTGATTCTCGACCAGACCGCGGAAGATATTCTGCAGCGCAATCCCCGTTTCTTAACACGAGCGAAAAACTTCAGTACTTTCTTCTCATTCGGCCCGACACTGATTCCCCTCGCCGAAGTGCTTGAGAAGTTTCCAACTCTTAACGATATTGTCGTAACCACGGTCATCAATGGTCGCAAGCACCGCAGCAATAGCGTCGCCAACATGACATTTGGGCCAGAACTATTAGTGAGTTTCCATAGCGAAGTAATGCCGCTCTTTGCGGGCGACATCATCTCCACTGGAACTCCCGGTGCAGTAGTAATTCAAGATGGCGACATCGCAGAGTGTCGCATCCCAGGACTCGGCATTCTCAGCAATCCCGTACGGACACAAGTGGCGGATCCAGTGTGAAGCCCCTCAACCTCAACCAACTAAGAGACGAACAGCTCGATCATCACTACAAGGGCATTCCGCTCAATGCACAGTTGCAACTCTCTGAGATCGGCAAGCAAGGCTGGAACGTAGCTCGCGGCGACCTAGCTCTACCGGTGACGACATTGCGCGTGAACGCGATCTCTCACAACATCGCCACTATGGCGAATTACTGTCAGCGTCATGGTGCCTCTCTCGCACCGCACGGCAAGACAACAATGTCCCCCCAGCTCTTCGATCTTCAGATCGCTGCAGGTGCATGGGGTATTACGGCCGCCACTCCGTCTCAGGTGCGCGTAATGCGACGGTATGGAGTCTCCCGAATTATTCTCGCTAACCAACTCGTCGAGCCCTCTGCTCTCCGTTGGGTGGCAGATCAACTCGACGCTGATCCCTCGTTTGATTTTCTCTGCCTAGTTGATAATCCGGATGCTGTCGCGCGGATGGATCAGATTCTGCAGAGTGCAGGTTCGCAGAGAAAGTTGCGCGTCCTTGTCGAGGTAGGCGTTGCAGGTGGTCGAAGCGGCGCACGCAGCGAAGAGGAAGTCCTAGCGACCGCAGAAGCAGTAGCTAAATCCTCAACTCTCGAACTCGCTGGCGTGGAAACTTACGAGGGTCTCTCCGCGCGGGGCGGTAGTGTTGAAGATATAAAAGCCGTTGATGCTCTACTTCAACGTGTTCGTGACGTCACGGTCAAACTTGCCAATCGCGATCTCTTCTCTACAGACGAGATCGTCGTCACTGCAGGCGGCAGCGCTTATTTCGACCGCGTGGTCGCGGTTCTTTCAGACTGGTCTGGCACAGATATGAATGTCCGTCTCGTCTTGCGCAGCGGTTGTTATATATCCCATGACTCTGGTCGCTACCATAAAATGTCACCGTTCGATGGTCGACGTTCGCCCGAGGAATCTTCTTACTTGACCAACGCCCTTGAAGCATGGGCCGTCGTACTCTCTCGACCCGAGTCCAATCTCGTGGTTTTAGGCACAGGCAGACGTGACGTCTCCTTTGATGTGGATCTACCAATTCCCCTTCGTGTCCACCACGAGGATGGGACCGTTTCGGAGTTGGTCGATTGCTCCACCATCAAACTCATGGATCAACATGCGTTCCTTACCGTTCCCACTGCGACCAAACTAAATCCTGGTGATGTGGTCGTCTTGGGGTTATCCCACCCCTGCACGGCATTCGATAAATTCCGACTGCTCCCGGTCATTGACGACGACTTCAATGTCGTCGATGGCATTCTTACGTTCTTCTGAAAGGTATATGATTCATGATTCAAAAAATTGATGAAACTTTTACAGGACCGCCACCCGGGGGCGCTTACAGCCATAGCATTCGTAAAGGGAACTTCGTGGCGATTGCGGGACAGTGTGGTTACTTGTCCGACCGGACACTAGTTGAAGGTTTAGAAGAGCAGACTCGACTTGCTATAAAGAACCTGCAATTCGCTCTCGAGGGAGCGGGTGGGACTCTGGGCGATGTAATAACCGTAAATGTTTTTCTCACCGATTCGGATCACTTCGACAGAATGAATCGTGTGTACGCAGAATTCTTTGAGACGCCCTACCCAGCGCGCACCACTGTATTTGTCGGACTAAGACCCGGCGTCCTATTTGAGATCAACGCGCTCGCCATACTTACCGAGACGGACTGATTGCGTGAAGAACGACCTGTTGCTACGTGGCGCATCTGTCGTTGATGGCACAGGACGTAAGGCCTTCCCTGCCGACATCACTGTGTCCAATGGGAGAATCTCCGCTATAGAGAACGTTGGAACGGCACAACGAACAAGTCGCGAAATTGATGCAGATGGACTAACTCTGACCCCAGGATTCGTTGATGTGCACACCCACTGCGATTTTAGTTTGTCCGCCTTCCCTAGGGCTGAGTCGATGACTCGCCAGGGAGTTACTACTCAAGTCGTTGGCAATTGCGGCATCTCCCCCTTTCCAGTTGTGCCAGGAAGGGAGCACCTTCTTCGTGAGTACTCTGCATTCCTTGATGCAGGATTACCGTGGGGAAGTTGGCATAGTACACAGGAGTTCTTCGCCTTCCTGGAGCAATTGCCACTAGCCAGCAATATTGCGGTGCAGGTAGGTCATGGCACGGTTCGAATTGCAGCGATGGGTTTTGATACTGGATCGCCAAATGATCAGGATTTGGAAATGATGTGCAAGTTCGTTGCTGAAGCAATGGCTGCTGGAGCCGTTGGAATGTCCAGCGGGCTAACGTACGCTCCGGCAAGCGCTGCCAGTACTGCCGAATTAATTGCTCTCGCAAAAGTGCTCGCGCCTTTCGGAGGTATTTACTCCAGCCACATTCGAAGTGAAGCAACCGGTCTCATCGAGGCGGTGAACGAGGCAATTGAAATCGGAACTGCCGCTGGCGTCCCCGTACAAATCAGTCACCTCAAAGCCATGGGAAGGAATAACTGGAACAAGATTGATGACACGTTACGACTTATTGACCGCGCTGTGAGCGAAGGTGTCGACATTGCCATGGATCAGTACCCATACTCTGCTGGCAGCACAGGATTAGCCGTCATACTTCCGCGTTGGGCGATGGCCGGTGGCGTTACCGAAATGCAACGCCGACTCCAAGATCCCGAACAGAGAATTGCTATCCGGTCTCAAATCATCAAACAGGACGCCGAAGATATTCGAGCGGGGTTGCGCGAGTTAGATCCAGATGTCGTAGTCATTGCCGACCTGCCGCCAGGTCGGTTCAAACAATACGTCGGTCAATCACTCACACAGATCGGACAGGCGCTCGGAGAACATCCGGTAGATGTCGCCCTCGACATGCTAGAAGAATTTGGTAATGGAATTCTCACTCTTGTGCACGGCCAATCTCAAGAGAACGTCAGTACGGTTATGCAACATCCTCGTACGATGATCGCCAGCGACGGGTGGACTTTGAGTCCGACTGAAGGTGGCAAGCCACACCCACGAAGTTATGGCACCTTCGCTCGAGTATTAGGACGCTACGTGCGCGAAGATCATGTGCTCACCCTCGAGGATGCGGTGCGGAAGATGACCTCATTACCCGCATCACGGTTCTCACTGGCTGACCGCGGTCTTATACGAGAAGGATTTCATGCAGACATGGTCCTCTTCGACAAGAACACGATCCTCGATACGGCTACATTCGAAGACCCGCATCAGTTCGCGATCGGGGTCAAGTATGTGCTGGTCAACGGAGAACTGATCATCGCAGAAGGACAGGACACTGGAGTTGCTGCTGGACGCGTACTGAAGAGGGGCATCAGATGAAATCATCCATTTTTGTATTCGGTACAGACCTGATTGACGAGGGTTACGCCACCGTGCTGCACAATCTGAAGGATCGCGCGGGAGTAGATGCGGTCTCGCTCTCTGCGACTTACCATAATGCTCGTGACATTTTCCCACACAATCCCCGCTCGCACGTCTATAAGCACGAAGGTGACGTCGCATGGTTTCAACCTCAGCGGGATAATTTTCGCTCAGGTCTAGTTCCAACCACAGCGCAGGAATCAAAAAGCGAAGATGTGCTCGCCAGACTCTGTGTCGAAGCCGAGCGCTTGGGAATGCCGGTCAATGCTTGGACTATCTTCCTCCACAACTCCCGCCTCGGACGGGAGCACCCAGATTGCACGACTCGCAATATTTACGGTGACGCTTATGTAACTGACCTATGTCCAGCCAACCCGCGGGTGCAGGACTACGCCCGAGAACTTTGCGAAGACATCACTCGCTATCCAGTCGCCAGCATTCTGGCGGAAAGCCTTCACTACCGCCCGTTTGAACACGGTCTGCATCACGAAAGATATTTACTCGATATTCCCCTAACTATGCGAAACTATTTATCACTCTGCTTCTGTAAGTACTGCACGGCTGCGGCATCAGATTCGGGTGTAGACGTCGAGACACTGGGTACCGAGTTGCGAACCCAACTCGATCAGTTATGGCTCGACGAACCTTCTCAAACAGGAACGTCTCCACTCCCACTTGGCAACGAATTGCAAACAAAGTTAGACGCCTATATGGATGTTCGTGAGCGGACTGTTACCAATCTGATTTCTGATGCCCGAGGTGTGGCAGCGGCACATGGTGTGGAATTCACGTTCATCGACCATGGAGGCGCCATGCCTCATGTGATGCGAGGAACTACTGCCGATGACTCGATCACCGTTCTCTCTCGCAAACTCGGAGTCAACGTGAGAGAAGCGGCCTCGGTCAGCGATGAACTATCAATTTTAGGGTACGTCGATACACCTGATCGTCTCGAGAGAAAGATAACCGCCTACCGCGATACCGTCAGTCCGGTAACTCCTTTCTCTGTCGTGTTGAGACCACTGATCCCGGACTCTGAAGATGCCGATAATTTCAGCGCCAAGGTCAGAGTCGTAAAAAAATCTGGGGCAGTCGCCTTACATATCTACCATTACGCGCTCATGCCATTGCGTCGCCTAGATTGGATCCGCACGGCTTTGACCCAAGACGCAGGTCCCCAGTCGTGAGCGGAACATGGTGTCATAAGACTGCAGTGATCTTCTTCTCATGGAAAGGTCTGCGACATGACTGAAGACAAGCACTTTAAAAAACAGGTCACGCCTGCACCAACTCAGGAGCCAGTACTCATCATGATCAAAGCAACACTCGGAATGGGTTCGTTGGAACCGCTTTTTGAGCGACTAGTCCCAACAGATCCTCATATAAACGTGCTCGACTTAGGGATCACTCGCGGAGACGGCATCTTCGAGTCCATCGGCGTGATCAACGGTACGGCCCTCGAACTTGAACCACACCTCACCAGACTGTGTCACTCGGCAATAATGCTTAACCTGCCAGAACTCAATCTCGATGCCATTCGAGCAGCCGTTCTCGCGGCCATCGATGCACATACCCCAGTTCCTGAACTTCTCGTGAAAGTATTTGTTACGCGCGGGATTGAGGGAACCAATGTGCCTTCTGCCTGGATCTACGCCACCCAGACTCCCGACTATTACCTTGAACGGACCGAAGGAATTCGGACAATCACGCTCGATCGCGGATACCGCCATGATGTGACGCTTACATCGCCGTGGCTTTTGCAAGGTGCGAAAACGCTCTCCTATGCCGTCAACTTAGCGGCTCTTCGAGAAGCAAAGCGGCGCGGCGCGAGCGACGCGATTTTCCTCAGTAGCGATGGTTTCGCTTTAGAGGGTTCTACTTCCAGCCTGATCATTCGCAACGACACTGGGTTCCATACTCCTCGGCTCGATCTCGGCGTGCTTGCCGGAACGACTCAAGCCGCCGTCTTCCGTGTGCTTGAGTCTGCTGGCTTCACCACTCAATACTCGTTAATTACGAGTATTGAACTCCGAGAGGCAATCAATATTTGGTTGGTATCTAGCGGTCGGCTCGTCGTCCCCGTCAACAACCTCGACGGAGTCGATATCCGGGTGGACCGCGAGTTGACCGCTCAGGTTCTTCGAAATATCACGGGCGAATCGCTGTGATGTCAGTCCAATAATTTCCAGCAGGTTCTAATAGGTCTAATAGAGTTCTAATAGAATAGATTTAATAGAATAGATTAAGGCATAAGGGGATCTTAACGTTTGGCCCCCGCCCAGCGGATCAAGAGTGCCGATAGGACCAGAATCCCGACGGCTAGCCCATTATTGATCGGGACCCCTCCATATTCGCGAACTCGGCC
This sequence comes from Candidatus Paceibacterota bacterium, assembly GCA_035530615.1. NCBI lineage: Bacteria > Bacillati > Minisyncoccota > Minisyncoccota bacterium. Next base: position 205,569 of record DATKUL010000001.1, read on the forward strand.
CGGAAAACCCCACAATCCGGTGGCTGCCAGCATCAAGAGGGCGGATCCGGCTCCGAAAACCCCGATTCCTGCCCAGATCGATCCCCACGGATCCCGCAGAGCGCGATTAAGTGGAGAGGAGTCCCACCCAGGAAGGGCCACGTGCTCCAAAGGCCACATCAACCGGACAATCCCCCAGACTCCAATACCGAAGACGAGCCAGAAGGGGAAAGACCAGGCGACGTAACCCCACCCTTCTGGATATGCAATGTGGTCAGCTCCGATTCTTGTCGGACGGTCCAGGCCGAGGGAATGTGAAAGGGCGAAGACCGCCGTGAGCACTGGTAGGTGCCACAGATAGAGAGTCATCGCCGAAAGATTGACCCCAGTAATAGGTCGCCAAATATTTTCGCGCGCAAGGAGACGAGTGAGTGGTTCGTTAAGCAGTGCCACTGCACAAACCCACACGACAGAGTGCAGCGCAAGAACAATTGTTGGCGGTGCCATATTGCTTATCGAATTCCCGGGCATTCCAACAAATGAAAATGGCCAAGGACCGATTCTTATTAGCAACGCGTTTATCAATACGCTTGAGAATAGAACTGCAAGCAGACTCCGCTTTGAGTAGATGCGAAGAATTCCACGCGCTCGCAATGACCCGAGATAGGTTGGGACGGTCCATACGAGTACGAAATTGAGAAGTCCGATGGCCGGCCAATGTGCGAAGAGACGGAGTGAGTCAATCACTCCGGATGCCAAAACAATTACAAAAGTAACGACAGCGGCATGTTTTGGCGAACTCGAGCGAAATAATGGCGTGAGCATCGTAATTAGTAAGTAAGCACCTAAAAACCAGAGCAATTGCGTAGCAAGAAATAAGAGCGGTACTGCGAGAGCTCGTGGTGTAAATCGAGTTACCAGCGGAGCGATTACTCCCACGATAAGTAGAAAAGGCCAGACTGGTCGGAGCAACCGTTCAGTGCGCAACCACATCCACTCTGGGAACTTGCCGCCTCGAGCTACATGCCTATCCCACGAAATCGTATTTGCGGCACCACCCGCAAAGAATAGGAGAGGGATGATTTGAAATATCCACGTCAGTACCTGCGTCCAGGGGTGCGCGGCGAGAATATTGCTAATTCTTGGGACGCCGTTTTCCCATCCGACAACTGCCATAAAGCCATGCCCAACAACAACTATTACGAGCGAGAACGCACGCGCTGCATCAACCACACGGTCTCTTTCGGCGGGGGTTTGAGCGGCTGCTTGCTCAGATGGGACACGTGAAAATAAATGTGTGCCCACTATCCGCCCCCTTTTTGATGACATCATCCTCTTGATTGAATTTCCTTAGCAGACCCTATCCAACACTCATAAGGGGTAGTACCTAGTCCATTTGAAGTTATGACTAGTGAAGTTGTTACATTTTCGCGCTATTTTAGGCAACAATAACTACTTTAACCAAGCGTTCAATTACTGCTTCCATTTTTCTTCATACCTCAATTCCCCTGGAGGTGCAGGTGCACAAAGACGACTTCGGAAAAATAAATCCGAACGACATTCCACATTCCCCCTCTGGGCGAATTCCACGTTGGGTGACCGACGAAGCGGAGGGTCGGATTAATCCGCGTGAAACGTGGCGTGCTGTATCACCTGGCCAGATTCGCGCGCAAAAACGTCATTCCCGAAGGCGAAGTTTTAAAACCTTGCTTCCATTTATAGTACTGATTCTCATACTTGGAACTTCCATCTGGTCACGAAATGGTGGAAATTTTGGAACAAGACTGCATTTCATTTCCAACAATGTCCCTGTGCCAACGTCGACACTTGCTGGATCCTCCGTTGTTGGGACATCTAACGGACCTACACCGGGAACTGAGGAGTCACCGAGCCCCATTGGAATACCAGCGCCCCTCGCTTCTACAAATAGTTCGTATAAATTCGTTCAGTACCAGGCTGATAAGACAACTCCCGTGGCGTATGACCCCTGCAGACCAATCCACTTTGTGATTCGACCAGATGGTGAACCCTTCGGCGGGAATCAAATAATTATGGACGCCGTTTCAAGAGTCTCCGAAGCCACAGGGCTTCAATTCATCTACGACGGGGCGACTTCCGAAGCCCCCTCCGCTCAACGAGATATCTTTCAACCCGACCGTTACGGCGATCACTGGGTGCCAGTTCTTTTTGCCTGGGAGAGCGCCACAGAGAATGCCGATTTTGCGGCGAACGTAGAGGGTCAGAGCGGGAGTGCGTACGTTTCACGCGGAAGCGGGCCGAGAGTTTACGTCACCGGAATAGTCGAACTTAACTCTGAGAAATTAGCCAATTTACTTCTCACCCAGGATGGAATTCGAGTTGTCCTCGCCGTGATTCTTCATGAACTCGGACACTTAGTTGGTCTGGGACATGTTGCTGATCAGACCCAGTTAATGTTTCCGGAAGCCAGTTCTGCGGTGACAGATTTCCAACCTGGCGATCTCACCGGTGCGGCGATTCTCGGTCGAGGTGTCTGCACACCTGATTTATAGAGGTTTGATTTCTTTCTGCCATTTTCTCCATTGAATTCACTGCCGTCATTGGCCTCAAAGTTAGTTCGCTCATTGCGAGATTATGCCCGCTGATTCGACATATTCACCAGAGTTTGCCCGAAATACCCTCTACTTCTGCTAGATATCTGTCCTAGGATGGCAAAGTTGTCAGAGAGGACGAATTCCATGCCAGGGGTAAATATCTCGCAAGTCGAGGCGCAAGAACGTTCGAAGTACCTACATATTGAGAGCTATGACGTAACGCTCAAGATCGTTCCCGATCAGGAGACTTTCTACTCCAAATCCATGGTCCGTTTTTCCTGCAACCAGCCAGGCATTGACACTTTTATCGACGCGCCAGCGCGCCGAATTATCTCGGCAACACTCAACGGCGTGGCAATAGATATTTCGCATTTCGACGGTGAGACCGTCTTCCTTAAGAACCTAGCCGCAGAGAACGAACTCGTCATCGAGTCCGATGCAATCTTCTCTAAAGACGGCGAGGGACTTCAATACTCGGTTGATCCTGCCGATCAGGAGGTCTACCTCTACTCGCAATGTGCACCTGCCCTAACCCGACACATGTATGCCTGCTTTGATCAGCCAGATTTGAAAGCAACCTTCACGCTTACGGCGACCGTACCCAACCATTGGGAAGCGATTTCAAATAGCCCGGTCGAATCCAAGATACCAGCAGGCTCGGAGTACACCACCTGGAGATTCTTCCCAACCGCCCGCATTGCTACATACGTGACCGCTTTCATCGCTGGCCCATATCACCATGTTCATGATGATTACGTCGGAGAGAAGAAGATTCCACTCGGTCTCTACTGCCGCAAGTCTCTTGCTCCACACTTGGACCACGAAGCGATTTTCAAAATTACTAAACAAGGTTTCAAATATTTTGAGAAAGTATTCGGACTTGCATACCCCTTTGATAAATACGACCAGATTGCCGTGGTTGATTACAACTGGGGCGCTATGGAAAATGTCGGAGCGGTAACTTTCAAGGAAGAACTCTTCGTCTACAGAAGCAAAGTAACCGAACGTCTCTATAAATATCGAGTCAACACAATCCTCCACGAAATGTCGCACATGTGGTTTGGCAACCTGGTCACCATGCAGTGGTGGGACGACCTATGGCTAAATGAATCCTTCGCCACGTGGGCCGCTTTCACCGCCACCGATGAATGCACCGAGTTCAAGAACACCTGGACAGACTTCAATGCTCGACAAAAGACATGGGCCCTTCGGCAAGATCAGTTGTCGTCAACTCACCCGATAGTTGTGGATGTTAAGGACATCGAAACAGCGAACTCTAATTTCGACGGTATCACCTACGCCAAAGGCGCCTCCGTCCTCATGCAATTCGTGGCATATGTAGGACGCGATAACTTCATTCGAGGTCTACAGAAATACTTTGCAAAGCACGCATATAAGAACACGACCCTTGCCGATCTTCTCGCTGAGATGGAAGCGACGAGTGGGCGCGACCTGAAGGCATGGTCGGCAACGTGGCTGCAAACTGCGGGCGTCAACACACTGCGGCCAGTTCTAGAGATTTCAGGCGGCATCTACACCGCAGCGGGAATCAAGCAAGAAGCACCCACAATGCCGGCCGGATCAACGGAACTTCGCCCCCACCGAATGGCAATTGGCCTCTATGACCTCCGGCATGGGTCGCTCCTGCGCAGAAAAATAGTTGAACTGGATGTATCTGGTGCCATCACCCATGTTCCCGAACTAATCGGTGAGAAAGCCGCCGACCTTGTTCTCATTAACGACAAGGATATGACTTACGCGAAAACCCGCTTTGATGCGAATTCAATAGCGACGCTGAAGAGCCACATTGGGGATATCAGCGACTCACTTGCCCGAGCGCTCTGTTTCAGCGCAACGTGGGACATGCTCCGCGATGCTGAAATATCTTCAACCGATTTCGTTGACATCGCACTTGCTGGTCTGCCCGGAGAATCCGAGATCACTGTTGTCGCACAGATCGCCGAGCAGTTGGCAATCGCTGTCAACCAATATGCCCATCCTTCGGTGAGAGATGCACTTCGTTCACGAACTGCCAGTGGATTGGAATCGCTCCTGGATTCCGCGGAGCCCGGTAGCGACCACCAACTCCAATACGCACGTTCATTTGCAACCCTTGCAATCACACCTGAACAGAACCAGCGAATCCTGTCGGTTCTCAAAGGCCAACTTCAAGGACTCACACTCGACGCCGACATGCGCTGGCACTTGCTCTGTGCACTCGCCGAACGCGGGCTCATCACCCGAGTCGAATTGGATAAAGAATTGGAGAAAGACCCCTCTACTTTGGGTGAGCTGAGCCATCTACACGCAATAGCAGCGCTTCCAACCCCCGCGGACAAGGCAAAAGCTTGGGCGCAGATTGTGAGCGAAGAGACTTCAAATGCCAATCGCATCGCGTTGATCAACGGTTTCAATAGTGCGTTGAATCGCGATCTGATTGAAAGTTATGTCGACAACTACTTCGAAATGTTGTTGATAATGTCCGAGCGCAAATCCTTCGAATCAGCAACCCGCTTCACTGAATATGCATTCCCAATTTATATAACAACGCAAACAACGCTGGATAAAGCCAACTACTGGCTTGACGTCACTGGCAAAGACGCCGCATCGGCTTTACGTCGTCGGATAGCAGAAGCACGCGATTCGCTCGCTCGTGCTCTTCGCGTGCAATCGCGAGAGGTATAAGTCGGGATTGTGCAATGAATATGCAAATGCGAATGAATATTGTGGTTGGACTTTGAACTATCGCCTTAGGTAATCTGCACCATGAGTCTCATAGCCAAGGTTTCACATACAGATTGGGATGCGTGGAGAGCTAAACGAATTTCCTCTCTCGTGTCACCTACTGGCAATCTCGCGTTAATTGAAACACGTTGGCAACACGATGATGAAGAGTTGACATTAGAAGAAGCAGTAGCTGGACAACCAGAAACAGTGACCGCAACGAGACTGGTGCGTAGAGACTTCGAAGGAAAGATTATTGGGAATGGAATTCGACTGTGGGATTCCAACTCAGAAGCTATCCGTTCTTTTAGCACTATTGATGTATACCCTTTTGATCCCAAGTGGATTTTTGAAGGTACGTTCACCGCATTTTCCGAATCTCGACCCGTTCCATTTGAATATGTAAGAGAGACACCCGGTCTGCGTGACTTAGCGGTGCCCGGTGAAATCAGAGTCACTATTGCGGGTACCGAATACGTCCTTGATGCATTTGATGACGATGGTCCACTACTGCTCGTCTTCGGTGATCCAACAAACCGTACCGAGACTTACCCAGCAGGACGATTCCTTTTCGTCCACCGAATTGAGGGCTCTGAGCGAGTGATAGTCGATTTCAATCGAGCTTTCGTGCCTCCATGTGGCTTCTCAATACATTATAACTGCCCCCTTCCGCCACCACAGAATCGGCTGCAGGTGCCGGTTTACGCCGGCGAGAAGAATCCAATATTTCGTAACGACTACGAAATTCACTAAGAGATTTAAACCATCCACGACACCCAAAGAGCTGCTAAGGAGAAAAGTAATGGTTAAAAGGAACGGGAAAAAAGTCAGATGGCTGGGCGTTGCCATAGCCTTAGCACTCACCCTCGTTGGGTGTTCTTCAAGTACGGAGACGACCACTGCATCGGACGCAACGATTAATATCGGCTCACTTTACGAACCTCAGAATTTAGATAACACCGGCGGTGGTGGACAAGGCGTGAATGAGGCGCTCAATGGAAATGTTTACGAGGGCCTGTTCAGCCTGACCGATTCGGGAAAAGTTGAAAACCTGCTAGCTACCGATTCCCAGGTAAACGCAGATGGTCTTACCTACACGTTTACCCTGCGGAGCGACGTCAATTTTCACTCCGGAAAAGCGCTTACCTCATCCGATGTGAAGTACAGCATTGAGAAAGTAACCGCTGCAGATTCTCAATCGGCGCGCAAGAGCAGTTTCGAAATGATCGATTCAATCACTACCCCTGATGACCAGACAGTTGTAGTGACACTCAAGACAAGGTCGATCTCATTTGTTTACAACCTAAGTTACATCTGGGTCATCAACTCCGAGGCCAAAGACATAAAGGCCACGGAAGATGGAACTGGTCCGTACACGCTGACTGAATGGAAGCATGGATCGACTCTCTCATTAACCCGATTCGATGGTTATTGGGGCACGCCAGCGAAGAATAAAGTCGCCGTATTCCACTATTTCACCGACGCAACCGCACTTAACAATGCCCTCCTAACAAACGCGGTCGATGTTGTTACAAGTGAGCAGAGTCCAGATGCTCTCTCCCAGTTCAAGAATTCAAAATTCACGATCAATAATGGTCAGTCGACGACAAAGCTCCTGCTTGTCTTCAATGATCGTGTAGCCCCTTTTAACAAGCCGCTGGTCCGCAAAGCGATCACGTCTGCCATAGATAACAAGAAATTGCTTTCATCTATCTGGGGAGAGTACGGAACGTTGATTGGCTCGATGGTCCCACCTACCGATCCTTGGTATGAAGACCTCACTACTGTAAATCCCTATGACATTACTCTGGCAAAGAAGGAACTGGCCGACGCGGGGTATCCAAACGGATTCACCTTTAGGCTCGATACTCCAAGCTACGACCCACACCCAGCCGCTGCGACTTTCATCAAGGCAGAGTTGGCAAAGGTCGGAATTACTGTCGATATAAACATCATCACCGCAGATCAATGGTACGCGCAGGTTTATCAAAAATTGGACTACGCGGCGACCATGCAAGAGCACGTCAATGACCGCGATGTCGTTTGGTATGGCAACCCAGATTTCTACTGGGGCTACAACAACCCAACGGTAACAAACTTGATTAATCAAGCCGAGCAGGCCAGCACCACAACAGAGCAGGCAGAACTACTCAAGCAAGCGAACAGAATCATTGTCGATGAGGCTGCTAGCGATTGGATTTACCTCTACCCACAGATCGTGGTGGCTTCAACGTCACTCTCCGGGTATCCAGTCAACGGACTTAACTCCCAGTTCTACGCATTCAACATCACAAAGAACTAGGAGCAGCTCCACCCACTTGACTAGATCCGTAGCCAGCCCGGGTCTCCTAAATGGAGACCCGGGCTGGCTCGTATATATGGAGAATTAGAACGCAGCAACCCCATCATTAGTCGTCACTGAACGATTGAGCTTCAAAGTCTCGCCATCCGTGTCGAGGGTTGGGAGCGAATCAATGAGTGGAATCAAAATGGTTTCGGCTACGCCATAGACACGAAAGAGTTCAGCTATTGGGTCATCATGCTCATCGACCCGGAGATCGACTATGGGGTACTTCTCCACGCCATATACCTTCAGTGCCGCAGATTGATGGCCGCGTTTATCGCCACCCGCAGAACGACCTGCACTTAATGCCACAAGAAGACGCTTAGCTAAGGGTTGAGTGTCATCGGATTCGAAACTCTCCTTCATCGCCACGAGGGTCTCAGCTCCAACGAGCATATTTCCAGCGATCGCAAAATTCAGTCCAGTAATCTCACCACGCCAGTTGTCACAGTTCTTGCCAGTGAAAGCGGCGCTTCCTCCTTTGTTATCCACAATCCCCAGTTGTCGGAATTCGATTCCTTCATCTCTACTCTTTAGGTATTCAAGAGTCTCGACTGCGTTATGACCCTTTGCCAAATACTCCAAGCCCCAAATACCCAGATAGGGATTTACATACGCCTGGCTTGCAATAGCCCCAGCATTACTTTTGACGAAAGCACAGAGCATGCCCACCGCCACAAATTTCGTGGAGACTGCAATGCCAAGTTCGCCTGTACGAGAGCATCGAGCCGTAATAGAAAAAGTGTTGTACTTCATGGCCTTCATCTCCTCAGCGGAAACCACAGTGATCTATTTAGTGTCAGGCGAAAGGTTATAGGAAAGTTATAGGAAAGTTACCCGAAAGTTATCGTGTGCACGATTATAAAGAAGTATGCAAGCAAATATGCATATTCATGATAAGTAACTTCTACAGAAGCTAATTCTGCAATTAATTCACTAGACTTTGAGTATCACTTCTGTATAACCTTCGCATATGCGCGGCGTCCAACTACTCCGCCAAATACGCGAGAACGTAATAGGCGACGATCAATTGATGGATGGCCCTTACGGACCGCGTCGAGTAACTTATGCAGACTACACAGCAAGCGGAAGATCCTTAACATTTATTGAAGATTTTATTCGCAACGAAGTTATGCCGCGATATGCCAATACCCATACTGAAGCAAGTGGAACTGGTTTACAAACAACTCGCTTACGTGAAGACGCGCGCGAAATTATTCGCAAAGCCGTGGGTGCGACATCAGATGACGTTGTGATTTTTGCAGGATCGGGTGCTACTGGCGCTATTGATAAATTGGTTGGCATCCTCAACATTCGAATTCCTGCCGATCTTGATCGACGGTGGAAATTATCTGATCAGATCCCTAAGAATCAAAGGCCTATTGTTTTTATCGGCCCTTTTGAGCACCATAGCAACGAACTCTCTTGGCGAGAATCAATCTGCGATGTTGTCACTATTCAGGAGGATACGGATGGTCATGTGGATCTTGACCACCTACGCACTGAACTCGACAAGTACGCTAAACGCCCCCTGAAAATTGGTTCCTTCTCGGCAGCAAGCAATGTCACGGGAATCATTACGGATACCGATGCGGTTTCGCAACTGCTACACGAACACGGTGCTCTTGCATTCTGGGACTTCGCTGCAGCAGCCCCCTATGTGGAAATCAATATGCACCCCACAAATCCTTTGCATCGCAAAGACGCGATCTTCCTTAGCCCTCATAAATTCGTTGGGGGCCCGGGAACGCCAGGGATTTTGGTCGTGAACCATGCAGTCATCCACAATACGGTCCCAGTGGTACCGGGCGGAGGCACCGTTGCGTACGTCAACTCACACGACCATCGCTATTTGGCCGATCCTTCCCACAGAGAAGAGGGCGGAACACCGGCAATTATCGAATCTATTCGCGCAGGGTTGGTCTTTCAACTTAAAGAGGCCGTCGGCGTCACCGCAATTCATGCGACGGAGAAAAGGTTCTTGTCGCGTGCGATACAAGCGTGGAAATCGGAACCTCGAATAGAGTTACTTGGCAACCTTGAATCCGAACGACTTTCCATTTTGTCTTTCGTGCTACGCGCTCCTTCTGGAAAACTGCTTCACCATAATTTCATTGTGGCACTTCTCAATGATCTCTTTGGAATTCAATCGCGCGGTGGTTGTTCTTGTGCGGGACCCTACGGCCATCGGTTGCTCGGGATAGACAATGCTAAGAGCCACGAAATCGAAGAAGAAATCACAGGCGGCTGCGAGGGAATAAAACCGGGTTGGGTAAGAATCAACTTTAACTATTTCGTCTCTGATGTCGTCGCAGATTACCTCATCTCGTCTGTGCTCTTTGTCGCGCGGCAAGGGCACCTGTTTCTTTCTGACTACAGTTTTGAACCAGAGACTGGCATGTGGCGTCATCGCAATGGACCGGTAGAACCAGCATTGCGATTGCGCGAAATCTCATACGGCGAAGATGGTCAGATGCACTACCCCATTCATGATGACCGCGCACCCGAAAGCGCGCTGGCAGATTATCTAGAACACGCTAAAGACCTCGCAACAGAACGGATCAATCACCCGATGTGGGCAGAAACGCCTGCACAATCCACAATGAGCGATCGTTTTGAATCTCTGCGCTGGTTTGAACTTCCCTCAGAATGCCTCATTAAACGCTAAGGAGAACATCAGAATGGTTTCACGCACTGACTGGGATGCATGGCGGGCTGCACGATTAGCCTCCGTTGTATCACCAACTGGCAATCTCGCCCTCATCGAAACTCGGTGGCAAGAAGACGGTCAGGAGTTATCTCTAGACGAGGTGTTGGATGGTCTTCCAGATACGATTAAGGTGACCGACACTTTTCAACGCAATTTTGCGGGTGAGGTAGTAGCACGGGGAATTCGTTTGTGGGATTCACAATCTCAAGCGATCCAATCTTTTGAAACAACGGACGTTTATCCCTTTGATCCCGATTGGATCATCGAGGCGACTTATTCCCAGCATCCTGAATCTATTCCAGTGGCCTTCGAACATATAAAGGACAACGGCGGCACCCGTGACTTGGTAGTGCCTGGCGAGATCACTGTTACGTTAGATGGCGTCGAATTCGTGCTTAGCGCATTCGATGATGGGGACAAATTATTACTCGTTTTTGGAGATACAACCAACGGCGCGGAAACATATTCAGCCGGAAGATTCCTCTTTGTCTACCCATCAACCGGTACCGATCGAATAGTCCTCAATTTCAATCAAGCCTTTGTGCCACCCTGTGGTTTCTCCAGTCATTACAATTGTCCGATGCCACCACCTCAGAATCGTCTACACATTCCTGTCCGAGCCGGCGAGCGAAACCCAATTTTTCGAAATGGCTACAAAGTAAGTTAAGCCAACAATCAACCGCTCAACAAACAACCACCCAACAAACAACCACTAAGGGGAAAAATGAAAACCAGAAAGAAAGGCATGAAGCTGGGAGGGATCACCCTTGTGGTTGCCCTCGCTTTGACCATGACCACCGGCAGCCTCAGCGCAAGCGCAGCCGACAGCAATGCAACCATTGATGTCGGCACACTGCACGAAGTTCAGAACCTGGATAACACCGCCAATGGCGGAGCGGGCCTGACCGAGGCTTTCAATGGCAATGTGTACGAAGGTCTATTTAAGCTCACCGATGCTGGCAAGATTGAAAACCTATTGGCCAGTAGTTACAAGAAGAGTAGGGATGGTCTAACTTACACATTCTCACTTCGCAGCGGCGTAAAGTTCCACTCTGGCAAGACTCTTACCTCAGCAGATGTGAAGTCCAGCCTTGAAAGAGTGACCGCCGAAGGATCACAATCGCCACAAAAGGGCGACCTAAGCAACATCGCATCAATTACAACACCAGATGCCAGGACCGTTGTTGTCACACTTTCAAAGAAGTCAATCTCCTTTGTTTACAACCTTACCTACGTATGGATTGTGAATTCAGCGCTTAAGGACATGACCTCGGCTGAAGATGGAACAGGGCCTTACAAGTACACATCTTGGACACGGGGATCCTCTATCTCAATCACCCGATTTGATTCATATTGGGGCGCAAATGCGAAGAACAAGGTTGTCGTATTCCATGAGTTCACTGATGGAACCGCACTAAACAACGCACTTTTGAGCCATGCTGTTGACATCATCACCAGCGAGGGAAATCCAGACGCACTGGCGCAATTCAAGAACGCGAATTTCAAAATTACCAATGGTCTATCAACAAACAAGCAATTGATAATTTTCAATGATCGAGCGGCACCATTCAATAAGGCACTAGTTCGTAAGGCAATCACCTCAGCCCTTGACAAGAAGAAGTTGCTCTCATCTGTCTGGGGAGATTACGGCACCGTTTTGCACTCAGTTATGACTCCAATTGATCCAGGCTACGAGGATCTGAGCTCAATGAATCCTTACAACCCAACTCTGGCAAAGTCGCAACTTGCCAAGGCTGGTTATCCAAAGGGCTTCACATTCACACTCGATACACCAAATGATGATCCTCATCCTGCACTCGCTGCATTTATCCAGTCTTCGCTGGCAGAGATCGGCGTCACCATGAAGATCAACATCATTACCACAAGCCAGTGGTTCGAGAAGATCTACAAAAAAAGGGACTACACCGCAACGATTCAGAATATTCTAAGTGGTCGAAACATTGGTTGGTATGGCAACCCAGACTTCTTCTGGGGTTATAGCAATCCACGCGTTACCAATTTGATCAGCCAGTCCGAATCTGCAGGTACGTTAGCCGCCCAAGCACATCTTCTAAAGAGAGCTAACCGGCTCGTCGTTGGCGAAGCCGCCAGTGTCTGGCTCTACCTATACCCCTTGATTGTGGTCTCTTCGAGTTCAATTTCGGGATACCCAATCAATGGAATCAACTCACAGTTCTTCGTTTACGACATAACGAAGAATTAGGAGATAATTTCACCGTTAGAATGAGGTTCGTATCCAATCCAGATTCCTGAGAGGGTATCTGGATTGGATACGGCTTTTAAAAGTCTGGGAGGGCATGAGTGAAAGTATCGCCGATGGTTAAATACATCATTCGACGATTAATGGTGCTTGTAATTTCCCTTTTCCTGGCCAGTACCACCCTCTTTGTACTTCTGCGAATGTTGCCTGGTGATCCAGCAAATGCCCTCCTGACTGTTGGCGCGACTCCCGAACAGGTCGCTGCAGCGCGTCATTCGGTAGGGTCAGATCTTCCGATGCTTCAGCAATTCTGGAACTGGCTTCACGATCTAACGACTTTCGAACTCGGTACCTCGCTGATTGGCAATGTTCCAGTGGGGCCAGAAATAAATTCACGTCTTTCCGTAACCGTTCCTTTGACATTGATTTCCTTCTTTATCGCCATCACAATTGCAGTGCCGCTTGGATTTATAGCCGCCTATAAGGCGAAAACTTGGTACGGCGCGCTGCTCAATAGTGTCTCCCAACTTGGCATTGCGATACCTGTCTTTTGGGTTGGTGTAATTCTCATTCTTATTTTCGCTCTTCGATTCATGATCTTTCCCGCGGGAGGTTTCCCTCCGACAGGCTGGAGTGATCCTGGGCAAGCACTTAGATCGCTTATTCTTCCGGTCGGCACTATTGCCCTAGTGATGTCTGCTTCACTCACTCGCTATGTCCGCTCCGCCACATTGGACGTGCTCAACAGTGATTACCTGCGCACTTCGCGATCCCTTGGCTCCTCCTTCATGCAGGCCATGTGGCGCCATGGCATTAGGAATGCTGCATCCCCAGTCGTATCCATTCTGGGCATGGAACTCGCCACAACATTTATCGGAGCGGTAGTAGTGGAGGCCGTGTTCGCACTGCCAGGTCTTGGAAGTTTGCTGGTACAAGGCATTGCACAACGCGATTACCCCATTATTCAAGGCATACTTTTTGTCAGCACCATGGCGGTCCTCATTATTGGTTTTCTTGCAGATCTAGCCCAGCGTTTCATCGACCCTCGCCTTAGTAAATCGTTAGCGGGTCGAAACTCATGAGCACTCCCAAGAAATTACGCTCGCTGCCGCTAATAATTGGTTGCATTCTTGTTGGCTTTATAGCCAGCATGGCTCTGATCTCCCTTTTCTGGACGCCCTACTCCGTCGGCGATATGACTGGTGACCGACTCGGTCCGCTAAGTAGTAACCATTGGTTGGGTACTGACAAACTCGGCCGCGATCTCTTATCACGCGTGATGATCGGTGCTCGGATTGCAATTACTGTCGGGTTTGCATCTGTCTTGATTGGGGCAATCCTCGGTGTGATCTTTGGGCTCATCGCCGGCTTTGCTCAACACTGGGTGGACGAATCATTCTCGGCAATGTTTGACATCCTTATCGCATTCCCAACTCTGCTCCTAGCAATGCTTGTCGTAGCTGCCAGAGGAGCCTCATTGGCTTCAGCGATTATCGCCATTGGTTTTGGTATGTCTGCGATTGTTGCCAGGCTGACTCGGCTTCTCGTCAAGCGAGTGCTCGCGAAGGACTTCATAACTGCCTCGCGTGCTTCGGGAACTTCCTGGACGCGCATAATTTTCGTCCATGTTCTTCCAAATATTTGGCCCACCCTAATAGTCACCTTTGCCCTGCAATTCGGTTTTGCTGGTCTAACTGAAGCCAGCCTTTCTTATCTCGGGCTCGGCGCCCCTCCTCCCAATGCGTCATGGGGAAGCTTGTTGCAAGAAGCGCAGGCCACCGTACTTATTTCTCCGGTAGCCGCAATTGCACCTGGTCTGTTGCTTGTTTGCTTGGTGATCGGGATGAACATGGTTGCTGATGGATTACGGGATATCGCCGACCCCACGTTGCGGCGGTCACGATGAAGATAGTGGATGTACAAAATCTTAGTGTTCAGACAATTGATGGATCCAATGTTGTTTCGGAGATTTCATTCTCAATTGAGCCAGGAGCGCGTTTAGGTTTAATTGGTGAATCCGGTTCTGGAAAATCAATGACAGCCTTAGCGATTATGGGCTTACTACCGGCCGAGTTGAAGGCATCGGGAAGTTTGCGCTTAGGAAATGGAAAAAACGAACCCGTGCAGATTCTGGGAACTCCCGAGAAAATGCTCAATCGAATCCGCGGCACCGTAGCCAGCATTGTCTTCCAGGAGCCTCTCACCGCCCTTGACCCTCTCATGAAGATCGGCCGCCAATTATCCGAACCACTTCGCCGCTGGCAAGGGCTGACGGGTGATGCCCTTAAGGATGCCGTCATCTCCGCCCTCGCCGAAGTACATATAAACAAACCAGAACGAATTGCGGCCTCTTACCCTTACGAAATCTCTGGAGGCGAGCGACAACGAGCGGCAATTGCGATGGCGCTGGCATGTGAACCTGCACTCCTCATTGCGGATGAACCAACGACCGCTTTAGATGTCACCGTGCAAGCGGAGATACTCACACTGCTTGATGCAGTTGTTTCCAATCGAGGAATGTCACTTCTCTTCATTAGCCATGATCTTGCCGTCGTTTCGAGAATCACTGATCGCGTCCTGGTCATGAAGGATGGCTCAGTCGTCGAATCCGGCTCATTGCGGGACGTCCTGCGAGATCCGCAGCACCCATACACGCGGGACCTGGTCACCAGTGCCAAAGAACTTGATAACGCATTAGACATAGCACTAGATATTGAAAAAGGTACCGAGATTGGAGGAAGCGATGACTTCGCCAATTCTTGAAACGCGCAATCTCAACTTCTCTTATAACTCTGGAGTTCCGATTCTCCATGACGTAAATATCTCGATCACCAAGGGCCAGAATGTTGGCCTTGTCGGAGAGTCAGGTTCGGGAAAGAGCACCATTCTTCGACTACTTCTTGGAATTTATCGTCCAACGCAGGGTCAAATACTCTTCGCGGGAGAGGAACTCGCCCTACGCAACAAGGAGCAAGCTCGCAGATTCAGAAGCCAGGTGCAAGTTGTCTTTCAAGATCCGTACTCTTCACTGGATCCCCGCCAACGGGTTGACCAATTAATCGCTGAACCACTGCGCTCTCTTGGCATTGCAAGAGATGCGAATGTCGGTGGAAGTCGAGCCCATATTCGAGAGTGGATAGAGAATGAAGTTGTGGAGGCTCTAAAGTCAGTTGGACTGCCAGCTGATTCTGCGCGGCGCTACCCCGATGAATTCTCCGGTGGACAACGCCAGAGAATCGCCATCGCCCGTGCGATTGTCTGCAAACCGCAAGTTCTTCTCGCAGACGAACCAGTGAGCGCCTTGGACGTTTCGACTCGAGTAAGGGTTATCGAACTCATTGCCGAACTCGGAGCGACAAAAAATCTCACGATTGTCATGGTCTCCCACGACCTTGCTGTCGTAGCCGCACTTTGCAAGCAGAGCATCGTTCTTGAAAAGGGATTCGTCGTAGAGCAAGGCTCGACGGCCTCAGTTCTTGGAGCACCCAGCCACGCCTACACGCAAAGATTGATCGAGAGTTTGCCTCGCCTACCAGTTAATTAATTCCCGTCCCACCGTGCCATCTCAACTTCAAATGGATCCAGTCCCATCGGCCCAAGTTTTAATGCAAACGAATGAAATCTTTTAAGCGAGAAGCCGACTCCCAAACGTTTCTTTGCATCCTCTCGAACCCGCATCCACACTCGTTCGCCGACTTTATAAGAGATGGCCTGCCCTGGCCAGCCGAGGTACCGATCCACTTCACTGCGTGAATGGGCATCATCAAGAAGCGCCCGGTTCATTAAGACTTCGTAGGCAGATTCTGCGTTCCACACCTCACCGTTGTAATCGGTGTATCCAAGGTGCATCCCAATATCGACAACAACACGTGCCGCACGCAGAGCCTGCCCGGAGAGATAACCCATTTCTAAACCTGGATCTTCAAATGCGCCGAGTTCGTCCATGAGACGTTCTGCGTAAAGCGCCCAACCTTCACCATAACCACTTGTCCATGCCTTGGTCCGTTGGAATCTGCTCAACCTATCTTGTTCGATAATCACCGTTGCTTCTTGCAAATGATGACCCGGAACCGACTCGTGATACCAAGTAGTTGCGAGATGCCACCAACTAAATTCACTCTTACCCAGGGTGGGAAACCATGTGGTACCAGGACGAGAAAGATCTTCACTGGGTGACTGATAATAAGGAGCAGAGGCACTTCCCTCTGGCGCAAGTCGTGCATCGCAGAACTTGACCCGCTCGTCAATGTCGAAATGAACTCCATCCATCTGCGCGACCGCTGCCTGCGTAAAACTCTTCAATTTTTCCAACAGTGCTTCAGTACCCTGAATAAGGTACTTGGGATCAGCATCCAAGTGATCTGCGACCTCGCGTAAGGTTTTAGCCCCCGGCTTGATTTTCGCAGCGACCCGCCACATCCGTTCATTGATCTGTGCTAAATCTTGCAACCCCCACTCATAAGTAGCCCGTAAATCGAGTTTTGCCCCTGTGAAATGACGGGCCCACGCAGAATATCTCGCTTCACCAACGGCATCCGCCGGATTAGATAATGGTAGGTACTCACGCAATAACCATTCGCTAGTTTGCAGAGCCGACTCATCGGCTGCTGCACCTGCCACGTGTAATTCTGGGTACTTTTCAGTTGGATCTATCCCCCTGGCGATCCCCGAATATGCGCCTTCTGCGAAAGTCTTCAACTGCTGCGCCACTGCCAACGTCTGTCTTCGCGACGTCGTCTTGCCAACTTTGGCCAACTCGTCAATGCACGATAGCCATGATTCATGCGCGCCAGCAACCGCATTAAGGCGAGCCGTAATGTTCTTCACATCCTCATCAGTATCGTGCGACATCACCTCAAAGACTTGGCGAATATCTGCCACTGGCGATGAAATTACGTTCCATGAGATTTGTTCTTCACGAGAATCATGCAATGCCAATCTCGATTTCAATCGCTCTTCCATAACCGCCTTCGCGATTCGATCAATCTCATCCTGTGGCTCCAGCATCGCCAATTCTTCCAGCGTCCTTCGACTCAAATCAGCGGACTTCACGGTACCAGCCAATGAAAAATCATCGAGTTTATGGTCAAAACCACTGATGCCTAGAAAGGTCGCACTTATCGGATTCAAGATGGCCAGGTAGGCGATGTACTTATCGCTCAGTTCAAATATTGGTGATCGGGAGGAAGAATCCATTACGCAATCTAATCAGCGTTCAAGTCGCTTGTCGATTTATCAGAAATGAAAGTACCGTCAACATCACGGCAACAATCTGAATATGCAAGAAATTTAGTAATGCATGAATATCACGTTGGAGTTACCCCGAATTCTAGATCGTTAAGTACATAACTATCCTTGCTTGAAGCCACCACGATGCTGATCGGCGGCACGAAATCGGCATTACAGGGGTTGTGGTTATTTCCACCGATCCAGTTCTGCTCGGTGCGAATCACGCCAGCCACGTGCTGGTTGGTCGCCGATGCCATCAGGATTCGATGGATCTCGACGATGTTCTCTACGGAAATGGTTTCTGCAACGGTGGCGTGGTCGATCGCCAACCCCATCGAATCAATGTTGGCAAGAATCTCCCGAGTGTTGGGGCCCGCCTTGCAGTACTGATGTTCCTTCAAAGACCCTAGTTAGGAATATGAGCCGGGGCTCGCATCGCGTGGAGTCCGTTTTCTAGTTTCCTCAAGGACTCTTTAAATCCAAAATTGCAATATCAGTTTCAAGGAAATCGCCACCTTTACAAATCAGTTTTCTGCGTGTGGTAGCAGCCAGTGCATAGGCAAAGACATCTCCATAGTTCAGTCTGGCTGGATGACCAGTACCTTTTCCGTAATCTCGATAGGCCGCGCGAGCAACATCAACTTGTTTTGAATCAACTGGAAGCACTTCGATCGCACTATCTTTCATAAAGGTGGCGAATTTGCGTACTACAACAGGATCATGTGTTGAGTCGATGACTATTGCTGCTTCTAAATAGTTGGCGGCAGAAATAGCACACTCATTGTTGGAAATGGCGCGAAGAATATCTAGGCCGTCATGTTCGTCAAATACAACGGAAATAATCGCTGAACTATCTATA
The DNA here is from genome assembly GCA_035530615.1 of Candidatus Paceibacterota bacterium. Lineage (NCBI taxonomy): Bacteria > Bacillati > Minisyncoccota > Minisyncoccota bacterium. Next base: position 224,208 of record DATKUL010000001.1, read on the forward strand.
ACCGCCTTCACTTAGGTAAACCCACTTCGTTATAAAGCATGGAGTCAATGGAATCGGATGTGAGACCTTTGGGAATTCTTACGGAGATCTCCAAAGCCAGCGCACGCAATCTCTCGAAGCGATCCTCCGCTGTTGCCCGAGCCAAACGTTCGCGCAATGCCACTGTCACGGCCTCCGTAAGCGTTTCGTCATACAGTGAAGCCACCTGAGTAGCCAGGCGGTGAGCCTCTTCATTCTTAATGTTCATTCCCATAATCCAAATGTTATACCTTTTGATTATTCGTTTCTACCATTTTTCACGCTTCGGAGGCGAGGGTGTGAATTACCAGAGCAAGGTGCTGTGATCCCCTCAACGTCAGAACGACCTGCGATTCAAATGGGGCGAAGTCGTATTCATCATAAGCTGCGTAAACCGCCGCCTTTGCCTCCCCCATTGGTTGAAGTAACAAGATCATTCGAAGAAATCAAGTTCTCGGACTTATTCTCGGAATTCGCTGAAATAGACAAGGTTGGACTTCCAGGAGTTCAAGAGAAAGTCTCGGCTAAAAGAATCTCGTTCGCCGCATCTCGGGCGGGATTCCAATCCTTTCTACCCAAGATGGGGAATGGAAAATCTCACCGGCCTACGATCTCCCATCAACTCTCCCATACGGGGATACTTCTCTCGCGCTCACATTGGGAGGGAAAAAAACAGGCCACTCAAGAAGATCATTAGTCGAATTTGGCATGACAGTTGGGCTAAGTGAGAAACTCGCGATAATTAGTTCTTTAGCCGTATCGTCTCGGAAGTATCCCAGATTCAAGATCGGTGAGAAGGCTCAATAGACCCCGAACTTCCCACGTTCTATTTCTCTGACCTTGCGATTCACGAATCAGAACACCCGCAAGTTCGAGTTGCGCCATAGCTTCACTGATCGCAGCTTTAGTGCGCCCCACCGCCGCCACAGCAACTGCCACAGTAATCATCGGGTGAGCTGGAAGCGCCTCAATAATCTTCCAAGCAGCAGCATCGGCGCGCGGATTTGCCGCCGCACCTAACTCCGCTCTCCATTCTTTCTGCAGCCTCTCAACTTCGCCTAGGTACGCACTCGCCAGATTGGCTGACTGTGCCGCCGCCGAAGCAAACGTAGTCAACCAGTCGGTGAATTCACCTTCTCTAAAATTCGAGAGGCCACGTATATAACTATCTCTATTCGAAGCCAGAACAATGCTGATGGGCGGCACAAACTGGGGTGTCATTCCGCGGCGACGCAGTACAACATGAATGAGGGCACGGCCCGTGCGGCCATTGCCATCGTGGAATGGATGGATCGTTTCGAACTGCGCATGCACCAAACCGGCCTGCACGATTGGCGGGAGATGATCTTCGTTTATGGCTTCACAAAGATCAGCGAGGAGACGGGGGACTTCCTCCGGTGGTGGAGGAACGAAATCGGCATCACAAGGATTGTAGTTATTTCCACCGATCCAGTTCTGTTCGGTCCGAATGAGACCAGCGACATGTTGGTTAGACGCCGCGGCCATCAGGATTCGATGAATTTCGATGATGTTCTCTACAGAAATGGTTTCTGCAACGGTGGCGTGGTCGATCGCCAGTTCCATCGCATCAATGTTGGCCAGGATCTCACGAGTGTTCGGGCCAGTCTTGCCACCTGTTTCGAGTTTGGCCTCCGCTCGTGCTAGATCGCGTACATCAACCTGCATTCCCTCAACTTTGGAAGAGGCAACCGATTCGGAGCGCAAAAGCAATCGCGCCAACGGGGCGAGTGCTGGAAGGGCCCGCGCATTAAGTTGGTGAATAGCGGTCTCAGCATCGGAGACTGCCCCGGCAAGTTCGCCCGCCAGTGGTTCGGCGAAGTTGGTGAGGTCATCTGGAATGAAGGCTTCATAATGGCAGGCTCGGCGATACCGAGGTGGGGCGTAGTGGGCTGGGTTGTATTCCCACGTTCGACGAACGAATCTGCCTCTCATATCTGCCCCCTGTTAATTCATAGTATAGGTTAGCACCTAAACTATACTAGTGGCAATAATTAGTATAGTTTAGATATTATCCTATGCTTAACTCCACTTTCAGTTCAGGGTAAAGCACCGATCTCTGAAGCGAAACTTTCTGATTTTCTCCAGTTGTCCGAGTGAGAGCAAAATGGGAAAGGCGACTTAAGTCAGTCCCCATCAATCAAAACAGCCCCTCCGCTCCGTCAAGAGCAAAGGGGCCGTTAAGACTCGCCGTGAGATTAGTTCTCCGTTAGCGAGGTACTTCGAATTCATCCAGACGGACCGCCTCGCCTGTATCTTGCCATTCAAATTGAGGGGGCGGAGCCAAATGATCCTAGTTTCCGTCCCACTTGATTGTCGTGACCAGCGACGGGGCTACGCAAAAGATTGAATATCAACGGAGCAAGAACAGAATCTCATGCACAAGCAAGTAGGCCACAACCACGCCAAGACTTGAAAACCAGCACACCGTGACCATTTTGAGGCGCGTTCGAGATCGGATATACAGGCCCATCACGCAAAGAATTGGCAAACTCCCAAGATCCATATAGCCGTTTTTCAATAGTGAAATTGCCCCTACTGCCCAGAGTGGTGAAATAAACGCAAGAATAGGAAGAAACATCGAATCCACAATGATTCGATTCAGGGTTCGCCTATGCCGCTCAGGGGTCTCCACGTCAAGAATCTTGGCTTTTTCCTGCATCTCTGAGGCGATTTCTTTAACTCTATGTGGGTCGAGAGCATTTTTGCGAAGGCCCTCAAGCCAACTCTTGAGTTCAGGACCTCGGACTCCGTAAACGAAATCTGGACTCTTTCTATAGAACGTTGGAAGATCAGATGAGGAATCTTCTGCCGACCAAAGCACGCAGACAGCATAAATCGGCACATAATCTCGAACACTTTCGAACTTAGATTGCACATCCTCTCGATTTTTCTTTACTTGAGTGACGGCCCAATCCAGTTGGTTAGACATGTAGTTCCGTTTTCCATACTTCATGGGCCAGCGACCACTGCTCCACTTAGTTTCGAAGATGATAATTCCACTCGGACCAACGAGTATGTGGTCGATATCTCCCGAATCGGGAAAGCGCATGCCATTTATCAAATGCCACTCTCTGCCTTTGAACTCCCTCAAAATATCCGCGGTGAGACTTTCGCCTTGTATTCCCATGATGCTTGGCGCGATACCACTCCATAAGATTACGAAAACTACGACAAGCCAAAAACTTGTTGCCCCTACTGCTCCAATGAACGCCCAACGCGCCGCTCCATGAACGAGCAACGAAAGTGGAAGAGAACTCAAGAAAGGGAAAAGGAATAATCCAACAAGGGGTAATTTGTAGCGCCGCAAGAAGGATATAGTCCGAGTCCAAACATCATTTCTTGCTTTCCGCGCGACGCGTTCCCCGCTCCCTAATTCCCGCGCAGATTTGTTCGCCCTGCGCGACGCCACTTTGTCATTCATCATTTCGGAAGATTAACAGTGGGCGCGAAAAGAAATGACATCACGAAAGGGGACCGGGTGATCAAAATCCACCGCATAACAGCCCTGGGGTGCTACTTTTCGTCAACCATCCCCCATCAGTGCAGGTAACAACGCGTCTACGGAGAGGGTCGCCAGCTCATATGAATGAACTTGAACTTTCACGAGCCATGGGCACTTGCACGCTCGGCGTGACGATAATTGATTCGTGGAAAACGATATCCGCTTACAACTCCAAAAGGATATCCTTGTCACCAGGTCAGATTCGCCCTATCCTCAACTCAAACGAAGTATTTCGTTTGAAATAGTGCGAGACAGGAATGCGTATGCGACACCTCGTCGGTCAAGAAAACGACATTATTCAGATATGCGGAGTCGCCTGTGGATCAATTGGGCGGATTAGAAACATGAATTTTCGTTACAAGAAATTCAGGATGGCCACCCCGAATTGAATACGAGAGAGCCGCAGGAAGGGAAGTCTGTTGGGGAAGAGGTGTCGGCGCAGCCGGGTATTGTTGCTGGTCTCGAAAATAGTGGAAGGTCGCCAATGGGTCATCACCCGGATAGCACTAATCATGTTGTAGAACGAGAACTGACATCTCGGCTTGTATCACTTGAGAAGTTGTTACGCGCAGATGTGCTTGCCTATTCAGGACCGATAGATCCCATGGCGCATGAAGTCATAAAAGCTGCAATCGAAAGTTTTGATAAAAGGCGAAAAAAAATTGTTGTTCTCCTAGAAACATTTGGTGGCTACATAGAATTCGCAGAACGAATCGCCAACACTTTGCATCATCATTACAAAACGGTTGACTTTATTGTGACGACTTATGCAATGTCGGCTGGCACCGTCTTGGTAATGTCTGGAGACAATCTGTTTATGGATTACTCGGCCACACTTGGACCCATTGATCCACAAATTCCTCGTCAGGGGGCGGCGGGATTTGTCCCGGCCTTGGGTTACTTAGAACAATTTGAACGACTAGTCCAAAAATCGCGAGAAGAGGACCTCACTCGGATTGAGCAGATGTACTTTCTTCAGAACTTCGACCCAGGGGAATTGTACTCTTATGAACAGGCTCGAGATCTTTCGATTGCCCTGTTGGAAGAATGGCTTGTTAAATACAAATTCAAGAATTGGCGAGTTACAGAGACTCGGAATCTCCCAGTTACAATATCCATGAAACGAGAAAGAGCAGCACAAATAGCCGAGCGGTTGAATGAAACAAAACGTTGGCATTCGCACGCGCGTGGCATTACAATGAAAGTTGCAAATCGCGAACTAAAATTGAGAATCGATGACTTAGAGGAAATACCGGAAGTCTGGGCTGGGTTAATGAGTTACCAAAACCTGTTGCGAGAATATCGCACTAGACTGGGCCACCGTACGTTAGTTATCAATTGGAGGGATGGTTATCATGGTCACTAAAACACGAGTTAAGGAGATTGAGGAGATCATCGATGAAATTGTCTCTAAATCCGACAATGATTCAGTTCAAAGTATAAGGGAAGCATTGTCTGAATTGAAAGATCAGGGCGTAACACGGCCCTTCTATAATCTTGAATCTCCATATGAGCGGATGACACATTGTTGCAATTCAAACGATCAAGATTATTAGAACTCACATAACAAATACTCCTGTCCTAATCTTAGATCCGAACGGTTCCTCGCTACAGAAATTCACTTTCGAGAGCATGACGAGTATGACAATGCATATTATTAGGTAATATCGTTGTCGTTATATAGTCACGTTTCGGAGGCGAGAAGTAAAGAAAATCCAAAATCAATTCTTCATTCCTTATCCTAAGAAGATTTTCGAAATCTGAACCGCCCCTCTACCGTGAGGTCGAGGGGCCGTTCTGACTAACTTCCTATTTACTGGCGGTGCTCGAATTCATCGAGACGTACCGCCTCACCTGAACCTTGCGATTCAAATGGGGTGAAGTCATACTCGCCGAGGCTGCGTGAACAGCGGCCTTGGCTTTTTCTGTTGGCTCGACCCGGATGTTGCGGTATCTGGCAAGTCCAGTACCGACCGGAATGAGTTTGCGCCATGGGTGCCCCAAACTTGCTCCTTTATAGGCTTCTTCAAGAAATTGCTCACCGATGGCTCTTCAATAGGAGACAAAGGGATTTTAGAAGCGGCGGGGAAAAATGCCTCCGATTGATTACGGGTTAACGGAGTACGGTATGCCAAGAGTTCACTAGTACCGTGGAGGCCTGAATGGAAGAGAATCCGAATCCTCGGGACCCCACAGGTGTTCCTTATAAGCCTTTCCCCACTTTTAGTGAATGGCGGAACGTTGATGTAAGTCTCTCCACCTCGGACGCCTATTTCAATCGGATTGCCAAAATCAAATCGGAGGCATCCTCATCACAATTGGAAGACGCAGTCCGAATAGCAACAAAGTGGGCTGCCGTAGACACAGGTGCGATAGAAGGGCTATACGAGGTTGATAGGGGCTTTACCTATTCTGTAGCGAGAAGTGCAACTGCCTGGTCAAACATCCACAAAGAGAAGAATGAATATGCCGCCAGATCAATCGCTGACGCGATGAAAGCGTACGAATGGGTAATTGATGCAGCCACAAACAATTCCTTGATTTCTGAGAAGTGGATAAAGGAGCTACACGCGGAACTATGTGCATCTCAAGATACCTACACGGTAATTACAGATCGTGGAGTTGAACAGCGGGAATTACCTAAGGGCCAATACAAGACACTACCTAACAATCCCATTAACCACGCATCAAACGAGGTGCACTGCTATGCGGCGCCCATAGATACTCAACCGGAAATGACTAGATTCATCAATGAATTGAGATCTGTTGAGTTCAATTCGTCACATCCAATCTTGCAAGCTTCATACACACACTACGCTTTTGTAAGTGTCCACCCATTCCCTGATGGCAATGGTCGAGTCGCACGCACTCTCGCTTCCGTATTCTTGTATCGGAATCCTGGAATTCCTCTAGTAGTCTTCGCGAATCAAAAGTCCGAATACTTCGATTCCTTGGAACGCGCCGACAAAGGCGAAACCATCGATTTTGTGCGCTTCATTCTTGAAAGAGCCTTAGACACAATCGGAATGGTCGAAGCACAGATGCAAAGTGCGGCCCTTCCTGACGTCGTAGAACAGCAAAACGCGATGAGGGCCATACTGAGAGGTAGAGGTGGATTGCAACACACTCTTGTCGACGATATTGCAAATAGATTACTAGATCTCTTTAGACAATCCTTAGTTGATCAGGGGAGCGAAAATCCACTTACCCCACCACTCTCAAATCAATTCTTTGGTACAAACGAAGTTCCAAGGACAATACCGACTGATTACAGAATGGTGATAAGTAATCCAAAATCTATAGGTTTACAGATACGAAGCGACTCGCCCGCCGCAGGTTCACTTAACCATGTCTATGGCGTAGCCGTTGCCAGACAAGGAATTGAAACCGCTGACTTCATTCTTGTCTGTGAGGAACGTGTCGTGCTAGAGATTTTCTTGCGTGAGATATATCCAGAAATCAAAGATTCGCTCTCATTCAAAATGATGGCTCTAGCGCGGGCAGAATTCCGAATCATGGTGCAGGAAGTCCAAAGACAAGCCGCAGTATCGCTCGAAAAAAATGGCTATGTCGGTTAGTAGTGGGTCCGTCAAACTTCGGACATCTAAACTCAAAACAGCCCCTCCGCTCCGTTAGGAGCAAAGGGGCCGTAAAGACTCGCCGTGAGCTTAGGTGTTACTTGCGGGGTGCTTCGAATTCATCAAGTCGTACTGCTTCCCCTGAACCTTGTGATTCAAAGGGAGTGAAGTCGTACTCGTCGTAGGCAGCGTAGACAGCGGCCTTTGCCTCCTCAGTTGGCTCAACCCGAATGTTGCGATATCTGGCAAGGCCAGTACCGGCTGGGATGAGCTTGCCGATGATGACGTTCTCTTTGAGTCCGAGCAATGGGTCGCTCTTCTCGGAGAGTGCTGCGTCGGTGAGGACGCGAGTTGTCTCCTGGAAGGAAGCGGCCGATAGCCATGACTCAGTAGCAAGAGATGCCTTGGTGATACCCATAAGTTCTGGACGACCTGAGGCTGCTTTTCCGCCAGTTGAAACAATGCGGCGGTTTTCAGTCTCAAAGCGACCACGCTCTACGAGTTCACCTGGAAGTAGATCAGTGTCGCCAGCTTCAAGAACAGTGATGCGCTTGAGCATCTGGCGAACAATAACTTCAATGTGCTTATCGTGAATGCCTACGCCCTGTGAGCGGTAGACCTCTTGGATCTCATTTACCAAGTGAACTTGAGTTGCACGAGGTCCGAGAATACGAAGCACCTGCTTAGGATCAATTGCGCCGACGACCATCTTCTGGCCAACCTCAACGCGCTGTCCATCTTCTACCAGCAACTTCTGACGACGGATGATTGGGTATTCGACTGCTTCACTGCCATCTTCTGGAGTGACAACAATCTTCTTGCCCTTTGCATCTTCGCGGAAGGAGACAACACCAGCTGCTTCAGCAATTGGAGCGACGCCCTTAGGAGTACGTGCTTCGAAGAGTTCAACGACACGTGGAAGACCGTGTGTGATGTCATCTCCTGCCACACCGCCGGTGTGGAAGGTACGCATTGTTAGCTGCGTTCCTGGCTCGCCGATTGATTGTGCAGCGATGATTCCGACTGCTTCGCCGACATCAACGATCTTGCCCGCGGCCAACGAACGGCCGTAACAAAGTGAACACTGTCCAACCTTGCTATCGCAGGTAAGAACTGAACGTACCTTCACTTCGGAAACTCCCGCAGCGATAATCTTGTCAATGATGAGATCGCCCATGTCGCGTCCGGCTTCAGCGATGACAACGCCATCAACAACAATCGGATCGGCCAATGAGCGACCGTAGACAGAAGTTTCGACATCGTCGTGCTTGACCAATACGCCTTGTGAGTTCTTAATCGCGATTGGAAGAACTAGCCCGCGATCAGTACCGCAATCTTCTTCACGGATGATGACATCCTGTGCAACGTCGCAGAGACGACGGGTCAAGTAACCCGAGTCAGCAGTACGAAGAGCAGTATCAGCAAGACCCTTTCGGGCCCCGTGCGTAGAGATGAAGTACTCAAGAACAGACAAGCCTTCACGGAAGTTGGACTTGATCGGACGAGGAATAATTTCGCCCTTTGGGTTAGCTACAAGTCCACGCATGCCCGCGATCTGACGGATCTGCATCATGTTTCCACGCGCACCAGAGTCGACCATCATCCACACTGGGTTATTACGCGAGCTCTTGAAGTTCTCCTCCATGACCTCACCAACTTCCTTAGTGGCTTGGGTCCAGATCTCGATCAGTTCCTGACGACGCTCGTCATCGGTGATCAGACCCTTCTCGTACTGAATTTCTACCTTCTCGGCTCTGGTTTCAGATTCCTTAAGAATCGCAGCCTTACCAACCGGAGTTACAACATCTTCAATACCGATAGTTGCACCGGCACGAGATGCCCAATGGAAACCTAGTTCCTTCAACGCATCTAGCGTCTGAGCAACGGTGACCTTTGGATAGAACTCAGCAAGCTGTTCAACGATCTTTCCAAGTTGGGCCTTCTTAACGTCGTAATCCACGAATGGATACTCAGGAGGAAGTGCCTCATTGAATAGGGCGCGACCGATTGTGGTTGAACGGGTGATCGACTCGGTGCCGTTTAGTCCATTGGAAGCATCAAGACGGACCTTGATTTTTGCTTGCAATGAAACTGTTCCTTGATCAAAAGCCATGACGGCTTCCGCGATCGAACCGAATGCGCGGCCTTCGCCGACTTCTCCATCACGGGCACTGGTCAAGTAGTACAGACCAAGAACCATGTCCTGGGTTGGAGTTGTGATTGGACGACCGTTAGCAGGTGACAAGATGTTGTTGGAAGACAACATCAACACACGAGCTTCGGCCTGTGCTTCAGCAGAGAGTGGAAGGTGAACAGCCATCTGGTCACCGTCGAAGTCTGCGTTAAACGCGGTACAGACCAACGGGTGAATCTGAATTGCTTTACCTTCAACGAGCTGTGGCTCGAATGCCTGGATACCCAAGCGGTGCAGCGTAGGTGCGCGGTTTAGAAGTACTGGATGCTCGGCGATAACTTCTTCGAGAACATCCCACACAACTGGACGTGCGCGCTCGACCATGCGCTTTGCAGACTTAATGTTCTGCGCGTGGTTTAGATCCACCAGACGCTTCATTACGAATGGCTTGAAGAGTTCGAGAGCCATCTGCTTTGGCAGACCGCACTGGTGCAACTTCAACTGTGGACCAACAACGATGACCGAACGGCCAGAGTAGTCAACGCGCTTTCCGAGCAAGTTCTGACGGAAGCGACCTTGCTTACCTTTGAGCATGTCGGACAACGACTTGAGTGCCCGGTTACCAGGACCAGTAACTGGGCGACCGCGACGGCCGTTGTCGAAGAGTGCATCGACTGCTTCTTGAAGCATGCGCTTCTCGTTGTTGACGATGATCTCTGGAGCACCAAGATCAGCAAGACGCTTCAAACGGTTGTTACGGTTGATGACGCGGCGATAAAGATCGTTGAGATCTGAAGTCGCGAAGCGGCCACCATCGAGTTGAACCATTGGGCGTAGATCTGGTGGAATAACCGGAACAACATCCAGCACCATCGATGCTGGGTGGTTGCTCGTGGTCAAGAATGCGTTAACAACCTTGAGACGTTTGATAGCGCGGGTCTTCTTCTGACCCTTGCCGTTCTCGCTGAGGTCGTTGAGGATCTTGTATTCGGCTTCGAGGTCGAAGGTCTCTAGGCGACGCTTGATCGCAGCAGCTCCCATGTCACCCTTGAAGTACATGCCGTAACGATCCTTCATTTCGCGATAGAGAGTCTCATCGCCTTCAAGATCTTGAACCTTGAGGTTCTTGAAACGAGCCCATACCTGCTCTATGCGATCGAGTTCGCGTTGTGAGCGATCACGAATCTGCTTGAGTTCGCGCTCTGCGCTCTCGCGAACCTTGCGGCGTACATCAGCCTTGGCCTCTTCTGCTTCCAATTCGGAGAGATCGGCTTCTAGCTTCTTTGTACGTGCATCGAGTTCGTTATCGCGCTTGGTTTCAATCTTGCGGATGTCGTTTGCCAACTTCTTTTCAAGTTGTGGCATATCTTCTTCGCGAGCTTCCTTGTCCACCTCAGTGATCATGTATGCAGCGAAGTAAATAACCTTCTCAAGATCCTTTGGAGCTAGATCGAGAAGGTAGCCAAGGCGGCTGGGAACACCCTTGAAGTACCAGATGTGAGTAACAGGTGCAGCAAGTTCGATGTGACCCATGCGCTCACGACGAACCTTTGCGCGAGTAACTTCGACACCGCAACGCTCGCAGATGATTCCCTTGAAGCGAACGCGCTTGTACTTACCGCAGTAACACTCCCAGTCGCGAGTAGGTCCGAAGATCTTCTCGTCGAACAGACCGTCCTTCTCAGGCTTGAGGGTTCTGTAGTTGATGGTCTCTGGCTTCTTTACCTCTCCAAAGGACCACTCACGAATGTTGTTGGCCGAGGCCAGACCAATTCGCAGTTCATCAAAAAAGTTGACGTCTAACATAGTTATTCCCTCTCCCCTCAGACTTCTTCAACGCTGCTTGGCTCAACTCGTGACAAGTTGATACCTAGCTCTTCGGCGGCACGGAATACTTCTTCGTCAGTGTCACGCAATTCGATTGCGATACCTTCAGAGGAGAGCACTTCCACATTGAGACAGAGAGATTGCATTTCCTTAATAAGCACCTTGAATGATTCAGGAATGCCTGGTTCAGGGATGTTCTCGCCCTTAACGATTGCTTCGTAGACCTTTACGCGACCGAGCACGTCATCGGACTTGATGGTGAGCAATTCTTGAAGCGTATATGCAGCACCGTAAGCCTCAAGTGCCCACACTTCCATCTCACCAAATCGCTGACCACCGAACTGAGCCTTACCACCGAGTGGTTGCTGAGTGATCATCGAGTATGGACCGGTTGAACGTGCGTGAATCTTGTCATCTACCAAGTGGTGGAGTTTCAAGATGTACATATATCCAACGGAAATTGGAGTTGGGTAAGGCTCGCCACTTCGACCATCGAAGAGTCGTGCCTTTCCACTCTGACCAACGAGTTGGACACCATCGCGGTTTGCGAGTGTGCTTCCAAGGAGACCTGCGATCTCATCTTCGCGAGCACCATCGAATACTGGTGTGGCAAGATTTGTTCCAGGAGCGCCCTTTTCGGCACCAATATCTTTGAGGTGCTTCTGCCAAGCTTCATCGATTCCGCCAAGATCCCATCCAGTTTTTGCAACCCAACCAAGGTGCATTTCCAGAACCTGTCCGACGTTCATACGACCAGGAACACCGAGTGGGTTGAGGATTACATCAACTGGAGTGCCATCTTCAAGGAATGGCATATCTTCTTGCGGAAGAATCTTGGAAATAACACCCTTGTTACCGTGGCGACCAGCAAGCTTGTCACCATCTTGAATCTTGCGCTTCTGTGCAACATAAACGCGAACGAGTTGGTTGACGCCGGCTGATAGCTCAAAGCCTTCTTCACTTTCGAAGATCTTTACGCCAATAACCTTGCCGGACTCACCGTGTGGAACCTTGAGTGAGGTATCGCGAACTTCACGAGCCTTCTCGCCAAAGATCGCACGGAGCAAACGCTCTTCTGGTGTTAGTTCGGTTTCGCCCTTTGGCGTTACCTTTCCAACCAGAACGTCGCCAGGAACAACATCGGCGCCTACGCGAATGATTCCGCGATCGTCAAGATCGGCAAGAACTTCTTCAGAGACGTTAGGGATGTCGCGGGTGATTTCTTCTGCACCAAGCTTGGTATCGCGCGCGTCAACTTCGTACTCTTCAATGTGAATAGAGGTAAGTACGTCATCTTGCACGAGACGCTGGGAGAGAATGATCGCGTCCTCGTAGTTGTGGCCTTCCCATGACATAAATGCCACGAGCAAGTTCTTACCAAGAGCCATTTCACCGTTTTCGGTACATGGACCATCAGCAATTACAGAGCCAACTTCTAGTCGCTGACCTTGGCTGACAATAACCTTCTGGTTATATGAGGTGCCCTGGTTTGAGCGGCGGAACTTTGAAAGTGGGTACATCTGGTAGGTAGCGTCATCAGCCATCACAGTGACTTCGTCGGCACTTACTTCAGTGACAACGCCGGCCTTTGTCGCAACAACGACATCGCCTGCATCAACTGCGGCACGGAATTCCATGCCAGTGCCGATAAGCGGAGCCTCTGCACGCATCAGCGGGACAGACTGGCGCATCATGTTAGAACCCATCAACGCGCGGTTTGCATCATCGTGCTCAAGGAACGGAATCATTGCCGTAGCAACGGAAACCATCTGGCGTGGAGACACATCCATGTAGTCAACTTCTTCTGCAGGAATGTATTCGACTTCGCCACCACGACGACGAACAAGTACGCGAGCTTCGGAGAAGTGATTGTCATCGGTCAAAGGCGCGTTGGCCTGTGCAATGACGTGCTCGTCTTCTTCATCAGCAGTTAGGTAATCAACAGCATCGCTTACCTTGCCCTTTGAAACCTTGCGGTAAGGAGTCTCAATGAAACCGAAGGCAGTAACTCGACCGTAGGTGGCAAGTGAACCGATCAGGCCGATGTTTGGACCTTCCGGAGTTTCAATCGGACACATACGTCCATAGTGAGACGGGTGAACGTCACGAACTTCGAAGCCCGCGCGGTCACGCGAGAGACCACCAGGTCCGAGAGCTGAAAGACGACGCTTGTGCGTTAGACCAGAAAGCGGGTTGGTCTGATCCATGAACTGCGACAACTGGGATGTTCCGAAGAACTCCTTGATAGAGGCAACCACGGGGCGGATGTTGATCAAGGTCTGAGGAGTAATCGCCTCAACATCTTGAGTTGTCATACGCTCGCGGACAACGCGCTCCATACGAGACAGCCCGGTACGGACTTGATTCTGGATCAATTCACCAACCGTGCGCAGACGTCGGTTACCGAAGTGATCGATATCGTCCTTTTCTACGCGTACTTCGCGGCCATATTCCATAAGGAGTTCGCCCTTGTGAAGTGCTACGAGGTAGCGGATGGTCGCAACAATGTCTGAAATTGTTAGCAAGCCCTGCTTGAGTTCGAGGTCGAGGCCGAGCTTCTTATTAACCTTAAAGCGACCAACCTTTGCCAGGTCATAACGCTTTGGATTGAAGTAGAGGTTTTCGATCAAGTTCTGGGCAGCTTCCTTGGTTGGAGGCTCGCCCGGACGGAGTTTGCGATAAATATCGAGCAACGCTTCGTCCTGTGTCTTGACGTTATCTTTTTCAAGGGTTGCACGCATTGACTCGTACTCACCGAACTCTTCAAGAATCTGCTCTTCAGTCCAGCCAAGTGCCTTCAAGAAGACAGTGACTGATTGCTTACGCTTGCGATCGATACGAACACCAACGAGATCCTTCTTATCAACTTCAAATTCCAGCCAAGCACCACGGCCAGGAATGATCTTTGAAGTGTAAACATCTTTGTCAGAAGTCTTTTCAATTGTGCGCTCGAAGTACACGCCAGGAGAACGTACGAGCTGTGAAACAACAACGCGCTCTGTGCCGTTGATGATAAATGTTCCGCGCTGTGTCATCACGGGGAAATCGCCCATGAAAACAGTCTGCGACTTGATTTCACCGGTGATGTTGTTGGTGAACTCTGCAGTTACGAAGAGCGGCTGCGAATATGTCATATCGCGCTCTTTGCAATCTTCGATTGAATACTTGGGTGGCTCAAATCGGTGATCTCTAAATGAGAGGCTCATCGATCCCTGGAAATCCTCAATTGGTGAAATCTCTTCAAAGATTTCTTCCAATCCAGATTGCTTGGGGAGTTCGCCACGGCTGGTGACTTCAGCTTTCGCTAAACGTGCACGCCAGATGTCGTTACCTAGTAGCCAGTCAACGCTCTCAATTTGGAGCGCTAAGAGATTAGGTACTTCAAGTGGTTCACGGATCTTTGCGAAAGAAATACGGCGAGGTGCAACGGATTTGGTTTTAGACGCGGCCAAGAGGTGTCCTTCCGAACAGAATTTGGTGACGCACGGACAAAGGTCTCAGCCGCTATATGCATTGACCTCAAAGTATTTGTGCGAAAGGCAAGGATAATGGGCGAGCCCCCCGTATGTCCAACCGACGCTTTTACCACAATCCATCCCAGATTGTCAGCGGTTTGCCCAAGAAAGTGTGAACGAGCCGAAATCGCCGAATCTGCCACGCTTGAGGCTAGATTGGACCAACAGGGGAGGCGAAATGCTTACAAGCCGATCAACTAGGCGTGTCGCATCGACCGTTGCGGTAGTTCTGACCATCGCCACATCCCTCGCCGGGTGCAGTCAAAAGACTCCGATTGCCGTGCCTATGACCCCTGCACGATCAGATCAAATCCAGACGGTGGCTTTCGACCTCTACACGCACTGCGGAATAAACGACCTGATGGCTTACGGAAGATACTTCAAGCATGTCGGCGGCTCCCTGAGCGATGGCTCGGGCAACCCACCCGATGGATGGGGCAATCCGTACCAGCGCGGGACTCTCACAGTTTCGGGCGATATCGCCGTCTTCCGAGACAAGCTGGGGCATGTAGAAAGATTCAAAGCGGAGAAACGGCCTGATAGATCTGTGGGTCTCTGCTCCTAAACCAGCCTCCCCGGCCTAAGCGCTTCGCAAAAATTCCTCAATCGCCTGGCGCACCAGCTCTGAGGAAGTTTGACCTCGTCGCTTTGCCTCTCGCTGTAGTGATTTCTTCAACTTCATTGGCACTCGAGCCTTTATCTCAGGGGAATGCACGCCCGGGCTCGACAACGAAGGTCGCCCGACCACAAGATCGTGGGTCTCACGAGCGATCTGCCGTGCTCGCGCTTCAGTAATTCTTCGGCCATTGGTGTCCAGAACCACTTCTTTATCGAGATCTACATATCGGCCCAGCGTGTACTTCACTTTTGCTTTTTTCATAATCTCCCCTTTCCTCGTCGAAAAATTCGTGGCATCACATGGATGACCAGAACGCCCAGCGGAGTCCAAATTCCGACAATTTCGAGTTCCAACCCTCTTTGGTCGGTACCAACCCAACGCAAACGATCAGGATCCACGCCGTCTGCCAAAAGAGCCTCCGGCTCGCAACTTGCGATGACTTCGAGAACCCTCCGCCTGCCAATTCGGTGCTTGCGCGCCGATTGCGAAAAGTCAATCTCCATGGGCCACACGTAAGTGGTTCCTACTGCCTATTAATTATGCGCCTCATAAATATGTGCGTCAAGACGAGATGTGAGAAATCTGGGCCTCAGACTCCGTGCCACTTCACGACCTTCCATGGTGCGGTCTTCGATCCTGAAGGAAGTGGCAATGCCCATGCCAGAATGTTGCCAGCGACGAGCACCGCACTTATACCGAGCAATGAACCCAGTTTAAGGATCTTCCCGCTGGGAACATCAAGAACATATTGGCCTGGGTCGCCCCTTCCAGATCCGTTTCCCCATGCCACAAAGTTGGTGCCACAACCCAGACTTGATCCCGACGCGGAATCACTCAGGGTAACGATCCGCTGAGCCTTCGTCGCTAACGTCATCACATGTAAGTGTCCATCAGGTCCAACATTCGGATTCAACCGTGAGTAACTCACTGAACCCACTGTCCAAGCGAGAAGGGTGTTGGATGCACACGAAGAAAAAATCAGTTCGTCCTTGGCTAATGAACCTGTAGTGATCAGCGTATCGACGCCGTTCTTGAGAATCCGAATCTCGTAGCGATTCAACGGCATACTCGGATCAACATCTTTAGAACGCACATAAATGAGTCCTCGCGCAATTGCGGACGGCAACTTAGCTTGGTCAACGGCGATCTTCAAAGGTTTGCGTGCGCCAATGTCTCGGACCATGATCCGGGCGCCCCATCCATTTGCGCTCTTCGAATTCGGATACACCATTACCCACCAGACATTTGAACCGTCTGTGGCGAGCATTCGGACTCCCGGTGGCCAAGGAATGTCATCGGTCTTCAACAAATCAAATGAATCGGCTAACATTTTGGGGGCTTTTTGGCCTGTCGTGGCGGCGAACAATCTCCAATCTAAAGATGGATTCGTGCTTCTCGTTTCGCCCCAAACAACGGACTTGCCAGATGCGACGGCTTCAAAAACTTGACGTGGTTTTGATCCAGTTTGAAGAGGGAACCAAGTGCGTGACGTTCCCACCTGGATGCCAACCTGTGATTGCGCGATCAAATTCCCGTGCAGACTGGGCGGGTTGTTGGAGATGACGGCACTGCCATCCCTGCGGATAACAAGTACCCCAAGCGATGCTCCAGATTTTCCATGAGGGCCAACCGTGTACAAGGTGGTGTAGTCGCGACCTGCTACTGCCAGTTGAGCACCTTTGGTTGTTAGCGGCGCAGTAATTTTCGACGCAATACTCTGACCCTGAAAGGAGGCAAGCAAAAGCCCAACAAGAGCAATGACACCCAACCTGAAAACGCGAGTCTTATTCATATAACCAGTTAAACGCTTCTGCGACCCCTTGCGTTACTCAATCGCGCGGTTATTTAAAGTCTGACCATTTTGCTCGGAAATGCCGAACGCCCCCACCTTTGAACTGAACCCCAGAAGCTGGAGTTCAGTTCACTTTCGGCGAGGGCGTTCTGGGTAGAACTACTTACTTAACAGTGACAGTTGCTCCGGCTGCTTCGAGAGCTGCCTTTGCCTTTTCAACTGCATCTTTGGTGCCCTTTTCGATCAATACTGCAGGCGCGGCATCAACGATGTCCTTTGCTTCCTTCAAACCGAGGCTTGAATTGATAGCGCGAACTTCCTTGATAACTGCAATCTTCTGTGAACCAGCGCTTTCCAAGGTGAGTGTGAACTCATCTTGTGCTGCTGCTTCTTCGACTGCTCCGCCGCCTGCTGCTGCAACTGCAACTGGTGCAGATGCCTTGACGTCGAATTCTGTCTCAAATGACTTGACGAAATCTGAGAGCTCAACCAATGTCATTTCCTTGAACTGACCCAATAGGTCTTCTGTGCTGAGTTTTGCCATGATTTATTCCTTCTCTTCTTCAGCTGCCTCAACGGCTGCGTCTACTGGGGTTTGAACTTCTTCGGTTACTACTGGTGCCTCTTCGGCGACTGCTTCAGCGACTGGCGCTTCTACAACTGCTTCAGCGACTGGCGCTTCTACAACTGCGACAGGACCTTCTGCTTCTTCCTTCTTAATGCGAAGAGCATCGATGGTGCGAATTGCATTTGCCATAGTTGCCTTCATGGCGCCAGCGAGCTTGGCCAAGAGGACTTCGCGTGATTCCAAATCGGCTAACTTGTAAATCTCTGCTGCGGTGACGTTCTTGCCTTCGTAAATTCCACCCTTGATGATCAGGAATGGATTCTCCTTAGCAAAGTCGCGCAGGCTTTTGGCTGCAACGATTGCGTCGCCCTTGATGAATGCCAGCGCAGATGGACCGGTGAGAAGTTCGGCAGGAACATCAAATCCGGCTTCCTTTGCTGCAATCTTGGTGAGGGTGTTCTTTACAACCGCGTATTTGGTTTCAGAACCAAGGTTGCGGCGAAGCTGCTTCATTGAGGTCACGGAAAGTCCGCGATACTCGGTGAGGACAGTCGCTGTTGCTGAACGGAAATCTTCCGCCAACTCTGCAACTGCCGCTGCTTTATCTGGGCGAGCCATTCGGTTCACCTTTCTGTCATAGATCAGATCACGCCACTCATGTAACGTAAATTTCAAACAAAATCCGCTTAGAAATGCAATAAACCCGTTACGCGTAAGAGCGCACGGGTTTAGCGTGAGAACCTACGCGGGCTGTCTATTGACACTTAAGCAATTGCCAATTTCTCGGTAACTGCACCAGCGGTCTTTGGTGAGAACGTAAGGGTAGGCCGTGAGGCCTACCCTCGTCAAAACAGGCTTACTTCAGGCTGGCTAAAGCGGCAGAAAGCAGCTCGGTTACCTCATCGGCGATCTGCTTCATCTCGGGGCCTTCCGTGATTTCGGCCATCATCTGTGGGTTGATCATTTCCACCACTGTGCCGGCATCAGTCCTGCGGATGACGACGTTACATGGCAGGAGCAGACCGATTGAAGGCTCGGCTTGAAGGGCACGGTGGGCAAACTTCGGATTGCATGCGCCGAGAATGAGTTGCGGCTCAATCTCTACGCCAATCTTATTGTGAAGCGTTGCCTGCATGTCGATCTCGCTGACGATGCCGAAACCATGCGCAGCGAGAGCAGCGCGAACATCAGCATTTACCTCTTCGAATGGACGATCAATAGTCCGACTCATTCCATAGTTCATTTTCTCTCCTTATTGGTTGATCGGTAGATGTGATTAGAAAACTAGGACCTTGTCAGAGGCAAGTGTGGCATCGGTGAGAGCATCCATTGTTGAACGCTTGGCACCTTCGATGAGCATCTCCTCGCTAATTCCGCGGGCATCCATACACGTTCCGCAGCATTCAATCTTCCCACCTTGTCGGGTCACGATGGAAAGCATTCGGTCGAGCTTGTAATAGCCATCCGGGGTCTTCTGGTTGGCCATTGCAGCAGTGACGCCGTCACCCATGAGAAAGACGGTGACTTCAACATCTTCGCGTTTTGCAAGGGATGCCGACAAACGGATTGCGTTATATGTTGAATCCAGCCCATAGGCAGATCCATTGATAATCATAAGTACTTTCATGTTGAACTCCTTGTATGTATTGGGGGATATTACCTATGCAACACTTTTTTCAACCGGCAGGCCAGCCAGGTGCCACTCAAGCATTCCTTCTTGCAATCTACGCGCCCGAATGCCTCTTTTATTGAGTGCATTCACTGCCTCGTAGGCCAGCACGCAATAAGCGCCGCGGCAGTAGACCACAACGTTGAGATCCTTCTTGAGGTTGGAAATGAATTTATCTAATTCTGAAAGCGGAACTGAGCGCGCGCCCGGGACGTGACCTGCTTCGAATTCAAGTGCCGGTCTGACGTCCAAAACAACAACTTCGCCAGTGCTCAAACTTTCGAGTAATTCGCTCCGCTCAACGGCATCTGAAAAATCGTGAGGGTCACCGCCTAGATATTTCGTTGCCGCGCGTTCTGCATCGGCAAGGTGCGTCGTAGCGACATTGCGAAGCATCGCGAAAAGAGTTCGAACATCGTCTCCATTAAGTCGATATCGGATTGTTGTCCCTTCTCTGCGAGTGGTCACTAAGCCAGCATCTTTGAGAGCCTGCAAATGCATCGACGCTGTAGAAAGACCAAGACCCGCCTCAGTCGCTAGCGAATCAACAGAACGCTCGCCCTGGGCCAGTAGGTCTAACAATTCCAGACGCTTGGGGCTGGAAAAGCCCTTGCCCATCCGGGCGAACTGCTCGTAGAGAGCCGTCTTTGCCTCGCGTTTGCTCATTTGCTCCCCCTTATTCCAGTAAAATCGAGAATACTAGAAAAGGTTATCAGCGGCAAATTTTTCAATTCTCCAAAATGAAATAACCCCCGTAAGTAGGGGGAGCGCAGAGACGTAAAGCGAAGCAGTCTCAAGCCCACCTACGAAGGGGGTTATTGCACCGAAATTATTCGGCTGAACCAGCAGACTCGCGAACGATATTTGGATCTACCTGGATGCCAGGTCCCATTGTTGTAGAGATCGTGGCCTTCTTGATGAAACGGCCTTTCGATGAAGATGGTTTTGCGCGCTGTACTTCATCAAGTGCTGCTGCATAGTTCTCAGCAAGCTGTGCGGCAGTGAAGGAAACCTTGCCAATGATGAAGTGAAGGTTTGCATTCTTATCGACGCGGAATTCAATCTTTCCGCCCTTGATATCTGTGACAGCCTTTGCAACATCGGTTGTAACGGTTCCGGTCTTTGGGTTTGGCATAAGACCGCGTGGTCCAAGAACCTTTCCCAGACGACCAACCTTGCCCATGAGATCTGGAGTAGCAACAACCGCATCGTAATCAAGACGACCCTTTGCAACTTCTTCGATCAATTCATCGGCGCCAACAATGTCTGCACCAGCTGCACGCGCTTCATCCGCACGAGCTCCACCTGCGAATACAAGAACGCGAACAGTCTTACCTGTTCCGTGTGGCAAGTTAACGGTGCTGCGGATTGCCTGATCAGCTTTCTTAGGATCAACTCCGAGACAGAGAGCAACTTCAACAGTTGCGTCGTAACTTGTTGTTGAGGTTTCGCGAGCTAATGTCACTGCCTCAAGCGGGGTGTATAGGTAATCCTGCTTAACCTTCTCAGCCGCCGCGTTATATTTCTTACTGCGCTTCATTTCACTCCTCTTTGAAGAACTGAAGATCAGTTCTCATTCGGTTGTGGTTGACGAACCAGCGAGGTTCTCCCACTTCTTCGTTCCGATCTGGAACGAAGAAACTTTAATCGACGACGGTGATACCCATCGAACGTGCTGTACCAGCTATGATCAAAGACGCTGCATCGATGTCATTGGCATTGAGGTCTTCCATCTTCGTCTTTGCAATCTCTTGAACCTGTGACTTCGTGATGGAAGCAACTTTGGTCTTGTGAGGCACTGCAGAGCCCTTTTCGACTCCGGCAGCCTTCAAGATGAGGCGTGATGCAGGTGGGGTCTTTGTGACAAAGGTAAATGTGCGGTCTTCATACACGGAGATCTCAACTGGGATGATCTGTCCCTTTTGTGATTCGGTAGCAGCGTTGTACTGCTTAACGAAGTCCATAATGTTGACGCCGTGCTGACCGAGGGCAGGACCAACTGGTGGCGCAGGTGTTGCAGCGCCAGCCTGGATC
This sequence comes from Candidatus Paceibacterota bacterium, assembly GCA_035530615.1. NCBI lineage: Bacteria > Bacillati > Minisyncoccota > Minisyncoccota bacterium. Next base: position 245,485 of record DATKUL010000001.1, read on the forward strand.
TGCAACTTGATCATTGCCGTGATCTTCTTCTTCGGAGCCATATTCGTTTCCTTTTTCTTTATCTCTACCTAGTTGGTTGAACTATTAGGTCGATCGTGTGGTCGGGGATTAAATCTTCTGCACTTGAGCAAACGAGAGTTCAACTGGGGTTTCGCGTCCGAAGATCGAAACCAAAACTTTGAGTTTCGCTTGCTCTGGCATGATCTCGCTGATCGATGCAGGAAGAGTTGCGAATGGGCCATCCATAACGGTGACTGATTCCCCAACTTGGAAATCAACCACGCGAATCTCAGGCTTGTCAGACTTCTTCACTGGACGTGGAGCAAGAATCTTCTCTACTTCATCGAAAGTCAGCGGACTTGGGTGGTGCGCGTTTCCAACAAACCCGGTCACGCCAGGAGTGTTACGAACTGCAGACCAAGACTCATCAGTGAGGTCCAGACGGACAAGAACATAACCTGGGTAGATGTTGCGCTTAACCTGCTTGCGCACTCCGTTCTTGATCTCAGTCACTTCTTCTTCAGGAACTTCAATCTGGAAAATGAAATCTTCCATATTGAGTGACTGAATACGGTTCTGAAGATTTGCCTTGACCTTCTTCTCATAGCCTGCGTAAGAGTGGACTACATACCAATCTCCTGCAGCAGTGCGAAGTGCACGCCGGAATTCCGCGTTGGGGTCGTTCTCATCGTCTTCATCAGTGGCCTCTTCAGTGCCTTCTTCAGTAGCCGCAATCTCTGCGGCTTCGACCGCATCAGCCTCTTCCGTTTGAAGTTCGGTTACGAGGCCACCCTCCGAAACTTCAGCGTTAATTGCCTCTTTTTCTTCAGCAACCTCAGCGGCAACAACTACCGGCGCGACAACTGGTTCAACCGTGGCCGCTGCGAGCGCAGCCGCGAAGGCGTCAGTCTTTTCCTCAGACATAATGCTTCCTTATCCAAATACCAAGAAGACGATCTTGGTTAAAACCAGATCGAGAAGCGAAACAACGGCGATGATGAAGGACACGAACACGAGAACAACGGCGGTGTAAGTGGTCAACATTTTGCGTGTTGGCCAGACTACTTTGCGAAGCTCTGCAATTACTTGGCGGTAGAAAAGGCCAATGCGCGCGAAGAGACCAGCTTTCTTCTCCTCGTGGGACGCAACCACATCAGTCATCGTGGGCCTTTCCTTTCACTAGTTCGATCTCGTTACACTCTTTCGAGTTTGGCAGGGCAGGAGGGACTTGAACCCCCAACCGCCGGTTTTGGAGACCGGAACTCTGGCCAGTTGAGCTACTGCCCTTCAGACGGCATGGCAAAAGACCATAAACGTCAGGAGGCAGAGTGTAGAGCGTGAAGCGCGCTTGGGTCTAACTCGCGCCTGGATCAAGGCAGATCCGACCAGACCCGACCAAAACCAGGGATCGGGAGCGGGCCAGAGTACGGCAGACTTACCACTATGAGCGCCCAACGAATCTCCTCCCGAATCGCAGCCATTGCAGAATCAGCGACCCTGGCGGTGGACGCAAAGGCGAAGGCTCTCAAGGCCGCCGGGCGTCCCGTCATTGGATTTGGCGCTGGAGAGCCAGACTTTCCTACCCCCGATTACATCGTGAGCGCAGCAATTGCCTCAGCCAGCGTTGCCGCAAACCATCGCTACACACCAACAGCAGGATTACCAGAACTTCGCAATGCAATTGTCGCAAAAACCAAGCGTGATTCGAATTATGAAATTACTGCCGACCAAGTACTTGTAACCAACGGCGGAAAGCAAGCCGTCTATCAAGCCTTCGCAACAATTGTCGATGATGGCGATGAAGTTCTATTGCCCGCCCCTTACTGGACCACATACCCAGAGGCAATCAAGTTAGCCGGCGGAATTCCTGTCGAAGTTTTTGCAGATGAATCACAGAACTACTTGGTCACCGTCGAACAACTTGAAGCAGCCCGAACTCCAAAGACAAAGGTCTTGCTCTTCTGCTCACCAAGCAACCCAACCGGATCGGTCTATCCGCCAGATCATGTGAAAGCAATCGGCGAGTGGGCAGTTAAACACGGCATCTGGATTATTTCGGATGAGATTTACGAGCACCTTCTCTATGACGGCGCGATTGCACCAAGCTTGCCGGTTGTGGTTCCTACACTTGCAAACCACATCATCATTCTCAACGGAGTTGCAAAGACTTATGCAATGACCGGTTGGCGCGTGGGTTGGATGATCGGACCTAAGGATGTCATCAAGGCTGCAACCAACTTGCAGTCACATCTTTCAAGTAACGTCTCAAACATTTCCCAACGAGCTGCGATCGCCGCGCTCACCGGTGATCTCTCGGCCGTTCACAGGATGGGCGAGGCATTTGACCGTCGACGAAAATTGATTGTTGGCCTTCTCAATGAGATTCCAGGATTTGAATGCCCGACTCCCCAAGGCGCTTTTTATGCCTATCCCTCCATAAGAGGAGTACTGGGCAAGACAATTCGCGGCAAAACTCCACAGACTTCGGCCGAACTTGCAACGCTTATTCTTGAAGAAGTGGAAGTTGCTGTGGTACCTGGAGAAGCTTTTGGACCTTCCGGATATCTTCGCTTCTCCTACGCGTTAAGCGATGAAGATATTGTGGAAGGAATCGGGCGAATTAAGAAGCTGATCGCTGAAATCCAGTGACTTCAGTTTAAATTGAGGTTTTAGTTAAGGGTCAAGCCCACCAGGTTTACTTCTGGCACCAAATCAATCCCAAAAACTGCACGGACTTTCTCTTGTGCCTCTTTAGCCAGGGCCGCAATATCTGCAGCGGTTGCATTGCCCGAATTTGTTAATGCCAGTACATGCTTGCTTGAAATTCGTGCACCCGAGTGCGCATCTCCTTTATGTACCCCTGCGTGTTCCATCAACCAAGCCGCTGAGGTCTTTACCTGCCCGTCTTCTTGCACCCAACGAGGTGCTTCTGAGGGGAGTTTCTCTGAAGCCTCTGCCGAAATAATTGGATTGGTAAAGAAAGAACCCGCTGACCACGAATCGTGATCTGAGGGATTAAGAAGCATTCCCTTACTCGCGCGCAGCCTAAGAGTGGCTTCACGAGTCGCAATGACATTCGCTTTTTCGCCAACAGAAATACCGAGTGCAGTCGCGAGTTCGGCATAGAGAATAGGCGAGGACATCTCCCCGATGCGCAATTGGAATCCGACATCAAGAATGACATAGCGATCACGCTCTGCTTTGAACCTCGAATTCCGATAAGAAAATTCACACTCCCCATTTGTAAATGTTCGAATTTGCTTCTCTTTCCGATCATAAGTTCTCACACGAGTGATGAATTCAGAGGCTTCGTGCCCATACGCGCCAATGTTCTGAATGGGAGCGGCCCCAACTGTGCCTGGAATTCCACTTAATGTTTCTAGCCCGGCGTATCCACGAGCAATAGTGGTTTCAACAAAGCTATCCCAGACTTCCCCAGCACCAATAGTCAGAGTCGCACCACTACACGCATCTACTTCGCTTTCGACTTTGGCACTTGAAACATGAATAACGACACCATCAAATCCGGCATCGCTTACCAGAACATTCGTTCCACTTCCCAAGATAAGGACGCGCTTGCCGGCAGCATCAGCAGCTTGAACCGCAGAAATAATTTCTGCCTCATTTGATGCATTGACGATTTCTTGTGCGGGGCCACCCACGCGAAGACTGGTGTAGTCGGAAAGTTGGTCCATGTATGAAAGGCTACCTACGTAGACTCAAGATTGCATTCTTTCCGCGGAATCGCTCAAGGATACGATCGTAATTCTTCTTCGATTGAACTTCGCGAAAGTCTGGATCCACATCGTGGTATCCATGGTGACGATCTTGCATCAGCGGCAAATCCATTTGGAGCAGGTGTCCCCCTGCGTGCCGCATCCTCAGCGAGAATTCGATATCTGCATTTCGATAGTAGAGAGCTCGTGCGTTAAATCCACCGACGTCAATGGCCGCCTGTCGATCCAGAGCAAGGAAATAACTAAAGAGAACGTCAACCTCGCCTGGTCCCTTGTCGTCGACGGAGCGCCACTCGTCATTCACATTGATGAGCCCGCCCTTCCAGCCCACACCAGAGAAGGTGCCTTCCTTCAACTGAGCAAGGACGGGGGTAATCGCATCTCCTAAAAACCGCGTGGAAGGATCCATAATGATGAGGAATTGGGAGGGAATATTTTGAAGGAGCGAATTAGCGGCAGGACCCCAGCCACACTCTTCAATGACCTTAAGAACCAGAGTTTTCGCATCAATAACATCGACAAGTGGGCCGACCTCGTCCAGCGAGAGCAGAACAATAGGCACATCGGTGAATTGGCGGATCGATTGAACGGTTGTAACCGCGTCTTCTTCAAAGCCTTGAATAATCATTGCGATTGCAATCTCGCCGGGCTCAATAATTGAAGTCATCGCACGCAGGTTTTCAATAACTGTGTATTTGAGTTTCTCGCGCAGTTCAAAAGATCCTGCTTGGTCAAAGATTTCCCAACCCAATTCGGCAAGCTGATCTCTTAAACGATCCGCGAGCACAAAATCTCTCGCTTCCCTTGCCGCCAGTCTTTCTTCGCCGAGTTTCCAGATCTCCTCTGGAATGTTCATGACCTTGCTACCAACGCCTTTGTCATGCCTAAAACTTTTACACCACCTGATGTCGCGAGAATATTGAGTTGGATTCCATTTTCCGAAATCTCTGCCACGGTTGCCGAGACGGTGAGATCAACTTTCTCGCCGGCAGGCACGACGACAGGTTTGGTAAATCGCGCAGAAAATTCTTTTACCTTCGCCGGATCGCCGGCCCAATCCGAGACAAACTTGCCGACCAGTGCCATCGTCAACATTCCGTGGGCGATTACATCTGGAAGCCCGACTGATTTGGCAAAAACTTCATCCTGATGAATCGGGTTCTGATCTCCGCTGGCATCGGCGTACTTCTTTAGTAATTCGCGATCAATCCAGAAGACACGCTCGTCTATTCGGTCACCAACATTTATCATGCGCGCACCACCAAGGTTGACCAGGAAGAAACAACCAACTCTTTGCCAGAGTGGAGATCCGATCGAACGGTCACAATCTCATTGCCCGCCACCGACTTGGAGTTTTCGATCGTCGACGAACAACGGAAAACATCGCCAGCAATTATCGGCCGATAGATTTCAAATCTCTGATCCCCATGGACAACGCGGGACCAGTCCAGGCCGACACTAGGGTCAGAGAGAATGGATTGGGATTGCGCAAGGGTGATGCGGATCGAGAATGTGGGAGGGGCAACGCTGGTATCGCTCTCGCCAATGACCGCGGCAAAATCTGCGATTTCAGAAGCTGTGACAGAAACTGACTCCGCACCGTGAAATGTGCGCCCGACGGAATCGGGATTGAGCATTAGCGAGTTTCGCGGTGGACTGTTGCTGCCTTACAGCGTGGGCAGAACTTCTTCAGTTCTAGACGGTCAGGATCGTTGCGGCGGTTCTTCTTGGTGATGTAGTTCCGCTCTTTGCACTCGATGCAGGCCATGGTGATCTTTGGACGGACGTCCGCACTCTTGCTTGCCATGACTTGCTCCTAGTTCTGGTTCGTTTACTTGAGAGGGTCAGGGTAGCCGACAGCACCGTAGGACGCGAAATCCGCCCTTAACCTGACATAAGAATGAGTTATTTGGGGCTAAAACACCGCTTGACTGCGCTACCAGCTCACAGGGCGAGTTCCGTCAATTTCTTTCCACGCAGAGTTCGCCCATCCCTGGCCACCTGCCCGATGAAATCCCCGATTTCGCTCTTTGTAATTGAGTCACGCTCAACCACGGTGATTTCCACTGGTCGGCCAACCTTTTGTCGAAGTGCCGTACTCGCCTTATAGGCACGACGTCGAAAGTCCTGCCCTTGCTTATGGTCCTTTGCAATTACAAGGAGATCCACGTCGCTTTTAGGCCCCGATTCACCTCTAGCGGCAGAGCCGAAGAGCATCACAGATACTGGTTCTGAACCCAACGCATCCACTACAAGTTGGCCCGCCAGCTTGTCTTGAATTCTGGCAAAACCTTGCATTTGCACCACAAGGGCGTTGTCCTCTTGGAGAGTCCAAAGATGAGCCCTGCCCTTGGTTTTCGATTTGACGATGCCATGAGTGGCTAGATCGCCAAGTGCGCCGTTGGTTGTTGTTGGTGACAAGTCAGCCTGACGGGCGATGGCTCTTCCGCTCAGGGCGCTGCGATTAGAGAGCAGCACATCCAGCACGCGCGCACGCGTAGCGTCATAAAAAAGAGCTAGTGGTCTATCCAATAGGTTCATAGAAACTACCGCCCTTGCTCAAGCATTATGTCCAGTTGGTTGGACATAGGAATAGTAGCATCCGTTTGCCAGTTGCGTTTAGTCCCGCGTGAAATAGCTGTTTCTGGCTATTCTATGTCCAATCTGCTGGACTTAGAATAGCCAGAACCTCTGGAACTAGTCCTGGCTATGCCTCTGCAAATTGAAGATAGGAAGTTTGAAGTGCCGCTTCCTGCAGGTTGAATATGAAAGGATGCACCTTGAAAGCAAACAAACCGCCTAAAGTTCAGTAAACCGAATTCGGAAAACGTAGGGCACGCCAGTCTCGAAGAGTCGGGTCGTGCGCCTGGGGAAAACAAAATCCTGAAGTACGCCATTTCCCTAGCCTCAGGTCATGCGAAAACGAAACACTGAATGGCAAATTAGATTTGACATAATTGTTTACAATTGTAAACTAGAAACATGATTCGGGAGATTTCCTGGATCTACGGGGAATGGCACATGTGGGTCAACCACGGAGTTGACCTCCAAGCAGCGGGAGAAGTAGTTGAGGATCCGAATGCACTTCTTTTCTACCCTGATCCGAAAAGTCAGAGCGGACGAAGTGCACGATTGATTGGCTATTCACCTTCGCTCTATGCGGTTATCGTCCTCATCTTGGTTCCCAAGATCAACGGCGGCTGGTGGGGGGTAAACGGATGGAGAGCAAACAGCACCGACCGAAGAATCTATCGAGAAGGGGCATCGTGATGACGCGCAATCAGAAGGTACCCCGCGAATTAAAGGCAATCGCGGAAGAAGCCGAACGGACTCGGGATCTACCGATACCCAAAAGCGCCAAATTCACTAAACCAAACCAATCGATCCCGGTTGCCGTCAGGCTCACCCCCACGGATGTGGCTGCGATCGAAGAGTTGGCGCGAAAACTTGATCTGCCTTCATCCGCACTACTACGAGGATGGATCGTTGACGGGCTCAATGCGACGCGTGAAGACTCCGTTGCAACTGCGCTTGATCGAATTGAATCTGATGTTCAACGGCTCCGCCAACTCGTCGTGTAAAATTAGGCAAGTGGATGATCCACTGCCACAAGGAGTAGAGCGCACTGCTCAGAGACGTCGCCCGAGTACGTACCGCTGAATGGCAATGACTGCGGTTGATCTATCTCGTATATTCATACCGCGCGAAATAAATCGCTGAATCATTTCAGCAGTGTTTAGAGGCTTTTTGTTAAACCATGATCCTAAGAAATAGAAACCCGCCTGGTGCGCATCGTAGAGAGGCGTGGCGGGTGTTATTAAGACAAAGGTAACATTCGGTGGAGACAGCCCACAAACACCTTTTAGGGTATCTGTGAACATTTACTCGTAGCGGAGGCCGGATTTGAACCGGCGACACAGCGATTATGAGCCGCTTGCTCTACCAAGCTGAGCTACCCCGCCGAGCCCCCCAACGGAATCGAACCGTTGACCTTTTCCTTACCATGGAAACGCTCTACCAACTGAGCTAGGGGGGCACTGAATGTGGGTCAGCGTACAGGCTGTACTCACCAATCAGAAAATTGCAGGCTTAAAGAGCGGGATTGAGAGTCACCTTTCCTGTCGTCTTTCGGGCAAGAACTTGGCGAAGCGCCTCAGTTGCTTGGCTCAACGGGAAGATCGGCCCGACGACCGGGCGGAGTTTGCCTGCCTCAATAAGTTTGAAAAGTTCGATGATCACGTCGTTGACTAGCGCTGGATTTCCAAAGCAGTTGCCGAGCCAGAAACCTGCCACGGTTTTTGTTCCGGCGAGAAGAGCAGTGGGAGCAATAGGAGTTGCCGGAACTCGCGAGGCAGATCCAAATGTGACGAGTCGGCCAAAGGGAGCAAGCACGGCGAGGCTGGCATCAAATGTCTTCCCGCCCACCATTTCCAAAACCATGTCCACTCTCTTGCCATCATTGGCCGCCAAGATCGCAGCGCCAAGATCTTCAGAATTGGCATCGACGGTTGCGTCGGCTCCCAAAGACTTCGCCAACTCTCGCTTATCGATTGAAGATGCAACTGCTATCACCCGTGTCCCCCACATCTTCGCAAGTTGTACTGAGACCGTGCCGACACCTCCAGCCGCAGCATGGACCACCACTGACTCACCGGGTTTGATGTGTCCTACCGTTTTCAAAATGTGCCAAGCAGTGGTTCCCTGAACCAACATCGCGAGCGCCTGCTCGTCACTCACACCGTCAGGAATGTCAACGCATTGATCGCGATTCGCAACAGCCTTCTGCGCATATCCGCCAGATACTGAAGCCAAAACCCTCTTTCCAGATGGTGTCGTTCCAACAACCTCAAGCCCCGGGAATAATGGGAGGGTCTGCGGAACGCGATAACTATTTTCGATCTGGTGAGTATCCGCGTAATTCACTCCAATGGATGTGACCGTAATCAACTCTTCGTTTGCAGATGGAACTGGATCTGCACAATCGACGTACTCCATGACTTCAGGACCACCGAAATGCTCAACTCTGATTGCCTTCATGCTGGGTAGCCTAAACCCGGAGGAAGTGTTATTTACGCAACACTTTCATCACTTAAATCAATTTCTCCATTACCGTTTGGCTATGAACATGACGGCTATGGAGCAGAACAGGCGAGCGGTTGTCGTTACCATCGGTGATGACAGGCACCTAAACCGACTTCGATCCAGCGGAATCCGAGCTGGGGCGAACATCGAACTGGTCGGTCGAACTTCATCTCGCGGCTTCCTAGTCAAAGTAGATGACACTCGCCTCGTTCTGGGTTACGACTTAGCAGAAAAAATTACCTGTGATTACATCTCTTGAGCGAGATCGGTAGCCCGAGATATGTGCTCATCGTGTGATCAGAATAAGCATCCTGCGACCGCCCTCAAAACACCGTTGGTCGCTCTCGTAGGTCGGCCAAATGTCGGAAAGTCCACCCTCTTCTCTCGCATTTCGGGAATTCATCGCAAGATGGGTAACTGGCCAGCCACGACGGTGGAGGTTGGCTCGGCCGATATTGTCATCAACGGAGAAGAGTTTCGTATTCTTGATCTTCCCGGGATTTCTAGCCTTTCTCCCACATCCCCCGATGAAGAACTTACCCACGACATTCTCATGGAGGATGACCTAGATCTCATTGTTGCCATCGTCGATGCATCCAACATCGCACGATGTCTCTTCTTGGTCTCCCAACTCAAGGAACTCAATAAACCAATGGTCGTAGCACTAACCATGACCGACATTGCACGCAGGCGCGGAATTCACGTCGACATCGAGGCCCTTTCTCGTGGCTTAGATACCAAAGTGGTCGCGGTACTGCCGCGTTCAAAGAATGGAACCGCGGGGCTCGAAGAACTCCTGACTCAAACTCTTGCACAATTAAAATCACATGAGATCGACACGACTACGCCATCTCTACCCCTCGATGACGATCAACGAATTAACTTTGTGAGCGATCTCATCACTTCAGCAGTAACACGAACCAGCACGCGCCCTACGCTTTCAGACCGAGTCGACCGTTTTCTCACGGCACCATTCTCGGGAGCACTCACTCTTCTAGGTGTGCTTTGGATTGTCTTCCAATCAACAACCACTCTCGCTTCGCCATTTCAAAATTGGATATCCTCATTTATTTCAGGAGTGGTCGTGCCTCCGATAGAGAGCGCTCTCACTCCCATTCCTTGGCTCAGAGGATTGATCGTCGATGGGGTAATCAGCGGAGTCGGCACTTTGCTTACTTTCTTACCCGTAATGAGCACTATGTTCCTACTCCTTAGCTTGCTGGAAGACTCTGGGTATATGGCTCGCGCGGCTGTTGTATCCGATCGGGTGATGCGCTTTGCAGGCTTGCCCGGAAAAGCATTACTGCCACTCATAGTCGGATTTGGCTGCAATGTTCCAGCGGTGAGTGCAACTCGAGCACTCTCAGATGCTCGACATCGACTCATCGTAGGCTTATCAGTTCCGTTCACCGCGTGCTCCGCCCGCCTGGCCGTCTACATATTTGTGGCAGGCATTTTCTTTGGGAAAAACGCCGGGACCGTGGTTTTTGGTATGTATATCGTCTCAATCACTTTGGTGATTCTCTTTGCGCTCTTCTTAAAACTCACTTTCATCAGGGGTGCTACGCGTGAGCCGCTATTAATTGAACTACCTCCCTACCGACTTCCCACAACTACTTTCGTTTTTGCCGATGCCTGGCTGCGGGTCAGAGGTTTTCTCAAAGAGGTCGGTGGGATTGTTGTAATCACGGTTGTGGCAATTTGGATTTTGATGGCCATTCCAATCGGCGGCGACCATCAATTTGGCAATACACCAGTAAACGAAAGTGCCTACGGCGCAATCGCAAAGGGCATAACCCCACTCTTCGCTCCGGCAGGATTCGCTGATTGGCATACCGCCGGCGCCCTCGTCACAGGCTTCGTCGCAAAAGAAGTTGTAATTTCTTCCTGGGCCCAAAATTATTCGGTGGATTCACCCAATCGCCAACTCATAATTTCGGATCTTGGAAAAGAACTTCAACGCGACTTTGAACGATCGAGTTCTGGACATTCCAGCGCCGCAGTTCTCGCATTCCTAATTTTCTTAACGAGTTACACACCGTGCGTTGCAACGGTGGCGGCTCAACGTCGAGAGTTTGGCATGAAATGGGCTCTCACGGGAGTTGTATCTCAACTTGCCATTGCGTGGCTCTTGGCAGTTGCTGTCTTTCAAACCGGCAGGTTGCTGTTCTGATGTCCACCCCTCAAAAACTCGTACTCGCCGCTTACAGGTCGGGAGCTTCAACACGACGTGAAATTGCTGTGATCACACTTTTAGACCCTGGCATAGTCGACTTGATCGTTGACACAATGATCCATTCTGGAGAATTGAATCGGTACGTTCCCCCAAAAGACTGCGGATTCGCAGGATGCCTTGGCTGTCCGCTATCAAAAGGATGTGCTCTGTGACCTACCATGGCGTCATGGACCAGAATGTGGTTGCTCGCGCTGCTGCTATAGCAACTGAAAAAAGCGCGGCCACCGGCGTATCAATCCGAGTTCTCAAGGGGGTCGACGAGCAGAACTTAGCCCGGCGAATCTTCGATGAAGTCTGGCCAACAGATGAAGGCATACAAATCACTGCGAATTTACTTCAGGCGATGGTACATAACGGAACGTACGTTTCCGGCGTTTTTGTCGAAGGTGAAATTGTTGGTGCAGTATTCGCGTTTCCCGGGGTCGATGAGCATCGCCACCTCCACCTCCACTCACATATGGCTGCAGTGAAAGAGAGGTTTCGTGATCGAAGTATTGGGAGCACACTGAAATGGCACCAACGTGCCTGGGCGTTGGAACACGGATACGAAGTGATTACATGGACTTTTGATCCACTTGTAAGACGGAATGCACGCCTCAACCTCGTAAAACTAGGCGTTCAGGCCTTTGAATACTTTCCTAATTTTTACGGCGAACTTCCCGACGCGCTGAATGCTGGCGATCCAACAGACCGCATCATTGCCAGATGGGATCTTCTCTCTGAATCAACACTTGCGGCGGCGAGTTCCCGAAATCTTGAGAAACGTGCAGATGGGATCCCAGTCGCACTTTCCAACATTGATGGAAGACCAATCCGCCATGAGATAGATCCATCTCAACCGCAAGTTCTGTGCTACCTACCCAACGACATTATTGAAATCCGATCGCAAGACAATGCTCTCGCTCTTGAGTGGCGCTTGGCACTTCGCGCCGAACTTCATCCACGACTCGAATCCGATTGGCACATTTCTGGCTTTACTCAAGATGGTGCCTACTTGGTTACAAACCAGGCAAATAGTCAAACAGAAGAAAGGGCGAAGTAAATGCGGATCAAAGATGTCGAATTGCGCATTATTAAATTGCCACTAGTGAGACCTTTCCGCACTTCTTTCGGCACACAGTACGAACGCGAACTGCTCTTAATGAAAATAACCACACATGAAGGCGCGGAAGGATGGTCGGAGTGCGTCGCCATGTCCGAACCCCTCTACTCGCCCGAATACACGCACGCAAGCCAAGATGTCATGGAGCGTTTTCTCTTGCCCAAGATTTTCGAGTACGGAGATATCCGGGCCGAAGAAGTCGCTGATGTACTCAGGCCGTTCCTTGGTCACCAGATGTCCAAAGCCAGCGTTGAAAGTGCGATCTTGGATGCACAGTTGAAATTGGAAGGCATCTCTTTCGGTTCCTACTTAGGTTCGTCCCGCGACGAGGTGGATTGCGGAGTCTCAGTTGGAATCACACCGACGATCGACAAATTGGTGGAAGAAGTCTCCCTCTACATCTCTGAGGGCTACCGTCGAATCAAGCTAAAAATAGAGCCGGGCTGGGATATTGAGCCTGTCCGAGTGATCCGAGAGATGTGGCCAGATATTCCATTACAGGTGGATGCAAATCAGGCTTACACACGTGCCGACAGCGCACACCTCAAAGAACTTGATCCATTTAGTCTCTTGTTAATTGAGCAACCGCTGGATGAACATGACATCCTCGGGCATGCAATGTTGGCTAAGGAAGTTGCCACACCAATCTGCTTGGATGAATCAATTACTTCGCTCGAATCAGCAAGAGATGCGCTCGCCTTAAAGGCCACGACAATTATCAATGTTAAGCCAGGCCGAGTCGGAGGTTATCTCGAATCGATAAAGATTCATGACCTCTGCGTAGAAAACAATATTGCGGTCTGGTGTGGTGGAATGTTGGAAACAGGAATAGGTCGTGCGGCCAATGTTGCCCTCGCATCACTTCCTGGGTTCACACTTCCCGGAGATACAAGTGCATCATCACGTTATTACCACCGGGATATCACCACACCATTTGTAATGGAACACGGTCGCTTGCGAGTTCCTACCGAACCTGGCATCGGTGTTGCCATCGACTTGGATTTCATCGAAGAACTGACGACGTCTAGAAAAGTGGTAGTAGCCCCGTAGGCTCTCAACCAAGAGAGTTCGAACGCTAATTCCCGGATTGCAGCCTGGAGTTAAAGAATGTTTCTATCTCTTGAGGGTCCTCAACTTCCATCAGTTTCTTCATAAAATCAAGATCTTGCACCGCCGTAACTACCTTCATCAGTAGATCAACTTGCTCCTTCGGATCAGTGATGAGAAGCGGGATGATGATTGAAACTTCTACTGTGCCATCAGTTGATCCCATTTCGCCAAAAGTAACCGGTTGGGCTAACCGAAAGAATCCGATCCCACTGGCTTTCACGTGAATTGAATCTGTATGAGGAATTGCAACAGGAATGGGCGTTGGCAGGCCAGTCGGAAACTCTTTCTCCCTATCCACCACTGCGGCGAGCCAAGATTGCTCCACCAAATCCAACTTGTACCCGCTAGTAGCAATCTTTCCTAGGGCATCGGCCGCTGAAATCACATCTAGCGAGGTAGCGCAGAATCCGCTTAAGAATTTTGGGGTTGCCGACATGGGACTCAGGATAGCGCTCACGAGAACAGGGTTGTAATACACTAAAAAGCAGAATAACCCACGCCGATTGTTCGATGCATGGAGGTATCTATGACGAAAAAAATCTTGGTGATTTGTGGAACGGGAATTGCTACCTCAACAGTTGTTGCAATTAAGATTCGAGAATTTTGCGCAACAAGAAAAATTCCTGTCGAAGTGTCCCAAGGCAAAGTCATGGATATTGTGCGAGGAATCGAAGGTTACGACCTGATCGTTGCCACAACTCCAATTCCATCGAAAGTAAACATTCCCGTTATCCAAGGCTTGCCTTTCTTAACTGGAGTTGGTGTTGAAGCAACCTTGGAGAAGATTGCGCAAGCATTGAGCTAACTCGAATTTCCCGTTAGCAGACAACTCAACGAGGAGAAAAATGAACGGAACTCTTGAAGCAATAAGTAAACTCTTTCTAGATCTAGGCGCATCAATCGCACTTCCGATTCTGATTACGATATTTGGCGTCGCACTCGGCGAAAAATTACCTCGTGCTTTCCGAGCAGGTATCCTGATCGGAATCGGCTTTATCGGCATTAATCTCATTATCGGCCTGCTCTTTGGCCAAGTGGGTCCAGCCGCAGAGGGCCTTGCCCATCGATTTAATGTGGACCTCAGTATCGTCGATGTCGGCTGGCCGGCAAGTGCCGCCATTGCCTTTGGTTCTAAAGTGGGTGCAATTATCATCCCAGTCTGCCTGCTACTCAATGTAGTTCTACTCTTTTTAGGACTAACAAAGACATTTGATATTGACCTTTGGAACTATTGGCACTTCGCATTCATCGGTGGCCTGGTCGGAAGCATCACCCATAGTTATGCCAAGGGAATTGCAACTGCGTGCATCGCGATGGTTCTTACCCTGGCTTTGGCCGACTGGGCCGCGCCACGGATTCAGGCGCACTACGACTATCCGGATATATCTTTTCCACACGGAACTTCCGCCCCATATGCGCTTCTGGCATTCCCGCTGAACTGGGTTTTCGACCGCATCCCCGGATTTAGGGATCTCAAAGCAGATCCGGATTCAATTCAAAAACGCTTCGGAATTTTTGGTGAATCCATGATGCTGGGTCTTGGTATTGGATTGCTTCTCGGAATCGCTGGCTTTGGCTTAAGCGACCCACGCACTGACATCATCAAGATTCTTGGCCTTGGTATCAACTTGGCCGCAGTCATGTTGCTACTTCCGCGAATGGTCGCAATCTTGATGGAAGGTCTAATGCCTATCTCCGAGGCTGCCCGCAATTTCGTGCAGAAGCGCTTCCCTGGTCGTAAGTTCTACATCGGCTTGGATTCTGCAGTAGTGATTGGACAACCCGCCGTTATTGCAACCTCACTTATTCTCGTTCCAGTAAGTCTATTGACTGCGATCGCCTTAGCTCCTCTTGGAAACAAGGTGCTACCGCTGGTTGACTTAGCGACCATTCCGTTCATTGTCGCACTGATGGTTCCGATTTTCCGTGGAAACATCATTCGCGCTGTAGTCGGCGGAGCAATTGCAATCGGTGCTGGCTTATTCATCGCCACTGCAATTGGGCCAACTCTCACCTCAGTGGCTGTTGAATCTGGATTCGAGAATACAACTGGCGGAACCATTTCCTCTCTCGTCGACGGCGCCAACCCAATGACGGGATTGTTCTATTGGCTCGGCAATGTAGGCGGCTGGTTTGGCATTGGCGCACTTGGCGTAGCCAGCCTGGCTTTTGCTTTCTGGGTAAAAATGAAAGTCAAGAGCACAGTCTCCGCATAAGTAATTAGAAAAGACCAGAGGACCTCGAATGTGAGGACCTCTGGTCTTTTTCTATGGACCCGAGATAGGCCACTGAAATAAGACCTAGTATTGCCATGTAAGAAGGGATGACAGCGTTGTCAAAGCCGTTTGAAACACGTGGTGATATCGACCACCTCGCACAGAGCACTACTTCATTAGTTGCCGAACTCCTCACCAAATCTAATCAGAGAAGAAATCGACGAGACCAAACAAACCGAAAGCGATTTGCTCGCCTCCTGGAGGATCCTGCAGCAGTCGCACTCACAATGTCGCTGACTGACGAAGTAATGCGGATGAGTTCGATGAAACACGCAGCGCGCACTCTGCGCAGGAGTGCCAAGACTGCGAGCCGCTCCGGCCTTGGAACATTCGACTACATTGGCATCAAAGCGGCAAGTCTCATGTCCTATTTTTTCCCAACGCTCGTTATGAAGGTCGTGCATAAGCGGGTCCGCATGGCAGCAAACGGAATCATTCTCCCAGCTGAAAATTCACTTCTGAGTCGCCATATCAATAAGCGGAATAAGGAAGAGGCTCGACTCAACATAAATGTCTTAGGTGAAGCAGTTCTTGGTGAGCATGAGGCGAAGCAGCGTCTTGCATCGGTCATCGAAATGATCCAACGCCCTGAAGTCAATTACGCTTCCGTGAAAATCTCCTCGATTGCTAGCCAGTTGATTACCATTGATTACCTCGGCTCAATCGAGCGCGTCTCGGAGAGATTGAGAGATCTTTATCGCGCGGCATTGAGGACAGATACTTTTATCAATCTGGATATGGAAGAATTCCGAGACCTTGAAATCACGGTTGCAGTTTTCAAAAAATTGCTCAGCGAGCCTGAATTCGCGCAAATCAACGCAGGCATCGTGCTGCAGGCCTATCTTCCTGAGTCGCACAGCGTTTTCGCCGACCTCGTCACTTGGGCGCAAGCGCGATTCGCCAAAAGCGGTGGCACAATCAAGATTCGCCTGGTAAAAGGGGCAAATTTGGCCATGGAGAAGGCCGAAGCCGAACTCCATGGATGGGTGCCAGCTCCCTACCCGACCAAATCGGATGTGGATGCGAGTTACGCACGTCTTATCGACGTCGCACTCAGCTCGGACCATTCCAAAGCAGTACGGATCGGAATTGCCAGCCACAACCTCTTCCACCTGGCGTGGGCGATCGAAGTGGCAAAGGTCCGTGGAGTCCTCGATCAATTAGATATTGAAATGCTCGAGGGAATGGCAAATGCCGAAGCTCTCGCGGTTGCGGCCCAAACGGGTAGCGTCCTCCTCTACACGCCAGTCACTAAGCATGATGACTTTCCAGCAGCTGTCGCATACCTCGTCCGTCGTCTCGATGAGAACACCTCGAGCGAGAATTACCTGCGCGCTTCCTTTGATATGGAACTCAACAACGATCAGTACAAAGAGCAAGAAAAACGCTTCCTCGAATCGGTGGCCAAGCGCCACCCAGTCTCCACCAAGTCGCGTAGACATCTCTTGATCAGAGAGGATAGTTTGAAATCTTTCGATGAAGAACATTTCCGCAATCAGAGCGATGGAGATGCGACCAATCCAAAGTTTCGAGCCGACCTCGAATCGGCATACGTTCAAAAATACATGGACCTCGGTTTTCGCATTCCGCTTCAAATCAATGGAGAGGAGATTTTCCGAACTGAAAGAGAAGAGGGAACGGACCCAAGTGAGAACGGAAAGCCTTGGTACACATACTCCATCGCGAATAGAAGCGATATCAATCTAGCAGTTTCAACCGCTCACATAAGTATTGCTGCGTGGGAATCACTGGGTGCAAAGGGACGAGCCAAGATATTTGGCGAGGCCGCACAACTGATGGAACGCGAGCGGGCAGAGACCATTGCTCTCATGTCACGCGACTCGGGGAAAACGGTCTCTGAAGGGGATCCTGAGGTAAGTGAAGGTATTGATTTTGCCCGCTATTACGCCCTTTCTGCCCTCAACCGATTTGAAGGATCCACGCCCCTTGGAGTCGTACTTGTTGTGCCACCATGGAACTTCCCGTACGCGATTCCAATGGGTGGCGTCTGCGCCGCACTCGCGGCCGGAAATGCCGTGATCCTCAAGCCTGCTCCTGAGAGCGTCGCCACCGCGTGGCAGATCGTCAATCAACTCTGGCGAGCCGGAGTGCCGCGGCAAGTACTTCAGTTTGTGACGACCCGCGATGATGAAGATGGCAAACACCTTGTGGCACATAAGGGTGTCAATGGAGTCATCCTCACCGGTTCCTTTGATACTGCGGCAATGTTTACTTCATGGAAGCCAGAGATTCGCCTCATGGCTGAGACAAGTGGAAAGAATGCAATTCTCATATCGGCAAGTGCCGATATTGATAGCGCCGTGAAAGATCTCGTCCAATCTGCATTTGGTCACGCCGGACAGAAATGCAGCGCCGCTAGTTTGGCGATCGTCGAGAAGAGCATCTACGAAAATCCCGCCTTCTTCGCACAACTCAAAGATGCAGTGGAGAGTTTGAGTGTTGGTGCTGGAAGAAATTATTCAACGGCCGTAGGTCCCATCATCCATCCTCCAACAGGTTCGCTACTTCGTGCATTCACCACCCTTGATGATGGAGAAAGTTGGCTGGTTGCTCCAAAGCAGTTGGATGCAACTGGGCATCTCTGGAGCCCCGGCGTGAAGTTAGGGGTAACACCAGGATCGTGGAGTCATCAAAATGAATGGTTCGGCCCTGTTCTTGGAGTTATGGCTGCTCCCGACTTTGAGACTGCCCTTCACTGGCAGAACACAGTGCCTTACGGATTAACAGCGGGAGTGCACTCACTTGATGAGCGAGAGTGCGAAAAGTGGATTGCCGAAGTTGAGGCGGGAAATCTTTATGTTAACCGCGGCATCACTGGTGCCGTCGTCAATCGTCAACCATTTGGCGGTTGGAAGCGCAGTAGCGTGGGGCCAACCTCAAAAGCCGGCGGTCCTAACTACCTCAACAATCTCCGCAATTGGGATTCACTCTCCTCGTCCTTCGACACCATCTCGACATCAGAGAGATGGTGGAACTCCATCGGTGATAACGCAATTGATCGCGCTGGTCTCAATGTCGAGCGAAACTATCAACGCCATCTTCCATCTCGACGCGGTATCGTGGTACGGATCGATTCGGCGGTTTCAAAAGAGTGGATTACCTACATCAATTGGGTCATTAAAGAGAGTGCAACTTCGATCGAATTCAGTGCTTCAGAAAAGACCCCACTCTGTCCATCGGCACGGATTGAAACCGAGGACGAATTGATTTCCAGAATTGGTTCAAAGGAGAAAGTCCGTTGGCTCGCACATTCAAATCCTCCGACACTAAGATTCCTAGAAATGGGAGTCAGTGTTGATTCACGTCCGCTCGCGCAGAACGGTCTCGTCGAAATGCCGCGCTGGCTCCTGGAGCAGAGTGTCTCGATTACCAATCACCGATACGGAAATGTTGGAGCCGGTCCGCGCCCACATGTTCCACATGCCAGGTAGTTCTTCTCAGAACTTGCGCAACTAGCGAGTGTGGGTGATCTTCTCCTGACCCGCTGCTTTGAGATCTTTGCGAAGTTCGGGAGGCAGCGCAAAAAGTAAAGACTCCTCCTTCGCTGTGACGGTCTCAATCTCGCCAAAGCCGCGCTCGGCCAACCAAGTCAGGAGGTCCCTCACCAATATCTCCGGGACCGACGCACCACTCGTGACGCCGACCGTATCCACACCGACAAGCCACTCATCTTTGGCCTCTGCTGCGAAATCGATCAAATAAGCATGTGGAGTGCCGTACTCCTTGGCAACCTCCACCAGGCGCACAGAGTTTGAGGAGTTGGTCGACCCAACAACGAGGACCAAGTCAGCCCGCGGTGCGATCTCCTTGATCGCAACCTGGCGGTTCTGAGTCGCGTAGCAAATGTCATCACTGGGTGGATCAATAATGTCGGGGAATCGCTCGCGCAGAGCCCGCACCGTTTCTAGGGTTTCATCAACGCTCAATGTGGTCTGCGAAAGCCAGGCCACCTTCTTCTCGTCTTTCACTTTAATATCTTGAATGTGTTCAAGTCCGTCAATTAACTGGACTTTGCCCACAGCTTCGCCAGCCGTGCCTTCCACCTCTTCGTGACCTTCGTGTCCGATAAGCAAAATCTCAATATCTTCAGATGCAAACCGCTTCGCTTCGTGGTGGACCTTGGTCACCAAAGGGCACGTTGCGTCAATTGTCCGTAGGTTTCGTGCAGCAGCATCAATATGAACTTGCGGAGAGACTCCATGAGCCGAGAAAACCACCAAGGCGCCTTCCGGGACCTGGTCGGTCTCCTCGACAAATATCGCGCCCCGCGCTTCCAAAGTGGCAACCACATGCTTGTTATGGACAATTTGCTTGCGGACATAAACCGGGGCGCCGTATAGATCAAGTGCCTTCTCCACCGAGATCACTGCGCGATCCACGCCCGCGCAGTATCCACGGGGAGCCGCGAGCAGAACCTTCTTTGACATGGCGCGAGTCTATTAGGATCACTTCGTGCTCGAAACTTCAGCCGAATCCCCCGCCCCAGTACGCGTAGTTTCCGAAGCCCTTAAAGGATACGTAGATCGGTTAGGTCCCATCTGGATCGAGGGCGAAATCTCAGAAATTAACGAACGCGCTGGCATGGCCTTTATGCGCCTGCGAGACACCAGCGTCGACATGAGCCTTTCAGTAATGTGCCACCGAACCGTCCTGGCTCCCGTCTCGCCCCTTCCGCCCAATGCGCGAGTTGTGATGCTGGCCAAGGTTTCCTTCTACACAAAAAATGGATCTCTCGGGCTCTCGGTGAAAGAGATCAGACAGATCGGAATCGGTGAATTACTTGCTCGCCTTGAACACCTCAAACAACTCCTTGCCTCCGAAGGATTATTTGCGCTGGATCTAAAAAAAGAGCTTCCGCTTCTGCCCCGACGCGTTGGCCTGATCTGCGGGAGAAATAGCGCCGCCGAAAAAGATGTTGTAGAGAATGCCAAACGTCGCTGGCCGGCAGTTCAGTTTGAAATCCGTGAAGTAGCCGTCCAAGGATCAGCGGCAGTAATAGAGGTATCTGCGGCCCTTCGCGAACTCGAAGCAAATTCAGAAGTCGATGTCATCATCATCACCCGCGGTGGCGGCTCTTTCGAAGACCTCCTGCCATTTTCGGATGAGGGATTGGTCCGACTGGCGGCGTCGTGTGAGACGCCCATCGTGAGTGCCATCGGCCATGAGCAGGATGCGCCACTTCTCGACCTGGTCGCCGACGTCCGAGCATCAACGCCGACTGATGCGGCCAAGAAAGTTGTTCCGGATATTGAAGAAGAATTTGTAATGATCAATCAGTTGCGGGCGCGGGCATATCGCCACCTCTCCAGTTTCATCGAACTTGAATCCGGTCGGATTGAATCCTTGAAAGAGCGCCCAGTTATAAAAGAGCCGATGGTGCTGGTCACCTCACGAGCAGACGTAATCCAAGGATTGCGTGATAGATCACACCGCAGCACCATCCATGCCCTCAATCTGGCTCGCGAAGAATTACTCCATATTTATGCACGAGTTCGCTCACTCTCACCACAGTCCACCCTTGATCGCGGATACGCCGTGGTTCAACTTTTGGATGGTCGGATTGCGCGAGATCCCAAGGATCTTGCGGTCGGAGAGAAACTCCGCCTCCGCCTTGCTCTGGGTGAAATCGGTGCGGTTGTAACGCAAAGTTGAGAGTAGATTTGCTCCATGGCCACTGAGAAGTCCGCTGGAAAAACAACTGATAACAAATTGTCGTATGAAGCCGCCAGAGATGAATTAATGCAGGTAGTAAATAACCTCGAAACTGGAGGCGCCACCCTTGAGGAATCACTGGCACTCTGGCAACGCGGCGAAGAATTAGCAAATATCTGCCAAGAATGGCTAGATGGTGCGCGCGCAAAACTCGAAGGGATTAAGCCAAACTCATGAGCCCAGAATTTACATACTCGGACATTCTTCCGCTAGGCAAAGACAAGACTGAATATCGCTCACTTGGCTCCGCCGGCGTATCAACCGTTCGACTCGGCGATAAGGAATTTCTCCAAGTCAGTCCGGAAGCGATTACTCATCTCTCTGAAGTTGCGATGCACGATATTTCACATTATCTAAGAAGTGCCCACTTGCAGCAGTTGTCAAATATTCTCGATGATCCAGAGAGTTCGCCCAATGATCGCTTCGTCGCTCTAGACCTATTGAAGAACGCCAACATTTCTGCTGGTGGCGTTCTTCCGATGTGCCAGGACACCGGAACTGCGATTGTCATGGGCAAGAAAGGTCAGCACGTCCTAACAGAGACAAAAGATGAGAAAGCGATTGCGGAAGGAATTTACAACGCTTACACCCGCCTTAATTTGCGGTATTCGCAGATGGCTCCCATAACGATGTGGGAAGAGAAGAACACCGGAAATAATCTGCCGGCCCAGGTTGAGATTTATGCCGACACGGATCATCCTGATGAGTACTCATTTCTCTTCATCGCGAAAGGCGGCGGAAGTGCCAACAAATCTTTCCTTTACCAAGAAACCAGAGCGATCCTCAATCCAAAGAGTTTCTACGTCTGGCTCGAAGAGAAATTGCGATCACTCGGCACCTCTGCCTGCCCTCCGTACCACTTAGCAATAGTCATCGGTGGCACAAGCGCCGAATACACCGTGAAGACGTCAAAGTTGGCCAGCACCAAATATCTCGATTCCCTCCCGACAACGGGGGACGCCAAGGACGCGCACGGCTTCCGCGATCTTGAGATGGAGCAGGAAGTTCTCAAACTCACGCGGACTCTGGGCATTGGCGCACAATTTGGTGGCAAGTACTTCTGCCATGATGTTCGGGTCATTCGTCTGCCTCGACACGGTGCATCACTTCCGATCGCCATTGCAGTTTCCTGTTCGGCTGACCGCCAGGCAAAGGCCAAGATCACCAAGGATGGGATCTTCCTCGAAAACCTGGAGCGCGAACCAGCTCACTTTCTGCCCGACCCGACCACAGCCCATCTCATAGAAGGCGATGAAAATGTCGTCAAGATTGACCTCAACCAAGGGATGGATAAGGTCCGAGCCGAACTGCGCAAGTACCCCGTCAAGACCCGACTCTCTCTGTCCGGAACCCTCGTAGTAGCGCGAGATATGGTCCACGCCAAGATCAAGGCGGCAATGGATGCAGGCGAGTCAATGCCAAGCTATTTCCGTGATTACCCGGTCTACTACGCCGGACCGGCCAAGACGCCGACAGGCTATGCCTCCGGCTCCTTCGGCCCAACCACCGCCGGGCGGATGGATTCCTACGTCGAATACTTCCAATCCCAGGGCGGATCTCTGGTGATGTTAGCCAAGGGCAACCGCTCCAAGGCGGTGGCCGATGCCTGCAAAACCTATGGGGGTTTCTATCTCGGTTCTATTGGCGGCCCAGCCGCTCGCCTCGCCCAGGATTGCATTAAGAAAGTGGAAGTCCTGGATTACGAGGATCTCGGAATGGAAGCTGTCTGGAAAATTGAGATTGTAGACTTCCCGGCCTTCATTGTCATCGACGATAAGGGCAATGATTTCTACGCCGAGACCTCAAAGCCTCTGTCGATCGGTAAGGGACCTACCTCTTAATTAACCGCTCTTATCGGTTGGCAGTTAGTACGAGTTGCTCCTACCAAATTTGGAGAGGGCCCTGCAAGGGGTGTCGTATCGAACATCGATGTAATGCAGTCCCCAACGGATCTGCGTCAAGGGGTTGGTCCGCCAGTCAGTGGCGATCGTCTCCATCTTGCTGGCAGGTAGCGCTTGTGGAATCCCATGTGCGCCAGAACTGTAATTATGCGCCCGGTAATTCCAGTGGCTCTCGTAAGTCCACAAAGTTTTGAGGCATCCGAACTGATAGGTATTCCAGTCGTACTCCTCCGCCATAATCGTCTTGGCCACGGTTTGCGCGCCAAATTGAGTTCGCGCCATTTCAACTCGAGCACTCTCAAGGGATGCTTGGGCAATCTCATCGGAGGAGACCAGGGCTTTGGTACGCAGTTGCGTGAAAAGGGCTTCGGTCGTAATCGGGACAGCAGTCAGTGCGGCCGAGTCAGGGAGAACTACGCGGCCGACCATGGGAAATTCCAGGGCGCTGGCACTGGGCTGGATACTGGCCACCAAAATAAGGGCGGCAATACTCAACCAGGCGCCAATGGAACGGTTGATAAGTCGGCGCAGGTGGCCTTTGACAGTGGCGATCTTGGTCAATCGGTTCCTCAAACTCTTCATCGTCACTCTCCTTTCAGTGCATCTATCGCTGTCCGGTCAACCCGATAGGAGCCCGAATTGGGCTTGAGGGGTTGGGGGAAGGGCTTTAGGGTCGCAAGATGGGCTGATGAGTGCAAATCTATTTACGCATACGCCACAATTTTTAAAAAAGATCATCCTCTGTGGATAATTAAAACCCCAGGTCGCACAGGGGGAAGTCCAATATGTCCGAAATGTGAGTGTGAAGTTGTTCTTGAACCTTTTTCTGGCCAATTGGTGCCAATGGGTGACTGCCGAATCCTCAGACGAATCTTCCACACCTGACCAAAGCCGACTTAGGTCGTGATCGGTCCCTCCAGAAGTTCGGTGACTAGGGCGGCAATCGGCGAGCGCTCGCTCCGGGTCAAGGTGACGTGAGCAAAAAGCGGATGCCCTTTCAATGTTTCCACTACTGCAACGACGCCATCGTGGCGACCCACTCGCAAGTTGTCCCGTTGGGCGACATCGTGGGTCAGGACCACCCTGGACCCCTGCCCAATCCGAGACAGGACGGTTAGCAAGACGCCTCTTTCCAGGGATTGAGCTTCATCAACGATGACATACGAGTCGTGAAGTGAACGACCACGGATGTGAGTCAGAGGCAGAACTTCAATCAGACCACGATCAAGAATTTCATCGATTACTGCCTGACTTACCAGCGCGCCCAGTGTGTCAAAAACTGCCTGCGCCCATGGCGACATTTTTTCGCCTTCACTTCCGGGCAAGTATCCGAGCTCCTGTCCGCCGACTGGATAGAGCGGACGGAAGACAAGGACCTTTTTCTGTTGACGTCTCTCCATCACTGCCTCGAGTCCGGCACAGAGTGCCAGTGCACTCTTGCCGGTTCCGGCGCGGCCGCCCATTGAAACAATTCCGATTTCCGGATCGAGAAGTAAATCCAAGGCGACTCGTTGTTCGGCACTTCTACCGTGGAGCCCAAAGGCGGTTCGGTCACCTCGGACCAACTGCAAATTCTTTTCTGGGGTCACCCGCGCCAGTGCGCTGCCTTTTTCGGAGTGAAGGACGACACCGGTATGGCAGGGCAGGCTCTGGGCAATTTCGTGTTCGGCTCTGTCCGAGGAATAGAGGTCGTCGATAAGACTGGCCCCGACGCTAAGTTCAGTCATCCCGGTCCACCCGCTGGAGGCCGCGAGTTCGGCCAAGTACTCCTGGGCTTCGACCCCGACGGCCGAGGCCTTGACTCGCAGGGGTAGATCCTTGCTGACCAGAATCACGGTCCGGCCATCGGCCATGAGGTTGCGGGCGATGGCCAGAATGCGAGAGTCGTTGCTCCCATCGCGGAGGAACCCCTGTGGCAGAGAGCTGAGGTCGGAATGGTTGAGTTCGACCGAAAGGGTCCCACCTGCGGGGGTAACGCGGATTGGCTGGTCGAGGCGTCCATGGGTAACCCGCAGGTCATCGAGGGCGCGCAGGGCAGCGCGGGCAAAAAATCCAAGTTCGGGGTGGTCGCGTTTGGTCTCTAACTCTCCGATAACGACGATCGGGATGATGACTTCATGTTCGGCAAATCGGGTGAGCGCACCTGGGTCAGCCAGCAAAACGCTGGTATCGAGGACGTAGGTTTTCTTACTGGTCTGAGAGGACAAACCGGCTCCGAATCATGTGTAGTTGTGCTCGTAGGGACCTGATGAGAAAACCGTAGAACTAGGACTCGCTCAAGGATTCGCGACACGCTCTAACGAAACCCAAAATTCATATGACTCATTCCCTGAGAGCGCCGTTCACTTCTATTGGACTCCCTTTGGAGTACTGTCGCAAATTCCCAGTCCCCTATGAAGAGCGAGACCCATGAAAAATCAATATATCTTGCGACTTCAGAGAGCAATTCCGCTGGCAGTGGTCTTGGGTCTTCTCACTTCAGTCTTTGTTGGAGTACCGAGCGCCATGGCTACCGTAACTATTACCGTTGTATCGCCAAATTCGGGTCCAACTGCGGGTGGCACTTCCGTCACAATTACAGGCTCGGGTTTTTCTGCTCCACATTTCTCGCTCAAAATAGATGGCGTTGAATTGAGTACCACACCCTCATCAGACACATCTGTCACGGTAGTGACATTGGCTCATGCAGCCGGAACGGTTGTTGTTTCAGCTCAGTCAGACCTTGGAAGCGAAAATTCATCTTTCACTTACATCGCTACCACCTACTCAGTCACATACAACGGCAATGGGCAGACCGGTGGTACTCCTCCCTCAGATCCGGGGGCATATGCGTCAAGTGACACCGTCAATGTCTTGGGACAGAACGGTTTATATAAAACTGGTTATGCATTTGGTGGTTGGCAAACAGGTGGAGGAGCCAGCCCGCTCGTCACATACTCACCTGGTGGTTCATTCTCCATCCTTAGAAATACGACACTCACGGCGGTGTGGACTCCAGTCACCACCTACACGGTTACATACGTTGGAAATGGAAACACCGGAGGTAGCGCACCGATCGATGGCAGTGCATATACAAACGGTGCGACAGTCACTGTTCTCGGGCAGAACGGACTGCTAAAAACCGGCTATACATTCGGCGGTTGGGCTACCGGAGGGGGTGCTGGCCCCGTCGTTACATATTCTCCCGGCGCAACTTTCACAATTGTCGGAAACACAACCCTCACGGCCGTATGGACTCTCGCGCCAACGCCAACGCCAACGCCATCTCCGACGCCAACGCCAACGCCAACCCCTACGCCAACCCCTACGCCAACCCCGAGTGCTAGTCCAACCACTGGAACCAAGGTGGTATTCACAATTACCTACGATGGAAATGGCTCAACGGGCGGCACTGCTCCTCCTCCAACAACAGGAATAGGTACATTGATTCTCAGTACCAATTCCGGGGATCTAGTTGAGACTGGTGAAACTTTTTACGGCTGGAATACTAAAGCGGATGGATCAGGCACTTCATATCGCGTTGCTGGAACTTTCCTGCTCTCACAAAATGTCATCCTCTACGCAACCTTCGTTCCGTTCGTAGTAGCGAAGAATCCGCCGAGCCTCATAGTCAATGGCAGGATAGCCAACACCGCGCCCCCGAAGAAGATTGCGCTCAACCAGATAGTCCCCGTCCATCAGCAATTTTTAACGGTCTTGCCAAAAAACGCGGTCGGATTTCAACTCTACGAAAATGGAAAATTCATACTTGCCGGCAAATCCAATAGCGCAAACCTCAAGTCACTTGTCGGGCCAAAAGATCGAGTGGACGTAATCGCCGTTGGCAAAGATGGTTCGAAATCGGCACCTTCACCAGTGAAACTCTCAAAGGACCCTATTTCATTGGCAAATATCAATTTCAACACTGATTCCTATGCATTCATTGGGCCCGCCACCAAGATTCTGGATCAAGTAGCCTCAGTGATGGTGAAGCATGGTTATACAAAACTGGAAATCTGGGGATATGTCGACACGCAAGGAAGTAAGGCATCCTCGATCGTCCTTTCAAGAAATCGTGCCCTCGCCGTCAAGAACTACATGACAAAAAAGCTCCTTGGCAGTGGGATAACAATTAAGAATGCCGGTCGAGCCCAGACCCAGGCAGTCGGCAATAACAACACGGCGGCGGGAAGAGCACTCAATCGACGAGTCGAAATTCGGGTTTCCTAGCGGTGGCCGAACTCTAATCAGTCGGTGATTTATTTGAAGTCAGAAATTGGCTATTGTCCAGAGATGAAACTCGGTGGCTTCACAAGAACGAAAACAGCCCTGACCCTCTTCACTATCTCTATCTTCCTTCTTGCCACGGCGAGCGCCGATGCTGCTGCGCCAAAGCCTGGCACGACATGCAAAAAAGCGGGTACCAAAGTCACTAGTAATGGATATGTCTTTACCTGCTTGAAGTCAGGTAAGAAATTAATCTGGTCTAAAGGTATTCCAACCAAAAAGGTTCTGCCAAAGCCCAGACCGACTCCATCGCAATCGGGTCAGAACAATCCAACTCCATCGCCTTCTTCAAGCAACAACCCATCTAATAACAACGCCTCGAGCAACAATCAGGTGACATGGGAGTGGATGGATAACCAAGGCAAATGGGTTGCAAATGGCACGCCGCCAGCGTGCACCTTTCCGATTATTCCTGCCGGTTCACTGCTTGATTTCACAAAACCACTTTCACTTCTTCAACCAGGGCAAGTTCGCGGTGGAAGTTATAAACCCCACGGTGGATTCCGTTGGTCCGCGTACGGAACCTACATAGAGAACACAAGGATAAGCGTCCCCTTTGACGGAGTAGTGAGCGTTGCTTGGCAATATAAGACGGAAGGGGCTTATCAATTCGGTGTAAATATCGTTCATCCATGCGGTTTTATGCTCCGCCTTGGTCACCTGCACGTCGCTTCGCCGCAATTTGCAGCGATTCTCGAGAAGCTTCCGCCCGCTATCGAAATGGACTCGAGAGAGAATTACATCAATCCACCTGTGGCGGTTAAAGCGGGCGATGTCATCGCCACCGCCGTTGGGATACCGCCACCCGCATCAGCTGATGCGATGGGAACATTCTTTGACTTCGGCCTTCTGGATTTAAGGGCTCCAAACCCAGCTGTTCCCACTGATTTTAATTCCAACGCTGACGCGAAATATGCGAAGTACTCGCTCTGCTGGTATCAGGGAAATTATCTATCCGATAGCGACAAGGCTCTCGTTGCGAAACTACCTCTATCAAATGGAGATTCGACGAGTACGTACTGCAAGTAGTTATTACTCAAGAGTTGCGTTGTGCGTGTCTTGCGCGACGAGGGATCCATCTTTGGCTGAGTATTCCGCAGCCATGAAGAAGTACTTACCTGGCGAAAGTCCAGGAATCTTTACGCTCCACTTTGTCCATGCGGGGGCGGCTTCTGCCGCTGTCGTAGATCCTTCCTTGACTAACTTTCCGTCTTTGTAGACTTTCCATGCAACATTTGCTTCAAAAGTGGATGCCATTCCTTCAAGCGTGAATCCATCGACGTAAGCCGTATATCCCTCACCTGGATAGGTAATCCAAACCGGGGCAACAACCTCGTAGGCGGGACCGCGAGTGAATGGCCTTGTCGCGTCAACATGACCTGCAAGTGATTCGACAGTTTTCCCATCTCTTGTAATCGCAACTCTTGTGACTTTGTAATTTGCGGCAGTTGCTGTCCAGACTAACTGGGCAATGGCAAGCGACTCTCCCTCGCCGCCGACATTGAGTTTGCTGAAAGTGAGATCAATCGTTGCCAGATTGCCCACCACCTTTACCGAATTTATTTTAGTGTCCGCTGGCCAGAGCGAAACGTAATCTGGATCCACTGGCTTTTTCGAAACAAGGTTGGTCAACGCCGCCGTCAGGGCATCCGGTTCGAAATAGACCCCAAGGAATTCACGATACAAACGAAAACCCCGTGCAGTGTCGGCAACCCAATACTGAGCCAGCGCTCCCGATGTGCGAGTTGGACTTGGGTTTACAGAGGTGGTCGATGTCGGGGTGGGCGTGACTGTCTGCGTTGGCGTCGGAGTAGGAGTGGGACTCAAAGATTTACCGCACCCGGTTAAGAGAACCATCGCCACCAGCGCAGAAACACCGGTAAGTGCGGTAAATCTTCGAATCTTCATAATTTCATTCTTCTCTTTGGAGGATCAATCGGAGTATAACTCCCTTTTTTGCCTAAGAAGTAATAATTACCTTAAGTGCTTTGGTCTCAGCTGCTCGAGAGAAGGTGTCGTAAGCATCAATCATTTGATCAAATGTGAAGCGATGCGTCACTAATTTTTCAGCATGGATCTTCTTCTCTGCCACCAACTTGAGCAACATCGGCGTGGTATTGGTATTTACCAATCCCATGCTGATCGTGATGTTCTGAATCCAGAGGTTTTCAATATGAAGATCTACAGATTTTCCATGAACTCCAACGTTGGCCAGATGACCACCTGGGCGGACTAATTCACTAGCCATGGTGAAGGTTTGAGGTGTTCCAACAGCCTCAATCGCCACGTCAACACCAGCGCCATCTGTAAGAGCCATCACTTGCTCTTTCCAGTTGGAGGTTCCCGAAAGAACAGTATCGGTTGCACCGAAGTCTTTTGAGCGCTCAAGACGGTTCGCATCCAGATCAATCGCAATGACTTTTGCCGCACCGTAAAGTCCGGCAGTTGCGATCGCAGAAAGACCAACAGGTCCAGCTCCGATTACGGCAACAACATCTCCTGGTTTGACCTGACCATACTGCACGCCAATTTCAAAGCCAGTTGGCAGGATGTCGGAGAGCATTACACCCTCTTCATCTGTAACACCTGCAGGCAATTTGTAAAGGGAGTTGTCAGCAAATGGGACACGAACGAATTCGGCCTGTGTTCCATCAATCAAGTGTCCAAAGATCCACCCGA
Organism: Candidatus Paceibacterota bacterium; assembly: GCA_035530615.1. Lineage (NCBI taxonomy): Bacteria > Bacillati > Minisyncoccota > Minisyncoccota bacterium. The sequence continues at coordinate 275,607 of DATKUL010000001.1, forward strand.
TTCCAGAAACGCCCTCGTCGGCCAAGCAATGGGAGTACAACCCCATCTTGCAATTGGGGCAATGACCACAGGATTTGATGCAGGAAATGATTACTCGATCGCCAACTTTGAAGCTACTTACCGAGGAACCTATCTCAGTAATTGTTCCGACGCCCTCGTGACCTAAAATGCGGCCCTTTGTAACGGCGGGGACATCGCCTTTAAGAATATGTAGATCTGTACCGCAGATGGTGGTCGTATCAACTTTGACGATTACATCTGTAGAGTGAATAATCTTGGGATCTGGTACTTCCGTCCAGGATTTCTTACCAGGACCTTCATAAACAAGTGCTTTCATGATTCTCCTCCATGTCGTAACCGGCTACTCGCGAATGTCGCTGTGTCGGGCTGACAGAAGGTGGCTGACTTCTCAGAGAAAACAGAACTCACTAGGAGTGAGCTTAGACGAAAAGAGGGTCACCCTCTGTCTTGCGCATGAGTCTCACACATTTCTAGTGCGGTGTCGAAACGAAAGCCTCTAAAACGTTGAAAAATAACGTTTTTTCATCGAAAAGAGACCAGTCTCACGCTCCGAACTGACGACGCCAAGTCAAGAGTCAACCCGAAATCTCACTATTACCCACTCCAAGAAAAATCGGTAAGTTGGACTAATGGTAAAGAAGAATTTAGGGAGAACAAGTCATGTTTGATCTAACAGGAAAGCGCTTTCTCATAACCGGGGCTGGTTCTTCTCAAGGAATTGGTTTCGCCGCTGCTCGTGCGCTCAAGGGCCTTGGTGCCTCGGTCTTCCTTACATCTCTTTCTCCACGGGCTCTCGAACGCGCGAGTGAATTGAGCGCCTTTGGTGCGACGGCGGATCTCACCAATCCCGACGAAGTGATAACACTCGTGGAAACCGCGGTGGCCACACTCGGTGGCCTAGATGGCGTTATCAATAATGCCGGAATGACGAGCGTCGTTGATAAAGCCGAAGGCGAGTTCGATTCGATCGATTCTATTTCGCTCGGTACTTGGCGAAAATCTTTTGCGCGAAATGTTGAATCTACATTTTTGGTCACCAAGGTTGCCTTGCCTCATCTTCGACAACATCCAAATGGCCGAATCGTCATGGTTTCCAGCACCACGGGAAATGTGAATGCTACTCATAATGACGTTGCATACGCATCATCAAAGGCATCACTCGTGGGAATGGTTCGGGCACTTGCCATCGATGAGGCGACCCATGGCATCACCGTTAACGCGGTCGCACCTGGATGGATTGAAACTGAATCTCAAACAGATTCCGAATATCGGCATGGACTCGCTTCACCTATGGGTCGATCGGGAATCCCCGATGAAGTTGCCAGCGCGATTGCCTGGCTCTGCTCGCCAGGGGCTTCTTATATAACGGGCCAGATGATCGTGGTTGATGGAGGAAATTCACTTGCGGAGGAGCGGGCGTAAGCACCACCAAGTGTTTATTCCCTTCCACATGTTGTGTAGATTGAGAACATGAAATATAAGAATCTAGGTCGTTCAGGACTCTCTGTAAGCCGCATTTGTCTAGGAACAATGAATTTCGGACCAGAAACTGATGAAAATACTGCGCATTCGATTATGGACGCTGCCATTTCAAGTGGAGTGAATTTCATTGATACCGCCAATCGCTATGGCGGAGACGGTCATTGGGGTCGCACAGAGGAGATTATTGGCAACTGGTTTGCAAAGGGTGGAGCACGTCGAGAGAAAGTAGTTCTCGCATCCAAACTCTATGGAGAGATGGACGCTTGGCCAAACAATAAAGGTGTCTCTGCACTGAATATTCGCCGTGCCTGCGACGCGAGTTTGAAGCGCCTTAAGACTGATTACATTGATCTTTATCAGATGCACCACATCGACCGCGCAACCCCTTGGGAAGAAGTATGGCAAGCAATGGAAGTGCTTGTGGCCCAAGGAAAGATCCTTTATGTAGGCAGCAGTAATTTTGGTGGGTGGCATCTAGCCCAGGCACAGGAGAAAGCGGCGGCGCGTAATTTCATGGGACTTGTTTCCGAACAATCAATTTACAATCTTTTCCAACGAGATATCGAACGAGAAGTTATCCCCGCAGCTCTTCAATACGGAATTGGTATCCTGCCCTGGTCTCCGCTTCATGGCGGACTACTAGGCGGAGTTATCAAGAAGGCGAGTGAAGGAAGTCGTCGCCTGCAGGGCCGTTCATCTGAAGCACTCGAAGCGAATCGCTCGAAAGTCGAGGCGTACGAAGATTTCTGCGCGCAAATTAACCAAGAACCTGGAGAGGTGGCACTTGCCTGGCTCCTCGCTCAACCAGCAGTGACAGCAACCATCGTTGGACCAAGGACACAGGAACAATTTGATTCGGCACTTCGTGCGCTAAATATTGATCTCAGCGCCGATGATCTAGCAAAACTCGATGAAATCTTCCCTGGATACAAGACATCCCCCGAGGACTACGCCTGGTAATTAAGGTTTTAAGTTTCCTACTGGCAGAACATAGACGCCATCTTGGCGTTTGTATCCATAACCAGTTGCCGTTATGACCGCAAGAAATGTTGGGGAGCCATGACGATCCGTATTCACCTTGGAAGCAAATTTTAGTAAGTTTGCGGCTCCCTCATCGACCTGTCCACTACCAAGTTTCACTTCTATGGCAGCCCACTTATCATCATCGCTCTCCAAAATCACATCTACTTCAAGATCTTCGCTATCTCGGTAGTGGGAAAGCCCTCCTCCGAGATTCTGCATAAAGACGCGAAGATCTCTTACGACGAGGCTTTCAAAAAGAAAACCTAAGAATTTTGGATCTTTTATCAATTTTCTAGGCGACGCCTTCAACGCAGCAACTGCTAATGACGGATCCACAAAGTAACGGGTGGGAGCTGTTCTCAAAGTAGCCCTGGATCGTAATTCTGGTTTCCAAGCAGGGAGATCTTCGACAATCATCAGTTGTTCTAAAGTATGCAAGTAGCGGGTAATGGTCTGGCGATCAATCTGACCTTCTGAGCCACCCGTGTCTTTAGCAATTGTTTCAACTTTAACTGCAGTTCCTATGTTGCGAGCAAGAGACTGGAGTACTCGTTCAAGTTTTACTGGGTCGTGAGTCTTACCGCTCAACAAAATTATATCGGTTCGAATAATTTCATTTAAGTATGAACGCATAGCTGCCATCGCTTCGTTAACTTCGAGAACTATAAATTTAGGCCAGCCGCCAATGCATATTCGGTCGATCAGATTATTCAATGTCAAGCCCGAATCGGTGGCTCTGGGTTCATCACCTTCAAACAATGCTGCGATGGAGATGTCTCCCGTGCTCTGACCCATTTCGTATAACGTCATTGGTCGCATCCGCAACCTTGAAAAGCGCCCTGCACCGGAGTGCCGTGTCACATCATCAGCAGGTGTTGCCGATCCCGTCAGAATGAACTGTCCGAGAATCTGTCGATTATCGACTTCTCTCCTCACATGGTTCCAAATCTCTGGCACCATTTGCCATTCATCAATCAACAGCGGCGTAGAACCTGTTAGTAGCAAAGCAGGGTCGATTTTCGCCATTTCTTGCGCATTCTTATCTATGTCGAGATAGACACGGCTCTTGGCTAACCTGCTTGCGGTTTCTGTCTTTCCTACAGCCTTCGGGCCTTCGATCAGAACCGCGCCACTGGACTTCAAAAGCGTTTTCAGTTCTGAATCGACTACCCGTGCGCGGTATTCCATCTCTTCCTTCGTCGTATTCCTTCTCATGTGGCAGAGCTGAAAACTGGGTTCCGTGGCCACGAATAGGCATCATACCGCAGTTTAGGGCTGTTTCATACCACAGTTTAGGGCTATTTCATACCACAGTTTAGGGCTATTTCATACTGCTACTTGCAAGATGAGCGGGGGAATTTTTACCAGCCGCTTTTGGCGCTAAGGCACCTCGACCAATCACCGTCAAGAAAAGTTCAAACTCCGAAACGACGATGACGATAAGTTCAGGTTGCGTTATTACTAAGTCGCTCATCCTTGTGGCCCACCGCGAGTCCCCCTTGTCGAACACTACCTAGCTCTGAGATCGCCGAAGTGCGATTGCATCTCCCGAGGATCGATTTGCGAGAAGTCCGAGTAGGGCTTTGTTAAGTGTCAGAATTTGGTTGGCTGGTATTAGAGTTCGAATAACTTTATAGATCGCCTCTTCTGCCTTAATAACCTTAACTGCTTTGGCTTTCCCAGTTCGTGTAAGTGAGAGATCCACCCGCCTTCGATCTTCAGAGGCTGTCTTCCGATCGACCAAACCAGCTTTTACTAATCCATCTACCAACCGACTTGGAGAGCCGCTTTCGCAAACGAGTCGTTGCCCGAGTTCGAGTAGCGAGAGTGAACCATAATCATTAAGCAACGTAATGACCTCAGCTTGTGAAGGGGTGACGTCGTAAATCTGAAGGGCTTCGGCAAAAATTCGATTCCCTTCTCGCTGAGCCCCAAGAATCAGATAACGAAATTCCTCCTCTGGCTTCATCGCCTAAATGTAACTCGCTTCCCCATGATTTCTTCGCTATGCAATGTCGTAGTCCAGAAAATCTGCAATTGTTTGACCATAAAGACTTGGGTGCGTAAAACGGAACATATGACCAGTGCCCGGAAGAGTAATTTCTCGTACGCGAGGGATCCCAAGAAGCATGTCGCTTGAGGCTTCAGAGCCCACCAGTTTGTCATCTTCGGGGGTAATAAGGAGCGTAGGAACAGCAACCTTCGGGAGAAGGTTTCGCACATCAAAACGGATTACCGAGTTGACTCTCGAACTGTAAGTGAGGCGGGGTGTGCTGGCAATAAATAGGTTCCGATAATCTTTCCGTGTATGCGGAAACTCAGAAGTCGCATCGAACTTTGAGGAAAGCTGGTAGGCATGGAAACGAAGCGTGCCTTGACGATATAGAGAACCCGCGGCAAAGCGAGAGGCACTTGCTGCAATCCCTTTCCATGCGGGCAAGGGATTGGAGGCAAAACCACCAGAGAGTATCAACCCACGGAGTCCTTCGGGCATCCGAGTTGCTAAAGCCAAACTAATAACAGCTCCGAAGGAGTCGCCTGCCAGTACAAATGAATCTAAATCAGAGACTTCCTGCGCCACAAAATCTGCATATTCCTCAACCGTGGAAAGGTCTTCAGGGAGTCTCATAGTTCGCATCGGGCGACCAGTTAAAGGAGTTAGTTTCTCCAGTTGCCAAGGAGCTCCTGAGAAACAAGGAACAGTGACAAGGGTTGGATTATTGAGTGTTGTATCATTTGATGACATGTCATGTATTTTAACTCAGTCGATACCAAAAATCAAATACACCATCATTGCGTGCTGCCTGGCGGTCTCTATTTCATACCGCAGTCTGGGGAAAAAGATGAAGGAGGATTCAGGCACCAAAGCGTCGGTGCCGCAGAGAGTAGGAGCGTAAGGCACGCAAAAAATCTACCCTTCTAAAGTCGGGCCAGTACGCCTCACAGAAGTAAAACTCTGACTGGGCACTCTGCCAGAGCAAGAATCCGCCCAGGCGTTGCTCGCCAGAAGTGCGGATCAACAACTCTGGATCAGGCTGGCCTGCCGTGTAGAGGTGATCAGCAATTGCATCCACTGATATTTTTTCGGCTGCCTCATGAATTGTCTCTCCGTGGTTTTCGGCGTCTTCCAAATATCCCTTAACCGCGTCAACGATCTCGCGACGCCCTCCATAACCAATGGCAACATTGACTTCAATTGCGTTTGGGTTAGAGGATTTTGATTCCTTCAATTTCCCGCGAAGAGATTCGGGCAATAATTCGAGCGAGCCAACGGGTTTGATATTCCAGCGACCTGTCGCCTGCAAACTATCAACCGCATCGCCAATGATTTCGATCAGCGCGCTTAATTCCTCTTCAGATCGCTTAAAGTTTTCGGTCGACAAGAGCCAGATCGTGACAACTCGAACTTTTGCCTCTTCGCACCATCCCAGAAATTCAATGATTTTCTGTGCTCCCGCACGGTGACCGCGAGCGGCGGATGTACGACCTTGCTCATCCGGATTCTCTTTTGCCCAACGGCGATTACCGTCAAGGATCACTCCGACGTGATGCGGGGTTTGGTTGAAATCCAATGCACGAACTAGACGACGCTCATAGAGCGGATAAAGAATTGACTTGATAGTTCGCCGTAAAAAGGACCTACGTTTCATTACCGATGAGATCAAATCTGCTTAGGTGTCTTCTTCGGAAGGAATTGCGCGACAACTCGGCGTTCAGCAATCAACGAGGCAATCGGCAGTGTCCCAGCAAGAATGAATCCCAGCATTTTTGGAAGCGCCCACTTTGCTTTGACCGAAAGTTGAATCGCGGTAATCACATAGATGGGATAGAGGTATCCGTGGACCATGGGAATCCAGACCAATTTGCTATGAACATCTGGACTGAAATCGAAAAATGCCACATGCACATATTTAACTGGAAGGTAGGCAAACCATAGGAGCAGGGACATGATGCCGGCAATGATTGCCATTACTCGGAATCGCAGAACTGTTCCATCGCTAGTTCGCGCCATTATCGCTCGCTTTCTCTTCCCTGATCTCTACAGACTCAAATTCACTAGGGGCAACTCTACGTTGATAAAAAGGCAGATAAAGCACCACCAGGGCCATGAACCACCAGATGACGACATAGGAGACGTGCTGCCAGTAGAAACCCGGCACCGCGGTCCTGGGTGCGGGTGGTGCGATCTTCGCTCGGCTGATTTCTATACGGCCAATCTTTTCGGTCTCAGCGATCACATAGCCGTCATAGAGATCTAACGATGTCTGACCCACGATGACACTGCTATCGAGACGCGGCAGAACACCTCTGCTCGCGAGCGCATGATCATCGCTCTGATGGGGCATGAGCTTGCCGATCACGATGACACTTTCGTCGGGATTGACTGGGTGAAGGTCACGGTCTGACCAGAGACCGCGGACAACAAGCATCCCTGCGCCAGTTTCGGTTTGAAGAAGGCCGACACCCCAATCACGCCTTTGACCCTTGGCATCCACTTGGTTTGGTGCCTTGAAATCTCTAACGTAGGTACCCGCAACAGAGACACGGCGCAAGGTTGCTTTTTCTGGAAGTGCTATCCGTGGCTTTGTAATCGAATCGAGGGATACAAGTTTGGTATCGACAACGACGAGTATGCGAGAGTCCTGCGCCCGGTTCCACTGCCACATTCCTAAACTTATGAAAGCAAGTGCGATGGCGCAAACACCTAAATATGCAAGCGCGCGCTGAGTACTACTTCGACTCATCTTCCTCGCGCTTCTGCATGCGGGTATAACGCTTATAAAAACTGCGCAATAAGAAGGTTACTGCGACCATAAGGAGGGCAACGGTAAGAGAGCCAGCGCCCCCAATTTCAACATCTTTAGACATATTCGCCCCTTCTCCATACAAAACAATGACCCTAACTCTGCAACAATCATCCCATGTCCGAACTCGACCTTTCTGACCGATATGGCCAAAAGCCAGTGCGTTGGAAACCCGTTGCTGCCGCGCTGCTCATTCTTGGCGGTGTCTGGTTGGTCTGGGCAGGGGTTCACCACTCCCGGCCCGCTGTCCGCAGTTCTCTCATCTCATTCTCAATTCCCTCCGACCGCGCCATTAGCGTGAGATACACGATTGATCGTCGCAACCCGCAGGAGGCGGCAATCTGCACCCTGGTGGCCCACGATCTGGATAAGAACGTGGTCGGTGAGATCGAGGATGAGATCCCACCTGGGACCGCCCACGTAGAAATGACCACCCTCCTTCCCACGCGGACTCAGGCTGTGAGCGCAGGGATCTCGCGCTGTCGTACCAGTTCCAAGTAACCTATCCCTCTTATGACAACCCAGACCTGGCTCACGCAAGAAGCCGCCGACCGCCTCCAAGCCGAGCTCGAACTCTTGGAGAGCACTGGCCGTGTGGAAATCATTAAGAAGATCGAAATCGCCCGCTCTGAGGGCGACCTCAAGGAGAACGGCGGCTACCACGCTGCCCGCGAAGAGCAGGGCAAAATGGAGGCAAGGATCCGCCAGCTCAAGCACATGCTCGAGCACGCACATATCGGCGCCCCACCGGTTGGGGAGTCAGGCTTTGTCGGTGCCGGAATGGTCATCACCGTCGATATCGGCGGAGAGGAAATGAAATTCCTCCTTGGATCCAGAGAGATTTCCAGCGGTGACCTCGATGTCTACAGTGAGAACTCTCCCCTTGGGGCCGCCGTGCTCGGCAAGAAGATTGGCGAGACAGTGACGTATGTCGCTCCTAATAAGCGTGAGATCAGTGTTGCCATATTAGAAGCCGAGTTTTACGCGTAAGTATTCTTTAAATTTCGAAACGCGCCCGAAACACCTATCAGAGTAAAGTAGGGCCATTGTCTTGGCTTTCGGTAGCGCCAATTCCACTCGATTGTTTCCATGAGAGGGAACGTTTTTGTCTAATTCTTCTGCAACTGGTGCCCCAATAAAAGCTCATACGCACCGCGAAATCATGATCATTATGAGCGGTTTGATGACTGGTCTTTTATTAGCCGCACTCGATCAAACTATTGTTTCTACCGCACTAAAAACTATCGTTATTGATCTACACGGATTAAATGAATACACGTGGGTTGTTACTGCGTATCTCTTAACTTCAACTGCCTCGACACCTCTCTACGGAAAGATCTCTGATCTCTACGGCCGTCGCGTTGTGTTCCAATTTGCAATTCTTACTTTTTTGCTCGGTTCCCTTCTTGCCGGTCTTTCCCAGAACATGTCCCAACTAATTGCTACACGCGCGCTGCAAGGGCTCGGCGCTGGCGGTCTCATGGCATTGACCTTCGTCATCATCGGCGACATTGTTCCGCCACGCGAACGCGGTAAGTACCAGGGTTATTTCGGCGCGGTATGGGGTCTCTCATCCGTGGCGGGCCCACTCCTTGGCGGATTCTTCTCTGACCATCAGCACATCCTTGGAATCACTGGCTGGCGTTGGATCTTCTACATCAACCTACCCTTCGGCATTCTTGCTCTAATTATTACTTCCGCAGTACTCCATATCCCAAAGGTAAAACGCGAGCATTCAATTGATTATTTTGGCGCTCTTCTTTTGGTAGTTGCAGTCACGACGACCTTGCTCGCCATTGCTGTTTATGGACCAGAGAACGGCTGGGCGGATGTGCGCACCATTTCCTATCTCGTGGCGGGTGGCGTGCTTTCTGTTCTTTTCGTCCTCTGGGAAGGAAAGGCAAAAGAGCCAATTCTGCCTATGCGACTCTTCAAAAACCACACCTTTATGCTCACCTCAATCCTTGGCGCGGTCATTGGTGCCGGGATGTTCGGTGCCATCATTATGTTGCCTCTTTACTTGCAGATTGTAAAAGTAAATACGGCCACAACCGCTGGCCTGAAATTGATTCCACTGATGCTCGGCATCGTCAGCATGTCTATTTTCAGCGGAAAACGCATTACGCACCATGGCAAATACAAAAAATTCCCTGTTATCGGTACCGCAATTATGACCGTCGGAATTCTTCTCATGTCCACCTTGACGAGAGAGACTCCGTACTGGCAACTTTCGATTTATGCCATCATCGTTGGCGCAGGTCTTGGTCTATCCATGCAGACAATTGTTATTGCACTACAGAATTCAGTCGACTACCAAGACATGGGAGTTGCAACGAGCGCTAATACATTCTTCCGCTCCCTCGGAAGCGTCTTTGGTTCTGCGATTTTCGGCGCAGTTCTCAATAACCGCCTGGCCCACTATATGCATAATGGGTTCACCGACCTGGCGAAATCAGACCCTGCTGCAATGGCTGGAGTGGATCTCTCGCCTAAGGGCGTTACAAGCATTATTGCGAGTCCACAAAATTTTGCGTCCGTAGTCCATAACACCGCGTTGGATGCATATGTAAATGCATTCCACATCGTCTTCTACACGGCGGCTCCGATTACCGCGCTAGGATTCATTATTGCGCTCTCACTTCGCGAACTTCCGCTTCGTACATCTCATGATTACGCGGTGGCTCGTGAGGAGGCGGCGGGAGAGGCTATTGGTTGAGTCGATTTAAGGTTCTCGCGGGACTCCCTCGGGAGGTAAAGGTCCTCACTACGGCGGGGTTTTTTGTCGCAGTAGGATTTGGAGTCATCGTTCCTGCCATGCCCCTCTACGCAAAATCTTTTGGTGCAACTAATACCGCTGTTGGGCTGATCGTCTCGATGTTTGCAGTCGCGCGATTCTCATCGGGTCTCTTCTCTGGAAAACTGGTCGATAGATTTGGCGAACGTCTCGTCTTTGCCGTTGGAATCACCATGGTTTCGTTCTTCACCTTACTCTGTGCACTCGCACATAGTTTCACGCAATTATTGATTTTTCGCTCAGCGGGCGGGCTTGGTTCATCCATGTTCTCCGTCGCAGCCGCTTCCATCATTATGCGTTCGGTATCTGATGATCAACGCGGTCGGGCTCAATCAATCTATAATGGCTCTTTCCTCCTTGGCGGAATCACTGGACCTGCAATTGGTGGAGTGCTCACTGCAATCTCTTTACGTGCGCCTTTCTTCACTTACTCCATCACGCTCTTTTTAGCCGGAGCGACTGGCTACTTCTTTCTTACTCCCGGGAAGCCGGCATCACATCCAAAAATCAAAGAGAGCACAAACTTGTCAATGGCTGAGGCATTGAAGATGCTGCCTTATCGAACGGCGCTCCTCCTCGCCTTTGTAACCAACTGGATTCTCTTCGGAATGCGCTCTTCGATATTGCCCCTCTTTGTTACCGAAGAACTGCACTCCACAACCGCCATTGTCGGTCTCGGATTTACCCTTGCGGCACTATTTCAAGGTGCGCTTCTGCTTCCAGCAGGAACGCTCTCGGACCTGCGAGGCAGGCGAGTGGCACTAAGTATCGGTACCACCGTGGTGATGGCAGGCGTGCTCATTTTGATTTTCGCGATTCATCCGTGGATGTATCTCGCGGCCATGTGCGTCACCGGACTCGGAGGAGCATTTCTCTCGACAACTCCGGCAAATATCGTTGGCGATATCATTCGCGGAAAGAGCGGCCAAGTGATCGCACTCTGGCAGATGGCCGGAGATGCAGGCATGATCATTGGACCAATAACCGTCGGATTTTTATCAGACGTCTACTCTTTCCGCGCCGCTTTTGTCGTCAGTGCAGCAGTCTTCTCAATCTCGATACTGCTGGCGTATCAGTTGCCTGAAACGCGCCAGTCGCACTTAATTGTTGCGCAGGATGGAGAGCAAGCGCAAGACCTCCATATAGAGCCAGACTACGGTGACCATTAGACCGAAGCCGGCACGCCATGATTCTTGCTCAGGAAGACCGGCGTTAATTCCCTTTTGAATCTGATCGAAATCGAGAATCAGGAAGATGCTGGCAATGCCAACACCAGCAAGGGCAAGGAGAAGCCCGAGGCCTGAGACTCCGTAGAGACCCATTCCATCGCCGGCACCAGACATTGCAGCGATCATGCTGACGAGACCAAGTATTAGGTAACCAATTGCGGCACCCATCACCATACGGGTGAAACGTGGGGTGACACGTACGCGACCACTGCGGTAAGCAATAAGCACACCGACGAAAGCTGCCAAGGTGCCGAGAATTGCCTGGCTCACGATGCCTGGGTAGATGGTGTTGTAGACGTGGCTCAATGTTCCAAGGGCAAGACCCTCAAATGCGGCGTAGGCCATGATGAGTACTGGACGGACCGTCTTGCTAAATACATTGACCATGGCAAGTGCGAAACCACCAAAGAAGCCGAGCATCAAAGCGCCGACGCCCAGGTTGAGGGTCCAAGCAGCCGCGCCTGTAATGACGAGGATGCCGAAAAGAATTCCGGTACGGGTTACGACGTCATCAATTGTCATACGCCCTGTTCGAAGAGAGGAAGCCGCTGGGGCGTTGTATAGATCCTCGAGAGTCGCTGAAGTGTCCTGAGTTGCCGTAGCCGTATTACCCATCGCGGCAAAACCACGTTGGTTAAAAGCTTTTCCTAAGACAGGATTTGAACTTTGCATAGAACTCGTATCTCCTTGTAGGACTAACCGCTAATGGAATCTCCATTGACAGTGGAACAATCGTAGGTCGTGCAATCTTCCCGTCCACCCGAATTGAGGCAAGATTGCTGTGAGAAGGCATAGAGATTGAGCGTGGGGATCGGTTGAACTTCGATTTAGCCCACTCACTAGTGTATCCATAATGTTGAGAGTACTATCCACTTTATGAGAACCTCTCCTGTGCTTCCAATTCCCTTATTTCGGTCGGAGAATCAAGCCACGCTCCTGTCCGCGCTCTTTTTATCGGAGAAAAAATTCTCAGTCCAGGACCTAAGTTCCAACCTCGAAATTCCCTACCCAACCGTCCACCGGGAGATTGGTCGATTACTTAAATCAGGATTGATCACTGAAGAAAGAATTGGAAACTATCGCTACTTTGAGCCAAATCGTATATCGCCTTTTTTCTCTCCGGTTCGCGATCTCTTGCTGGTCCTCTCGGGTCCTGTTCCATTGCTTCAACGAGAACTAATCCACATACCGGGAATTGAATGGGCCGCTCTTTTTGGCTCATGGGCCCATCGCCTGTTGGGTACAGAGGGCAAAATTCCACATGATGTTGATGTTTTGGTTGTGGGTAATCCTGATGTGCGTCAGGTCAATAAGGCATGCTCTCTAGTCGGGAAAAAACTTGGGTGGGAAGTCAACCCGGTGATCCTGACTCTGCACGAATGGGATAAGGACACTCCATTCCTAAGACAGGTCCGAAGCGGCGGTCTTGTCCCAGTCATCGGTACCGCAGAAAGGAATATCTCCCATTAATCCAATACTCTTAACTGCAGATGCCGCAGTGAGATGTGCGGAAGAATTACTGAAACAGGCGCAGCAACTTCTTAGATAACGTATAGATTCACCATCCAGCGGAAATTGGTGCCCTCGGTGGGGGTCGAACCCACACTTGGAGGATTTTAAGTCCTCTGCCTCTGCCATTGGGCTACGAGGGCCACATTCGTTATTTACTTGCGCTACTCAATAACGGAAGCAAATCTACCTGCTTTCTGGAGGACCGAATCCAACTGTTTCTGTGTGAGTTTGCCCGTAAAGGTGTTCTGCTGGCTGGGGTGATAACTGGCTATAAGGAGGTAATCCACGCCCTCGTGGCGGTACTTCAGCTCAACACCGTGCGCGAATTTCACCTTTGTCACGGGGTGACCGAGATCGACTAGTGCTTTACTCAATGCAGTCAGAGCGAAAGCGCCGAGGGCAACAAAAGCGCGGGCAGTGGGCATCGACAACTCAAGTTCCCTGCGCAGGAATGGCGCACAGGTATCGCGCTCGGAAATCTCGGGCGCATTTCCCGGAGGGGCGCACCTCACTGCGGTTGTCACTCGTGTGAATTTCAATTCTTGTCCGTCATCCCTGGAGGTACTTGTTGGAATTTTCGCAATTCCGATTCGGTACAAAGACCCGTAGAGCCAATCCCCCGATGAATCCCCCGTGAAGACTCTTCCCGTGCGGTTCGCCCCATGAGCACCCGGAGCAAGTCCAACAATGATCATCCGCGGTTCTTCGGAGCCAAATCCTGTGACGGGCTTGCCCCAATAATCTTCGTCGATGTACGCCTTCCGTTTCGTGATGGCGACCTCTTCGCGCCATTGCACCAATCGTGGGCATGCGTTGCAGCCGACAATATTTTCGTTGAGGACCTTAATCGATTGAGAAAGTGCACTGACTTTTGCCACGTCAGTTCTTTTAACTCTTGGCAAGTGACCAAACCATTCCGTCGAGAATGTCACTTTCGGAGGCGACAAATTCATCTGCACCAGTCGCAATCATGATCCGAGAAAGGACGAGGGAGCCAGCGGTAATGACATCGACTCGACCCGCGTGCATGTAGGGAAGGGCTTTGCGTCGGTCATGAGTCATCTCCAAGAAGACTTTTGAAATCTCATGGACTCTTTCGGCCGAAACGCGTGAAAGATGAATTGCACGCGGGTCGTACTCACTTAAGCCCAGGGCTGCTGCTGCCACTGTAGTCGCGGTACCGGCCACTGCAATCAGCGTTCTGGCTTTCTTTATTGGAACCACTTTTGCTGCCTCTTCGATCGCCGCATCAATATCAGCGGTTGCCAGAGCAATCTCTTCGGCACTCGGTGGATCGAAGTGAAAATGACGCTCTGACATGCGGACACAGCCGATATTGACACTCTTGGCCGCCTCCACATCGGTGCGTCCGAAGACGAATTCTGTTGACCCGCCGCCAATATCTACGACTAGGAAGGGTGCTTCATTGGCAGGTAATTCTTTGGATGCACCTTGAAAGGAGAGCGCGGCTTCTTCATCACCTGAGATGACTTCTGGATAAATACCTAGTCGGTCATGGACTCCTTCGAGAAATAAATCGCGGTTTTTTGCATCACGTGTGGCACTTGTGGCGACGAAACGAAGTTTCTCTACTCCACGTCGGCGAAGTTCGACGGAGAAGTTATCAACGGCCTTGAGTGTTCGCGCGATTGCATCCGGATGAAATTGTCCTGTCTTATCGACTCCCTGTCCCAAGCGGACAATCTCCATCCCACGATAAAGCTCCCGAAAGTTATTACCTTCAATATCGGCAATCAGCAAACGTATGGAATTTGTTCCGCAATCAAATGCCGCGACTCTCATTCATCGCCCTCCACCGTGCAGGGTTGATCCAGCCACCACTTGGGCAAGAGTGCGAGGGCTTCATCACCGAGTGGATTTACTCCAGGTCCTGTAGCCAGTGAATGCGCGACAAGTGAATGTAGGCACTTCACGCGATCTGGCATTCCGCCCGCCGAAATATCTTCGATCTCATCGACAACTATTCCGAGGGCCGCACGCGCCGCCAAATAATCATCGTGGGCGGCGGCATATTCACCTGCAAGTACCGGATCAATCGCCAACCGGCGATTCATATCTGTCATCAGACCGGAGGATTCCAGCGTTGAAATCGCACCCGTGAGTCGCGGGCAGGTTGCATAAAAGAAAGTTGGGAATGGGGTTCCGTCGCCCAGACGCGGAGGCGTCTCGACAACTGCAGGATTTCCGCAGGGACAGCGATATGCGATGGCATGCACGTCACGGGGCTTGCGTCCCAACTGATTTCCAATGCACTTCAAATCATCCGAGGTTGGTTGCCTCACTTGACACCTGTCTCGGAAATCGAGGCGATGAGTCGATTGTACCAAGGAAGACCGCGTGGAATATCTTTTGCCACCGCAGTGGTGGGTGCCACAGATGACGGCTCGCTCGGATCAGTCACGATGTACTGCCGTTCGCCGGGCAGGATGAAGTGGAGGCGTTCGCGGGCCTGCGTCTTGATGTATTCAGGATCGCGCCACTTCTCCAACTCCTTGGCCGCATCCGCGAGAGCCTGATTATTCGATGCCACTTGCGCCAGCACCGAGTTGATCTGGGCTTTCTGAGCGAAATACCGCTGCGCCGGAGGGGCCAAGGTCCACGCCAGAATGAAGAGGACCAGGGCAAAAGTCATAGCGCGCCCCGAACCTCGGGTCTGAGATTTCGGGCTGCGCTGTGATGCCATATCGGAAATCTATGCCTTAAAGCGAGGAAAAGCCGTGCGTCCCGCGTAGCGAGCGCTCGTGCCCAGCTCTTCTTCAATGCGAAGGAGTTGGTTGTACTTGGCCACGCGCTCGCTTCGAGCCGGTGCACCAGTCTTGATCTGGCCGCAGTTTGTCGCAACCGCCAGGTCGGCAATGGTGGTGTCCTCGGTCTCGCCAGAACGATGAGAGAGCATCGAGCTGTAGTTGGCGCGATGTGCCATGTCGACTGCATCGAGCGTCTCGGACAATGTTCCGATCTGATTGACCTTCACGAGAAGTGCATTCGCGGTGTTATTCGCAATACCGCGGGCTAAGCGAACCGGATTTGTCACGAACAAGTCATCACCAACAATCTGCACCTTGGAGCCCAACTCCGAAGTCATCTGAGCCCAGCCGTTCCAGTCCTCTTCATCAAGTGGATCTTCGATAGAGACGAGTGGATACGCACTGACGAGTTCGGCGTAATAGGCGATCAAGTCAGATGAAGACTTCTGCGCACCCTCGAAAGAATATTTTCCATCCTTATGGAACTCAGTAGCAGCAACATCCATTGCGAGTGCAACATCTGCGCCGGGCTTGAGACCCGCAAGTGCAATCGCTTCAACAATGAGGTCGAGTGCTGCACGGTTGCTCTCCAGGTTTGGAGCAAATCCACCTTCATCACCGACGCTGGTTGCAAGTCCGCGCTTCTTCAAAACTGATTTGAGTGCGTGGTAGATCTCCGCGCCCCACTGGAGCGACTCACGGAAAGTTGTTGCACCGATAGGTGCAACCATGAATTCTTGGATATCAACATTTGTATCTGCATGCGCTCCGCCGTTGAGGATGTTGAACATCGGCACCGGAAGCACGTGCGCGTTTGGTCCACCTAAATAACGGAAGAGTGAAAGGTCCGCGCTATCAGCAGCGGCCTTTGCTACTGCAAGTGAGACACCCAAGATCGCATTGGCACCCAGGCGTGACTTGTTGGGGGTTCCATCGAGTGCGATCATCTCGTCGTCGATGAGGCGCTGATCCTGTGCATCAAAACCAATGATTGCTGGTGCAATTTCGTCGAGTATAAAAGCCACCGCGTTCTCTACGCCCTTGCCGCCATACCGCTTGCCACCATCGCGGAGTTCGGCTGCCTCGAAAGCGCCGGTGGATGCTCCACTTGGAACTGCGGCGCGAGCCTGGGTGCCATCTTCCAGTGCAATCTCAACTTCGACAGTTGGATTTCCACGCGAATCAAGAATCTCACGAGCTCCGAGAACTTCAATAATGGCCACTGCGTATCTCCTCAGTCATATTCATTTGGCATATTAATTTGGATCAAATTCAGGTCAATGTTGTGGATCAATTAGGACGCAATTGAGCGCAAAATCAACGTTGATAGCAATTATCCTACCGTGCTTTCTAATTCCTCTATCTGAGCGATAAGTCGGCGAGCGGCTAACCTCAATGCTCCTTCTGGGTCAATGCTATTCGCACTTGCCCACGCGATTGTTGCGAGCAGAACGTCACCAACGGCAGCTTCGGTCGCCTCCGATGGTTCGGCAATGACCGAGGGAAGGTCGAGCATCAAACGATTCTTCTCGGCGCGATAGAGCAACTTCGAAACGAGCGGAAGCGCCGGTTGAGCAAGTGGCACCCCATCAACCGCAGAAGTGCGACCTTTCTCTGCAGCTTTGATCGCTTCCCAATTTTCTAGGACTTGATCGCTGGAAAGATCTTCCACCTCACCGAAAACATGCGGATGACGACGGACCAATTTCTCAGCCACTGTCTGCGCGACATCCTCAATAGAGAATGGATCGGTTGGGTGCTCCTGCGCCATGCGTGCGTGAAAATAAACTTGGAGAAGCACATCCCCAAGTTCTTCACGCATCGCTTCACGGTCACCCGTTTCGACCGCTTCGATAAATTCATACGACTCTTCCAAGAGATACTTGATCAACGACTCGTGAGTCTGCTCTGCATCCCAAGGACAACCGCCCGGTGAGCGGAGCCGATCCATCACCGCAACAAGTTGTTGCAAGTGAGAAGAGGTCATGGAGTCTGTGCGGGAGTTGCTGCAGGACTTGCCGCATCAAGTGCAAGTACATCACCTGTGGCTGGATCCCATTTACCGTATTTAGGATTGACGGTTACGCCAATCTTCTCTGCCTTGTCGACGACCAACTTCTGAATGGCGGTTCCGGTGTCGGCTTCTGCAACACCAGCAGCAACTTCTGCCTTGGCCAACTTCTCACTGTAGAGAATGAGTTGTAGGTACTCATCAAAATCAGCAGATGCAATTCCTGCGCCAACTAGTGCCTTAGGCAAGTTCGCTTCGCCGCCGAGCTGGGTCAAGATCTCTGCCCGACGCGCATCGATCTCGGCCTTGGTTACGGAAATCTTCATGTCAGCAACTACTTCGCCAACGAGCACGGAGATGAGATGGAAACGGAGTTGGTTGCGGTTGAAGTTCGCGCCCGTCTCCAACTGCATCCCTGCGGTATCGACCTGCTTGCGTTCGGAAAGGGCGGCATCAATGCTCTTCTGTATCTGAGCTTCGGTGATCTTGGTGTCTCCAACGGTTGCGGCGGCACCGACCTGCGAGCATCCAGTCAGTACTAATGCACTTGCTACCGTAATTACGGCGATGATTCTTTTCACGTCTTGCTCGCTTTCATTGGCGTCGTCGGATTCACTAAAGTCTCAATGGCCTCGGTTGCCCAGGTCAGTAGAGAAGTATCCACCATCTGCACACCTCCTGATGACGGACCCCATGTCTGGGCACTCGGTAGAGCAACGAGCACCGTATTTGTGGCGGGTTTATTGAGAGAGCCTGGATAGATCCGATTCATTCGAAGTTGCATCGACTCAGGCAATTTGATTGGTCCTATACGTAAATACTTGCCTTGCAGGACAACTTCAGTGAGTTTGACCCCCTTGGCCAAGGCACGCAATGTGGCGACTCCCAGCAGAGCCTCGGCTTCATGAGGTAGATCACCAAAGCGGTCTATCAACTCGGCGCGAATCTCCTCAACCTGCTCACGCGATGCGACATCGGCAAGGCGGCGATAGAGGTCAAGACGCAGGCGCTCACCCGGCACATATTCAGGGGAAAGGTGAGCATTGATAGGAAGCTCGACCTTGCACTCAAGATTCTTATCCTCCACTTCCATGATCCCGGTCTTGTAGTCCGCAACCGCCTCGCCCACCATCCGCATATAGAGGTCAAAACCAACATCGGCGATATGACCCGATTGTTCGCCACCCAAGAGATTTCCTGCCCCGCGGATTTCTAGATCCTTCAGCGCCACTCGCATACCCGATCCAAGATCAGTATTGGCCGCGATTGTCTTGAGACGATCCAACGCGACTTCGGTCAGTGGTTGATCGGTTGGATAGAGGAAATAGGCGTACGCGCGCTCGCGACCACGGCCCACCCGTCCCCGCAACTGATGAAGTTGGGAAAGACCAAAACGATCTGCCCGCTCCACAATCAAGGTATTGGCATTAGCGATATCAAGACCGCTCTCAACAATTGTCGTACAAACCAACACATCGAAGTCGCGTTCCCAGAATCCCAAGATCACATCTTCGAGCATGTGCTCACTCATCTGTCCGTGCGCGACGCGGATACGTGCTTCCGGAATGAGTTCTTGCAGATGCGATGCTGCGCGATCGATGGATTCCACGCGGTTGTGAATGTAAAAAACTTGGCCGTCCCTAAGTAACTCACGACGGATCGCCGCGGCAATCTGCGGCTCTTCACTCGGTCCCACATAAGTAAGAATCGGATGACGCTCCTCCGGCGGAGTCGTGATCGTCGACATTTCGCGAATTCCCGTCACTGCCATTTCCAAGGTGCGCGGAATCGGAGTCGCAGACATCGCCAGAACGTCAACAGTGGTTCGCATCTTCTTCAGCGATTCCTTCTGCTCAACACCAAAGCGCTGCTCTTCATCGACAATGACAAGACCGAGATCTCTGAAAGTGACATCAGAGGAGAGCAAGCGATGAGTTCCGATGACCACATCGATGGATCCGGCAGCGAGTTCGTTGAGAATGTCTTTACTTTCCTTGGCCGTGTTGAAGCGCGAAAGGCCGGCGACTTTCACTGGGAATCCTGAGTACCGCTCGGCGAAGGTTGTCGTGTGCTGCTGCACCAACAACGTGGTCGGCACCAAGACGGCGACCTGCTTGCCGTCTTGCACGGCTTTAAAGGCGGCCCGGATGGCGATTTCAGTCTTTCCATATCCCACATCGCCGCAGATAATGCGGTCCATCGGATAGGGGCGCTCCATATCCCGCTTCACTTCTTCAATGGTTGAAAGCTGATCCGGTGTCTCCGTATAAGAGAAGGCGTCCTCCAATTCGCGCTGCCACGGAGTGTCAGGTGAGAAAGCAAAGCCCGGCGCACTCGTCCGTGCGGCATAAAGGCGGATGAGTTCGCCCGCGATCTGGCGCACGGCTTTTCGCGCGCGCCCCTTTGCCTTCTGCCAATCACCACTTCCAATGCGGTGCACGGTTGGTGCTTCACCACCCACATATTTGCTGACTTGCTCCAATGAATCTGTCGGGACGAAGATGCGATCTCCGGGTTGTCCGCGCTTTGCCGATGCGTACTCAATAACAAGGTATTCGCGAGTGATTGTTCCAACGGTGCGGTGTACCAATTCGATGTAGCGACCGATTCCGTGCTGTTCGTGAACAACGTAATCACCCGCCTTCAATTCCAGCGGATCAATCGTCGCCTTACGGCGCGATGGAAGCGAATCTCCATCCTTCCCGCTTCCCTTATGTCCGGAGAGATCTCTCTCGGTCATAAAGAGCAGGGATGCAGTATGTGAAAGGAAACCGTGACTCAACTTCGAAGTCGTGACATAGACCGTGCCGCGCAATGGCTGGCTCTGTAAATCGGCAACCATCCGCACCGGCAAATCTGCATTGCGGAAAATGTCAGCAAAGCGCTCGGCCATACCTGCGCCAAGTGCCGAGAAGACAACAGCGTGATTCTGCAACAGCGAATCAGTAATGATTGCGACTGCTTTAT
Source organism: Candidatus Paceibacterota bacterium (assembly GCA_035530615.1). Lineage (NCBI taxonomy): Bacteria > Bacillati > Minisyncoccota > Minisyncoccota bacterium. The sequence goes on from DATKUL010000001.1 coordinate 296,219, forward strand.
CCGTATTGCCACGCAACGGCTCTATCGGTGAGCAGTCAACAAAAATCGTCTCCTCATCCAAATCACTTCCAAATGAGTTGAAATTCCGTGAGCCGATTTCTAAAGAAACAAGCTCCGCCTGCAATTCGTCCCACGTGAGGTAAGTGCCCTCTCCGTCATAAAGGGGTGCATCTGCCCCAAATGCGGCATTCGACCATGAGGCAGCAAGAAATTCTTGGTTGGTGGCAAGCAGATCCGCCGACCTTGAGCGAATCCGCTCCTCCTCAATAAAGATCAATTCCGTATTCGGTAATGCCCGATGAAGGATGCTCTCCTGGCTATCCACCAGCAATGGAATCAGCGACTCCATCCCCTCCGTCACAATTCCCTCAGCCAGACGCTCGCAAATCTCTTTGGCCGCTGGATATCTTGCTGGCAATTCCGCCGCCTTCGCCCTGACCGTGGCGGTTAAAAGCAGTTCGCGACAGGGATAAATAGGCAGTGCGCCTTCGACAGGTTTGTAGCTCCGCTGGTCTGCGACTTCAAAATAACTCAGCTCTTCAATCTCATCGCCAAAGAAATCCACTCGGACGGGGTGATTGGAGAGAGGCAGGAAGATATCCACGATTCCGCCGCGCACCGCGAATTCTCCGCGGCGCTCGACCAGATCGGTCCTCGTATAAGCCAGCGCAGATAAATGGACAACGAGGTTCTCCAGCCCTATCTCTTGTCCACGTTCCAACTCCATCAGGGGAGACTTGGCAAGATCGGAGATGAACCGGTGAATCAATCCCCGCGAAGGTGTGACGATGATCGGATGCATTGAGGCACCTTCTCGTCGTAGTTTCTCCATTTGATAGAGGACATGAATCCGTTTTGCCACGGTGTCGCTGCGTGGACTGAGTCTTTCGTGGGGCAATGTCTCCCAAGCGGGAAATTCAAAGACGTTATCGTGCAGAGTTCGAAGCTCTGAGGCGAGATCTTCAGCCCCACGACTCGATGATGTGACAACAATGAGAGGATGCTCACTGGCCTTCATCGCGAGAAGGAATGGATAGAGAGCCGCAGGTGCAACCAATGTGCCAGTGCCGGTGAGTGCATCAGCAATGTCCGGTGTCTGAGACAGAGCAGGAAGAAGTCCGCGCACTTGACCACTCCCGTCCTGGCATGAAACGCCAATATGCCCCAACTCCGAAAACCCGGAGGGGGCAAGCGTCATTCTAATAGCAAAGACCTGGCAGGATTAAGCCATGTCTGTCGAGCACAATCCTGCAAATGATGACGCTGAACTCCGCAGTGATGTCCGCAAACTCGGCGACCTCTTGGGACAGACACTCGTCCGACAAGAAGGGATAGCCCTCCTCGAACTTGTCGAAGCAGTCCGCCTGGCCGTGCGCGAAGGCGGTGGAGAAGAACTCCTGGCCAACGTAAGCGTCGATCAATCCGTACAACTCGTACGAGCCTTCAGCACCTACTTTCACTTGGCCAACATTGCAGAGCAAGTTCACCGCTCAAGACTTCTCGCAGCAGAGAGAGAGGCAGTCGGCTCTTGGCTATCTCGCGCCGTCGACAAAATCATCGCCGCTCAAAAAAATCCAACCCCGGGTCACGAATTTACCAACGCAGATATTGCACATTGGCTTGAGGATTTCATGGTCCGCCCGGTCTTCACCGCCCACCCCACCGAAGCCGCCCGCCGATCCATCCTTAGCAAGTTACGACAGGTCGCAGATCTTCTCGATCAAGACGATTCATCAGTACAGACACGCAGGCTCGGTGAAATTGTCGATCTCCTCTGGCAGACCGACGAACTCCGTCTCGAACAACCAAGACCACTTGATGAAGCAATGAACGCAATGTTCTACTTGGATGATCTCTTCACTCTCACCGTCCCAGAAGTCCTCGATGAATTCGCCCGCGAACTCAGAAGAGTGGATGTAGAAATTTCACCCACATCTCGCCCACTCTCATTCGGCACCTGGATCGGTGGCGACCGCGACGGCAATCCAAATGTCACACCGGACGTCACCCGAGAAACAATGGTCCTTCAAGTCGGTCACGCAATCCGGGTCACCCTCGCCGCCATGAATGAAATCCGCCAGCTTCTTTCGGTATCAACGCGGATCGCAGGCACCTCTAGCGAACTACAGGAGTCCGTCAAACTTGACTTAAAACTTATTCCAGAAATCGAAGCGCGCTACCGCAGGCAAAACGTTGAAGAGCCTTACCGTCTCAAGGCCACCGCAATCGTGCACCGTCTCAACTTCACCCGTGCCCGTCACGCCGCAGGCACCGAGCACGTTCCTCACCGCGATTACCAAGACACTCACGAACTTCTCGCAGACCTCACCCTCATGCGCGATTCACTTTTCGAACACCGCGGCGAACTCATCGCCACCGGCCTGCTTGAGCGCACAATCCGCGCCGTATCAACTTTCGGTCTCACCCACGCGACGATGGATATCCGCGAGCACGCAAATGCGCACCATCACGCACTTGCCCAACTACTCGGAGTTCCAAATTACAAAGAGCTCACATCAGAACAACGCTTCGACGTACTGGCCAAGGAACTCGACCACCCTTATTACTACCTCGCCGACGGCCTCGATGCTCCAGGCAAAAAGACATTGGATACCTTCAAAGCGATCGGCGATCTCATTGATCGCTTCGGCCCTGAATCCATTGAGACCTACATCGTCTCCATGACCAAGAACGGCGATGACCTTCTTGCGGCAGTCGTCCTCGCCAAAGAAGCAGGACTCGTCAACATCGCAAAAGGCAAGGCGCTCATTGGCTTCGCACCACTCCTTGAAACTGTAGCCGAACTCCGTTCAGCCGATGTCATATTGGAATCACTTCTGAGCCAACCCACCTACAGAAAACTTGTTGCGCTCCGCGGCGATGTACAAGAAGTGATGTTGGGATATTCAGATTCCAATAAGGATGCCGGAATCACAACTAGCCAGTGGGAAATTCATCGCGCACAGCGCAGACTCCGCGATGTCGCAATGAAGTACGGCGTGAAGTTGCGCCTCTTCCATGGTCGCGGTGGTTCTGTCGGTCGCGGTGGCGGCCCAACATATGACGCACTCGTTGCTCTGCCCTGGGGTTCCATCGACGGCCAGATCAAAATGACCGAGCAGGGCGAAGTCATCAGCGACAAATATTCTCTTCCCGCACTTGCGCGAGAGAACATCGAGCTCACACTCGCCGCGGCATTAGAAGCAACTGTTCTCAACCGTGGTCCCCGTCAAAATCCAGAGGATTTGAAAAAGTGGGATGAGTGCATGGACTTCGTAAGCGAGAGTTCATTCAAGCAATACCGGACATTAATCGATCATCCTGATCTACCCGCGTATTTCTACGCTTCAACCCCAGTTGAACAACTTGGGGATCTCTTCCTTGGTTCTCGTCCTTCTCGTCGCCCTGACGCGAGTATTGGTCTAGAAGGTCTTCGTGCGATTCCCTGGGTATTTGGCTGGACTCAATCTCGGCAGATCGTCCCAGGTTGGTTCGGCGTTGGTAGCGGCATCAAAGCCGCCCGTGAATCTGGCAAGAGTGAAGTCCTCGCGCAGATGTTAAGGGAATGGCACTTTTTCCGCACATTCATAAGCAACGTCGAAATGACATTGACTAAAACAGATTTGGATACCGCGCGCCGATACGTTTCGCGCCTGACGCCAGAGCCACTTCACCACTTCTTAGACACGATTACCGAAGAATTCGAACTGACAAAGTCGGAAATCTTGAAATTGACCGGGAAGAGCGAATTGCTGGGTGATCAACCTCTGTTGGCGAGAACT